>NZ_ANAH02000011.1:0-300000 GCF_000335475.2 Cystobacter fuscus DSM 2262 | reverse complement strand
CCTACACGCCCACCAGCGCGCGTGCGCGGAGCGGCTGCCGGACTGCCGTCACACCTTCGTGATCGAGAAGGGAGCGCTCGAGGAGCTGCGGCAGCGCGGCGAGGGCGTGGAGGAGGCACGGTTGGAGGAGCGGCTGTCGCGGTTGCGCGCGGAGCACCTGGCCACCCTCATCTACACCTCGGGCACCACCGGGCGGCCCCGGGGCTGCGAGCTGACGCACGGCAACCTGCGCGCCAACGTCCTGCAGGTGATGGAGCATGCCCGGGACGTCATCACCGAGCGGGATCGCACGCTCTTGTTCCTGCCCCTGGCGCACGCGCTGGCGAAGATCTTGTTCCTGGCCTCCGTGGAGAAGGGCCTGCCGGTGGCCTTCGCCACCAGCCCCGGCAAGCTCGTGGAGGAGCTGTCGCTGGTGAAGCCCACGTGGTTCGGCACGGTGCCGCGCGTGCTGGAGAAGGTGTTCCAGACGGCGCGGCAGAAGGCCGAGCAGTCCGGAAAGGCGCGCGTGTTCGACCTCGCCACGGACGCGGCCGTGCGCTACTCGCGCGAGAGCGTCGGCGGCGGGGCCTCGCTCCTCACCCGGCTCCAGCACGGCGTGTTCGACCGGCTCGTGTACCGCACCCTGCGGGGGATTCTCGGCGGCCAGCTGCGCTTCATCGTGTCGGGAGGAGGACCGCTGCCCGAGCGGTTGAACCACTTCTACCGGGGCGTGGGCGTGCAGGTGCTCGAGGGCTACGGCATGACCGAGACGAGCCCCGTGCTCACGCTCAACGCGCCCCAGGCCGCCCGGCCCGGCACCGTGGGGCAGCCCGTGCCCGGCACCACCGTGCGCATCGCGGAGGATGGGGAGATCGTCGTCAAGGGCCCGCAGGTGTTCCGGGGCTACTTCCAGAACGAGGAGGCCACGCGGCGCACCGTCAACCCGGACGGGTGGTTGCAGACGGGAGATCTGGGGAGCCTGGATGCCCAGGGCTTCCTGCGCATCACCGGCCGCAAGAAGGAGATCCTCGTCACCGCGGCGGGCAAGAACGTGGCGCCCGGCCCCCTGGAGGATCGCATCCGGGAGAATCCGCTCGTCAGCCAGGCCATGGTGGTGGGCGAGGGCAAGCCCTTCGTCGCCGCGCTCGTCACGCTCGACGCCGGCGCGTTCAAGCAGTGGGCGAAGAAGAACGGCAAGGAGGGCCAGACGGTGGAGGCGCTCGCGGAGGACCCCACGCTGCGCGCCGAGGTGGAGGGCGCCATCGAGGCCGCCAACCGCTCGGTGTCGCGCGCGGAGTCCATCCGCAAGTTCGTCATCCTCCCCCAGGACTTCACCCTGGAGCGCAACGAGTTGACGCCCACCCTCAAGGTGCGCCGCCACGTCGTCAGCCAGAACTACGCCCAGGTGATTGAAGCCCTGTACGCCAAGGGCGGCGGCGAGTGACGTCTACGCGATGATGCCCGGAACACCCGGGGGCTGCTTGTTCGGATCCGGCGGCTCGTGGATGCCGGGTGGTTTGATCTCCGGCTCGGGCGTGCGGCCCGGCTCGGTCACGGGCGGCTCGCGCCGGGGTGGCTCGATCTCCGGCGTCTGGGGCCTGGGCGGTTCGATCTCCGGCGGAGGCTGCACGGGCTCCTCACGCGGAGCCTTCCTGGGCTCCGGCTCCTTCACCGGGGCGCCCGGCGTGGTCGGCGGCTTCTCTGGCATGTACCCCTCCTCGAGAAACCAAGCTGCGCATTCCCCCCCGCGCTGGGAACGAGACGAGGGGAACGAGCGCCCGTCCGCCCGCCCGCTTCAGGCGTTGCTGCGCTGGATGAGCCGCGCGTACTCGAGCGAGGGCACCTCGAGCGTGATGAGGTCCGAGGCCTGCTCGTAGCGGCGGACCTTGAAGGCCTTGTGCGGCTGGAGCGCGTGCGTCTGGCAGACGGGCACCTCGATGGTGATGTCGCCGTGGTCGCTCAGCATGCCGCCCACGTGGAAGCGCGTCTGCACGTGGCGGCAGAGGTCGCCCCCACAGACGGCGCAGCACTGCGGCAGACCCAGGCGCGAGAAGGGAGCGCACACCGTCACCGCGTCCCCCGCGTGCTCCACCTTCACCGGCACCAGGGGCGCCAGGGCCCCCTCGCGCTCCTCCTCCCGGACGCTCCACGCGGCGTCCCGGGCCACCGCGAGCCGCGCGCACAGACCCTCCACCGCCTCGACGCCGAGCCGTCCCTCCAGCACGCCCTCCACCAGGGCCGTGGGGTCCACCGGCTCCCCCTCGCGCTCCAGCCGCAGGGGCTCTCCGGGCGAGGTCCTCCACACCATGCCGTGCTGGGCGAGGATGCTCGCCAGGTACGCGCTCGCCGCGTGGCTCACCACCTCGAGCACCCGCTCGTCACGATCCGGCGCCCGGTAGCCCACCAACCGCGGCTGGATGGCCTCGGCGAAGGGCCCCCACGCGGCCGCGTCCTGGAGCAGCTCCACCACCCGCGCCAGGCAGAAGCCCGGCACCCGGACCTGCACCCGGCTCGCCGTCTCGTTCCACAACACGCTCCAGCGCGCGCCCGCCTCCGTCCACGACATGAGCTCCACCGCGTGCGGCCACTGCCGCTGGGTGAAGCAGCGCTCCAGGGCCTCCACGTTCGACAGGAGCGAGGACGCGGGCGTCTCGTCCACGGGCTCGTCCGGCAGCTCGAACCGCTCGGCGAACGCGACGCGCTCGTCCAGGCTCGGGTGCGAGTCATAGGGGCACGGGGCACGCTCGGACGCCGCGGCCGTCAACTCCCCCAGGCCCTCGCGCCAGGCGGCGCTCGCCAGGTAGCGCCGGTAGCCCTCGAAGAGGTTGTCGGGCACCACGCCCCGGTCGGCCAGGGGCCACACCTCCTGTTCGAGGAAGCGGCGGTAGCCCGCCGCGTGCAGCGCCTCCCAGCGCAGCCCCGACACATGCGCCTGTTTGCCGGCGATGCGCACGCTCCAGCCATCCGCCACCAACTCCTGCTCCCGGCTGAGCGCCTGGGTGAGGCGCAGGAACGTCCCGCACATCCACGCGAGGGGCCAGCGCAGCAGCGCGTGCTCGTCCCGCCCGAACAGCGCCAGGGAGCGCGCCATCGCCTGGCGCGTGGCGCACAGCAGCCCCATCAGCCGCATGTCCCCTCCCTGGAAGTGACCGAGCTCGTGCGCCACCGCCGCGCGCAACTGCGACACGTTGTCCACCGCGAACAGCCCCATGCCCAGACACATCACCCGCCGGCCACCGAGCCCCAGCACCCCGCCCACCTGAGACACGTAGGCGTTGACGTCGGCGATGAGGTACAGGTCCTCGGGCATGCGCGCCTCCATGCGCCGGGCCACGTCGCGAATCATCGCGAACAGCCGCGGGTGCTCGGCCTCGGTGAGCAACAGCCCCGGAGGCTCGAAGTGCTCGAGCCGCGGCACCAGGCTCCAGAGGAGCGCGCCCCCAGCCGCCACGCACAGCACGGTGAGCAACGTGTGCAGGCGAGGGCCCACTTGCAGCACATAGGGCAGGGAGAGCAGCCCCAACGCGAGCCCGCTCATGCCCACGTAGAACAGCAGCAGCAGTCCCACGGCGAGCAAGCCGCGACCTGTGGACGAACGGATTCGCATGGCTTTGTCCTCCCCGGGCTCCAGTCTACAACGGAGGAACAGGAGACGTGCGAACCCGCTCCGGGTATGCACGAGAAGCCAGACTCATGCGCCACATGCTCCCCCGTCCACGCCCCCGTCCCCTCACGTCATGCGCGGCCCTGCTCGCCTCGCTCCTCTGCGCTTGTGCCCACCCGCCTGGAGGACAGCCCTCCGCCACGCGGGCGGCGAGTACCCCCGCGGGGAAGACCGTGCTCGCACGCATCCTCGCCATCAATGACTTTCATGGAAACCTCGCGCCGCCCACGGGCTCGGCGGGAGAGGTGCGCACCGGCCGGCTCCTGGAGGGCAAGCCGGAGCGGGTGGCGGCCGGAGGCGCGGCGTGGCTCGCCGCGCATCTGTCGCGCTTGCGCGCGGCGCCCTCGGCGGCGCCCCCCGTGGTGGTGTCCGCGGGAGATCTCATCGGCGCCAGCCCGCTGCTCTCCGCCCTGTTCCACGACGAGCCCACCATCGAGGCGATGAACCTCATGGGGCTCACGCTGCACGGCGTGGGCAATCACGAGTTCGACGAGGGCACCGCCGAGCTGCTGCGCATGCGCAACGGAGGCTGTCACCCGGTGGAGGGTTGCCAGGGCCGCGAGCCCTTCGCGGGCGCGCGCTTCGAGTTCCTCGCGGCCAACGTGGTCGACGCCAAGGACGCCCCGCTCTTTCCCGCCTACGCGCTGCGGGAGTTCGAGGGCGTGAAGGTGGCCTTCATCGGCATGACGCTCCAGGGCACGCCGGAGATCGTCAACGCCGCCAGCATCCAGGGGCTGCGCTTCCTCGACGAGGCGGACACCGTCAACGCGCTCGTGCCCGAGCTGAGGAAGCAGGGCGTGCGGGCCATCGTCGTGCTGGTGCACGAGGGGGGCGTGCAGAAGGGCCCCGGCGCCTCCCCTGACGGGTGCGAGGGGCTCTCCGGCCCCATCGTGGACATCGTCCACCGGATGGATCCCGAGGTGGACGCCGTCCTCAGTGCCCACACCCACCAGGCCTACAACTGCGTGCTCGACGGCAAGCGCGTCACCAGCGCGTCGTCCTACGGACGGCTCATCACCCACCTGGAGCTCGTGCTGGACGCGGCGAGCGGCGACGTGGTGGACAGCCGCGCGCACAACGTCATCACCACCCGCGAGGGAGCGGGAGACCCCGAGGTGGGGGCGCTGGTGGAGCGCTATGAGCGGTTGAGCGCCCCCATGCGCGAGCGCATGCTCGGGCGGGTGGAGCAGACGCTGCGCGGACCGGATGCGCGGCAGTGGCCCTCGGGAGAGTCCCCGCTGGGCAACCTGCTCGCGGACGCGCTGCTCGCGGCGACGCGGGAGGCGGGCGCGCAGCTGGCGTTCATGAACCCGGGAGGCATCCGCGGTGAGCTCGCCGCGGGCGACGTCACCTATGGCGAGGCCTTCACCGTGCAACCCTTCGGCGACTCCCTGGTGACGCTCACGCTCACCGGCGAGCAGCTGCGACGGCTGCTGGAGGAGCAATGGGTGGGCGACCACGTGCGCATCCTCCACCCCTCGCGCGGCTTCTCCTATACGTGGAAGGACTCGGCGCCCGTGGGCCAGAAGGTGGACCCGGCCAGCCTCCGGCTCCACGGCGTCCCCATCGATCCGGCGGGGCACTACCGCGTCACGGTGGGCAGCTTCCTGGCGGGGGGCGGAGACAGCTTCCGCGTCTTCCTCCAGGGCACCGCGCGCAAGGGGGGACCCTCGGACCTGGAAGCCTTGGAGTCCTGGCTCAAGGCACAATCTCCACTTTCCGCGCCAGAGACAAACCGCATTACCCGGGTTCCCTAGTCCACTGGCCAACACCCCTGTCGAAAAAGGATGACACTTGCCACATCCGCCCCGAGCACGGCGGGGGAGGAAGTGCCAGATACGGTCCATGCGTTTCTCGCGTCTCGAAGTCCTTGGGTGGGCCCTCTTGTGTGCGCTGGTGGTCGCATGTACCCACCATGCCTCCTCCGGCGCTTCCCAGCCGCTCGACACGGGTGAGCACCAGCAGGTCGTCAATGGCGTGCGGCTGTACTACCGCGTGGCGGGCGAGGCACCCCGCCGGCAGGCGCCGGTGCTCTTCCTGCACGGAGGCCCTGGCTACAACAGCTACAGCTTCGCGCGGCTGATGGGCGCGCGACTGGAGAGGGGCCAGCGCATGGTGTACCTGGACCAGCGCGGCTGCGGCCGCTCCGAGCGTCCCTGGGACAACACCTACTCCCTGGAGGTGCTGCTGCGCGACCTGGAGGCGCTGCGGCAGGAGCTGGACGTGGAGCGCTGGGTGCTCATGGGCCACTCCTTCGGCGCCACGCTCGCCCTGGAATACGCGGCCCGCTACCCCGAGCGCGTGGTGGGCGTGGTGTACGTGAGCGGCATGTCGGACGCGGCCTTCTCCTTCGCCACCTGGAAGCAGGAGCTGGAGCGGCTGCACCCCGGGCGCATCGCGGTGACGGATCCGGCGGGCAGCGCGTCCGACTATGCCCAGGTGATGAAGGCCCTGCGCGGCCTGGATGCCCAGGCCTTCTTCAACCGGTTGCAGTTCCACGACGCCGTGTACCTGCAACAGCAGGAGGCGGTGGACATGGAGAGCGGCCTGCGCAACACGGGAGAGCTGTCACGCACCCTGTTCGCCACCGAGCTCACCCAGTACCGCTTCTCCCAGCCCGAGCGCGTCAGCGCGCCGGTGCTCGTCATCGGCGGCCGCCATGACTCCTCCATCGGCCTGCCCAGCCTCAAGGCCCTGGCGGCGTCCCTGCCCCGCGCCACCTTCCTCGAGTACGAGAAGAGCGGGCACTTCCCCTACCTGGAAGAGGCGGACCGCTTCGAGCAGGACGTGAAGGGCTTCCTGGGGTCGCTGCGCTGAGGCTCACCGGCCGGGGCCACCGCCCGTGTCGCCCGGGCCGCTGCCGCCCGTGGCCGTGTCGCCCAGCTCGGTGGCGCCCACCACCCGGCGCTGCTCCGCGTCGAACGACAGATCCAACAGCCGACCCGAGCCCCGGGGCGCGAGGCCGAAGCGGACCCGCCAGTAGTTGGGGCGCACTTGCGTGGCCTCGGCCACCTCCGACACCTCATAGCCCTGGGTGACGGCGTAGTCACGGCTGAGCCGGACGGCGTCGTCGTAGCCCACCTCCTGCTGGACGGTGGTGGGCATGTCCGGGACCATGCGGCGCTCGGGCGTGCGCACGGCACAGCCCGTGCCCAACAGGGCGGAGAACGACACGAGGGCGACGACGGAGCGAAGAGGGGCCATGACCGTTCAAAGGTGGACATGGCCCGCGCTCGCGGCGGGCCCCCCGCCCCCGCGCTAGCCCTTGGAGGGAGCGGGCGAGAGGATCTGCTTGGACACCACCTCGTCGATGAGGCCGTACTGCCGGGCCTCCTCGGCGCTCATGAAGTAGTCGCGCTCGGTGTCCTTCTCGATGCGCTCGATGTTGTGGCCGGTGTGCTTCACGAACAGGCCGTTGATGTACGAGCGCAGGCGGAGGATTTCCTTGGCCTGGATGTCGATGTCCGACGCCTGGCCCTGGGCGCCACCGAGCGGCTGGTGGATCATGATGCGCGAGTTGGGCAGCGCGTAGCGCTTGCCCGGCGACCCGGCGAGCAGCAGCAGCGCGCCCATGGAGGCCGCCTGCCCGATGCAGATGGTCGACACGGGGCACTTGACGTACTGCATCGTGTCGTAGATGGCCAGGCCCGCCGTCACCGAGCCTCCCGGCGAGTTGATGTAGAGGCTGATGCCCTTGTCGGGGTCCTCGGACTCGAGGAAGAGCAGCTGGGCGACGATGATGTTGGCCACATCATCATTCACCGGCGTGCCCAGCATGACGATGCGGTCCTTGAGGAGCCGACTGTAGAGATCGTAGGCGCGCTCACCCCGATGGGTGGTCTCGATGACGAGGGGAATGTTCATGGCGCTCCAACACTAATCCGCTCCGGTGCCGGACGCCCCAGCGTTCTTCGTGGACCGTGCGCCAGCCCACGCTCGGCCCCGCCGCCTCCCGGGCCGCTCGCCAGGCGGACAGGGAGAAATGGGGTGGAGACTGGCCGAAACCGCCCCCCGCACCCCATTTTCCGGTTTCCGCACCCCGAGGGGAGGCAGCGCATGGGTCTGTTGGGGGAAGTGATGGGAAAAGCCGTCGGCACCTTGTGGGGGCCTCCGTTCCGCGCCATCGCCGAGCGGCGTCACGCCCGCTCCCTGCATGCCGAGGGCATCTGCCTGCGCGCCGAGGTCCTCCCCCTGCTGGCCGGCCCCACCCTGCTGAGCGTGGGCCAGCGCCTGGCGGGCCCGGCCCTGGTGCGACTGTCCACCTCCATGTGGCGCAACGGCAAGGAGTGGCCGGACATCCTCGGAGCAGCGGTGCGCTTCCTGCGCCAGAACCACATCACCGAGGACGCCGTGCCCGGCGACCAGGACCTGCTCTTCAGCACCATGCGCCACATGTGGACGCTCGCCCCCGCGGTGCTCTCCACCCGGGTGCACGACTTCCTGGAGAACGACTACTACGGCATCGCGCCCTTCCGGGTCGAGGGCGTGGGCCGGGTGAAGTTGCGGCTCACCTCGCCGCGTGACGCCGCGCCGCGCCAGGGCTCGCGGGTGGAGCGGCTCCGGGAAGCCATGAGCACCGGCACCGCCGTGCTCACCTTCGAGGCGCGCTCGCTGGACTCGAACGCGCCCCACACCTGGCGGCCCCTGGCGGAGATCTTCCTGCGAGAGGAAGTCACCCTGGACCCGGAGCGCCTGCGCTTCAGCCCCTTCCGTGACGGACTCGGCATCACCCCCACCGGCTTCTTGCACAACATGCGCCGCTCGGCCTACCAGCAGAGCCAGGTGGGCCGCACCGAGCACTGAGGCGCCCCGCCTCGAGCCGGCTGTTCACGTCGCATCAAAGCGGACCCCCCGGGGCCTGCCCTCGACAGGCCCGCCCTCCCGCTCGGCCGCCATCGTCCCCACGCTTCGGCACCAACGGGCCGGAAGTCCCGATGGGGAGGACGACGCACATGGCGAGCCGACACCGAGAACCCCTCCTGACCAGGCTTCTCGCGCTGGGCGTGGGCCTGCTGGGGATGACGTCCGCCCACGCCTTCGATGACGCGGCGGCGGACCGGGCGCTCGCGTTCTCCCGACGGCAACTGGAGCGCACCGCCACCGGGCTCTCCGCCGACACGACGCGCTCGCCCAAGAGCAGTCTCGGCGGCTCCTGGAGGCTCGTCGAGCACACCGACAAGGTGGGCTGGACCCAGGGCTTCTTCCCGGGCGCGCTCTGGTACGTGTACGAGTCGGGGCGCGAGCGCGTCTGGCGGGAGCGGGCGGACGCCTGGACCCGGCCCCTGGAGGTCCAGAAGACCAACACGGCGACGCACGACCTGGGCTTCAAGCTCATGCCCAGCTTCGGCCACGCGTACCGGCTGACGGGGGACCCCTTCTACCGGGACGTGCTGCTCACGGCGGCGGGCTCGCTCGCCACCCGCTTCCACCCCACGGTGGGAGTCATCGACTGCTGCGACTGGAACGACCCGCCCTGGCACGTGGCCCTGGTCACCGACACGCTGGTGGACCTGGAGCTGCTCTTCTGGGCCGCGCGCCATGGAGGAGACCCCCGGTGGAACGACCAGGCGCTGCGCCACGCGCTCAAGACGCTCGAGCACATGGTGCGCGCGGACGGCGGCACCTTCCACGTGGTGGACTACGACGACACGGGCCGCATCCTCTTCCGCGGCACCTTCCAGGGCTACTCCGACGGCTCCACCTGGGCGCGGGGTCAAGCGTGGGCCATCTACGGCTTCACCATGGCCTACCGCTACACGCGCGACCCGCGCCTGCTCGAGGGCGCACGCAAGGTCACCGAGTACTACCTCGCCCATCTGCCCGCGGACTCGGTGCCGCCCTGGGACTTCGACGCCCCCGCGGACCAGCGGCAGAAGGACTCCTCGGCCGCCGCCATCACCGCTTCCGCGCTCCTGGAGTTGAGCACGTATGTCGGAGAGCCCGCCGCCGGGCGCTATCGCGGCGCGGCCCTGGCGATGCTCGACCACCTCGCCTCCCCCGCCTACCTCGCCGAGGGCACCTCCTCTCCCGGCATCCTCCTGCACGGCGTGGCCTTCTACCGCACGCCCATCAAGCCCCAGGGAGACGACATCGACGCGAGCCTCATCTACGGCGACTACTACTTCATCGAGGCGCTCCAGCGCTTCAAGCAGTCCTCCCCGGGCATGCCCCCGGATGCGGGGACGCCGCCCGACGCGGGCACGCCCCCTGATGCGGGGACGCCGCCCGACGTGGGTTCCCCGGACGCGGGCTCCCCGCCGGAGCAGCGACCACCCGGCCCACCGGAGCCCGGCGATGGGGAGCCTCCCACCCGGGAAGGAGGCTGCGCCGCGGCGCCCGGCGCGCTGCTCACGGTGCTGGCCTTGTGGCCCTGGCTCGCGCGCGCCCGGCGGAGGCCGTCCACCCGATGAAGGACCGGCGTCGTCAGCCCTCCAGGAGGGAGTCCTCATCCAGACGCGTGAACCGCTGCCACTCGGTGAGTCCGTGCGTCTGCCCCAGGACTCCCGCGTCGAACAGGCCCCCACAGGAGTAACGGTTGAGATTCATCTGGAGTCCCGGCCGATCCAGCCCCAGCCGGACGAGCCGGGCGGCGATCATCGTGTTCCCCAACACCTCGACGCCACGGCTGATGCCGTCGCCCCCCTCGCCGAGGCTCACCGCGAAGCCTCCCGTCCGCCCGATGGTGTTGTGGATGAGCTGCACATCGCTGGCGTTGCTCACGCGGATGCCGACGGCGTCATTGTTCCGGGCACGCTCGAGGGAGATGTCACGAATGGTGTTGTCGCGCACCACGACCCGGCTGGGGTCCGGCATGCCCTCGTCCTTCAAGCCGCCCACGCAGATGCCTCCCCCCGCCTCGGAGATGAGGTTGTGCTCGATGAGCACGTTCCAGGCCGAGTAGTGGACGAGGATGGCATCCCCTCCGCGCCAACCGCCTTCGCAGCAGCGGAAGTCGCGCATGCGGTTGCCGCGCACGGTGATCTCATGGCTCGTCTTGATGCTCACCGCGCACCCCTGGGCCGACTCAAGGGTGTTGTCCTCGATGAGCACGCCCCGGGCGGGCCGCGTCCGCCCGTCATCCGGCTGGAGGCACTGCACCGCGTCTCCCGAGGTGTCGTGGATGTGATTGCCGCGCAGGGTGATGCCCTGGGAGGTGGCGTGAATCACCACGCCGTGGCAATCCTGACCGGCCTGCTCCCGGTGGAAGTCATGGATGTGGTTGTTCTCGATGAGGACGCCGCTCGCCCCCTCGCGGGTGGAGATGCCACTGCCCGTCCCGCCGTGCACGTCGCAGTGAGACAGGCACGACCCCTGGGTGGTGTGACTGAAGCTGACGGCGCAGGCACTGCTCCCGCCCATGTCCAGCTCGAGGCCCTCGATGCGCCAGTGGGGCAGCCGCACCTGGACCAGGGGGTGCTCGGGCTTGCTGGCGCGCAGCTTCGGCATGCCCTCGCCGCGCAGGATGATGGGTGCCTCCGGGGTGCCCGCCCGGGCCAGGCTCTTGCCCAGCACGAGGTGCTCCTCATAGGTGCCCGCCCGGATCAGGATGACATCACCGGGGCTCGCGACGCGCAGCGCCTCGCGGATGCTGGCGAAGGGACGGGAGGAGGAGCCGTCATTCGTGTCCGATACGCCAGGACCCCTGGGACTCACGAACCACCTCGTCTTGATCATGTCTTCCCTCTCTGGGCATGGAGCGCCCCCGCGCCGTGCATGGCGCTCTCTCGGAAGAGGGCGCCAGGCGTGGGCGTGACGGCGGTGGAGGCCCCGGGGTCGGAGCCCCCCCTGCAACCCAGGCGAGAGGACAGGAGGCCGCGAGTGGCGGAGGGGGCCTACAGGTTGCCGGTCATCTTCTCCGGGCGCACCCACTGATCGAACTGCTCGGCGGTGAGCAGGCCCAGCTCCACCGCGGTCTCCTTGAGCGTCTTGCCCTCCTTGTGGGCCTTCTTGGCGATCTTCGCCGCGTTGTCGTAGCCGATGTGCGGGTTGAGCGCGGTGACGAGCATCAACGAGCGCTCCAGGTTCTCCTGGAGCCGGGGCAGGTTGGGCTCGATGCCCACCGCGCAGTGCAACCGGAAGCTGCGCATGCCATCGGCGAGCAGGCGGCAGCTCTGCAGGAAGTTGTGGATGATGAGCGGCTTGAAGACGTTGAGCTCGAAGTTGCCGGACGCGCCGCCCAGGGAGATGGCCACGTCGTTGCCCATGACCTGGGCGCACAGCATGGTGAGCGCCTCGGACTGGGTGGGGTTGACCTTGCCGGGCATGATGGAGCTGCCCGGCTCGTTCTCCGGGATGGTGATCTCCCCGATGCCCGAGCGCGGCCCCGACGCGAGCCAGCGCACGTCGTTGGCGATCTTGAAGAGCGCGGCGGCCAGGCCCTTGAGCGCGCCGTGCGCGTGCACCAGCGCGTCATTGGCCGCGAGCGCCTCGAACTTGTTGGGCGCGGTGACGAAGGGGTGGCCGGTGAGGCGGGCGAGTTCCTGGGCCACGCGCTCGGCGAAGCCCTTGGGGGCGTTGAGGCCAGTGCCCACGGCGGTGCCTCCGAGCGCCAGCTCCGACAGGTGCGGCAGCGCGGCCTCCAGGTGCTTGCGCGCCTGCTCGAGCTGGGCCACGTAGCCGCTGAACTCCTGACCGAGCGTGAGCGGCGTGGCGTCCTGCAGGTGGGTGCGGCCAATCTTCACGATGTCCCGGAAGCGCTCGGCGCGCTCGGCGAGCACGTCGCGCAGGGCGATGAGCTCGGGGAGCACGTTGCGCACCACGGCCTCGGCCGCGGCCACGCTCATGGCGGTGGGGAAGACGTCGTTGGAGCTCTGCCCCTTGTTGACGTCGTCATTGGGATGCACCCGGCGCGCCTCGCCGCGCTCGCCGCCCATCAGCTCGGAGGCGCGGTTGGCCAGCACCTCGTTGACGTTCATGTTCGTCTGGGTGCCGCTGCCCGTCTGCCAGACGATGAGGGGGAACTCCTCGTCATGCTGGCCGTCGAGCACCTCGTTGGCGGCCTTCACGATGGCCTCGCCCCTGTCGCGGGGCAGCGAGCCATTCTCCTGGTTGACGATCGCGGCGGCCTTCTTCACCAGCACCAGGGCGCGGATGAGGGCCAGGGGCATGCGCTCGGTGGAGATGGCGAAGTTCTGCCGGCTGCGCTGCGTCTGGGCGCCCCACAAGCGGTCGGCCGGCACCTCGATGGGGCCGAAGGTGTCCTTCTCGATGCGAACCTTGTCTTGACTCATGAATGGCTGCCTCCTCGGAAGCGGTGCGATAACACCGTGGATGCCCGTGCGTGTTGCGGCGGCGCGCGGAGCGGCACAGGATTGCGGGAAGTGGACACTCCTTCCGGCACCATCCGCGCCCTGCTGCTCGCCCAGGAGCGGGGAACTCCCATGAAGCGCGTCCCCGAGGCCCAGGCGGTGGAGGGCCGGGGCTTCGTGGGAGACCGTCACGGCAAGAAGAAGCCCAACGGCAAGCGCCAGTTGCTGCTGCTGGACGCCTCCTCCTCGGAGGCCCTGCGGCTGTCGGTGGGCGAACTGAAGGAGAACGTGGTCCTCTCCGGCGTCCCGCTGGAGTCGCTGCCCGCGGGCCAGCGGCTGGCGCTCGGCGGCGAGGTGGTGGTGGAGCTGACCGAGCCGTGCGTGCCGTGCTCGAAGCTGGAGCGCCTCCGCCCCGGCCTGCTCAAGGAGTCCTGGGGCCAGCGCGGCCAGCTCGCCCGGGTGCTGCGCGGAGGCACGGTGCGCGAGGGCGATGAAGTGCGCCTGCTCGACGTCAACCCGGACGCGCCCCGCCCCATCCGTCCCAAGCTGCCCTGAGACTCAGCGCGCCCAGAGCGCGCCCAGTTCCAGTTCCAAGGCCTCGAAGGGCTCCGCGCGCACCCGCGCCTCGCCCACGTGCGTGCCCAGGACGAACCAGCCCCCGTGCTCCCGCCGGTACACCTCCAGCGTCTGGAGCACCGGATCCACGAGCCACAGGTGACCGACGCCCTCGCGGGCATACACCGCCATCTTCCGGGCCCGGTCCAGTGCGGCCGTGGACGGGGAGAGCACCTCGCAGACCCAATCCGGCGCGAGGGTGAAGGCCGCCACCTGGGGCATCTCGGGCATCCGCTGCCGACGCCAGCCCGTGATGTCCGGCACCACGATGTCCTGACCCAGGTGCAGCTCCGGCGCATCCAGGAGGAGCCAGCCACCCGGTCCCCCTCTTCCTCGATCAAATGGGCCCGTCAGCTCGCTGCCCAGCAAGGATGCCGCCCGAGCGTGCGGAAAGGCCGGACGGGGGCTCACGTACAGCTCGCCGCCGACGATCTCACCCAGGACGTTGGGCGGAAGCTTCTCCAGCGCCGCATACAGCGCCTCCCGCCGCGAGCGCGGATCCTCCATGGATTCAGGATGCAATGGCCTCTCTGGTGACACGGGCGCTCCCCTCCCCTGCCTCGCGTATTCCGGATGCATGCGCCCATCATGCACCTGACCTCTGACGTCATGTCGCAACCCTGGACGTGAAGCACCACTCCGCTCCCCTGTGAGGCAGCCCGTCCCCCGAGTTCCGCCTCCTGGTCGGTGGATTTACAGTTTTAATGCCCGTCCTGTTGACAGCCCTACATCCCCGTCAATTGCTCCGGGGTGGGCTTCCCTTTCACTCGGGGGAGGCGCACATTCTGACGCGCTGCGCATTTTACAACGCACCACGACAAGGGTCTTGGCCTGAAGGACAGGGGGACTCTTCACCCGTGGTCTTCGCTGTCCCACCGCTCGCAGAGCAAGACAGGAGCCCGACATGTACGACGCCCTGACGATGAAGAACGACGCCTCGCCCCACGCCCGGCTCCACGCCCAGCGTTTCGAGGGCATCAAGCGCACCTACTCGGAAGCGGACGTGGAGAAGCTGCGCGGCTCCATTCGCGTCACCCACACCCTGGCCGAGCTGGGTTCCCGTCGGCTGTGGGAGCTGTTGCACACCCAGGACTTCGTGGCCGCGCTCGGCGCGCTCACGGGCAACCAGGCGGTGCAGATGGTGCGCGCGGGCCTCCAGGCCATCTACCTGTCGGGCTGGCAGGTGGCCGCCGACGCCAACACCGCCGGGCAGATGTACCCGGACCAGAGCCTCTACCCGGTGGACAGCGTGCCCAACGTGGTGCGCCGCATCAACGCCGCCCTGCGCCGCGCGGATCAGATCGACCACTCCGAGGGCAAGAAGGACACGTACTGGTTCGCCCCCATCATCGCGGACGCGGAGGCCGGCTTCGGCGGGCCGCTCAACGCCTATGAATTGATGAAGGCGATGATCGAGGCGGGCGCCGCGGGCGTGCACTTCGAGGATCAGCTCGCCAGCGAGAAGAAGTGCGGCCACATGGGCGGCAAGGTGCTGGTGCCGACGAGCCAGTTCATCCGCACGCTCACGGCGGCGCGGCTGGCGGCGGATGTGATGGGCGTGTCCACGCTGCTGGTGGCGCGCACGGACGCCGACAGCGCCAAGCTGCTCATGAGCGACGCGGACGAGTACGACCATGCCTTCATCGACCGCAAGGCGGCCCGCACCGCCGAGGGCTTCTACCAGCTGCGCGGGGGCGTGGACTGCGCCATCGCCCGGGGCCTGGCCTACGCGCCGTACGCGGACCTCATCTGGTGCGAGACGAGCACCCCGGACCTCAAGCAGGCGAAGAAGTTCGCCGAGGGCATCCACGCGAAGTACCCCGGCAAGCTGCTCGCGTACAACTGCTCGCCGTCGTTCAACTGGAAGAAGCACCTGGACGACGCGACCATCGCGAAGTTCCAGCGCGAGCTGGGGGCCATGGGCTACAAGTTCCAGTTCGTCACCCTGGCGGGCTTCCACGCGCTCAACCACGGCATGTACGAGCTGGCGCGCCAGTACAAGGACCGCGGCATGGCGGCCTACTCCGAGTTGCAGCAGAAGGAGTTCGCCTCGGAGAAGGACGGCTACACCGCCACGCGCCACCAGCGCGAGGTGGGCACCGGCTACTTCGACAAGGTCGCCGAGGTCATCTCCGGCGGTTGCGCCAGCACGCTCGCCCTGAACGACTCCACCGAGGCGCACCAGTTCTGAGCCGGGCCGGCCGGATGGGGAGCAGTTCCTCCCCATCCGGCACGAGCGCCTTCTGGCGCGTGGGGGCAAGCGCACCGAAGGCAGATCCGTCAGGCGGGGTCATCGCGGTCTTCCTGGCCAAGACGCTCCAGTATTTTCATGAGCCGATCCCGATGCCGCCTCACTGCCCGCCGCATCTCCTCCGGAGAGGAGATGTTCAGCCCTAACGCCTCCGCCAGCTTCTCGGTGGAGTATTCCCCGCTCAAGATCAATCGAAGGCTGGCGAGATCCCTCTCGCTCAGCCGCTTCGACAGCCGGTCCACCGCGCGAGACGCCTCCACGGCGTTCTCCAAGATGTCCTTCGGAGAAGGCTGCCCGAGTTCGACAACGCTCGCGAAGTTCTCCTCCCGCAAGCGTCGCCAGACCCCTGACTTGAGCTGGTCCTGCACCCGGTGCTTCGCCGCCCTCGTGAGATAGGTCACCAGACGACTCTTCGCGGGATCGTACCGCTCGGGCTCCGCTAGATACGAGAGGAGCACATCAAAGACGGCCGCATGGGCCGTTTCCGCGTCGCACTTCAGGTCATGCCGCAGAAAGCTTTCGATCTGGCTTGTGAAAGACTGGAAGAGATCGGTCAGGATCAAGGGGTCCCTTTGAAGGGCCCGGCCGTGCAAATCCTTCTCCTCATCTACCCGAGGACCCTTTTGCAGTGAGGGAGAGAGGGCAAGGTTCGATGCGATGAACTCTTCGAGTTCTTCCGCGTGAGCGTGGACCTCTTCCGGGAAGTGCTCTCGTGCCATGGCGAGGAGAAAAAACGACTCCTCTCGCACCCCCTCATCTTCATGAGAAAGACCTCTGCGGATGGCATGCCGAACAACCCTGGATTGGGCCGTATTGAGGGTCCTTGATTGAAGGTTTTTTACGTGCAAGGCCCTGATGATTTGTATGACGGGCCTCAGCACCTCTACTCGAGAGCTGTTCAGCAGCAGGTCGAGCATCTCGTCACGTCTGTATTGGTCGTGAGACGAAATGAATCCCGCCAATGCGGAACTACGGACTCTGGGCTCCTGGTCATCGACCAGCAAGGAGAGCGTTTCCCAATCCATTGGGTCGCCACCCATGATGATGCCCCTGGCGACATGAACTCTGACCGCACTGCTCCGCGCCTTCGCGGCCATTTGAAGAGCCTTGCGCGAGCGCTCGCCACGAAGAATTCCTAGCGCGAGAATGACCTTCCCCTGCGCGGAATCCTCATGCGTGGAGAGGTTGTTCAGCAGTTCATCCAGGATCCGTTCCGCGAACTCTGTCAGGGCCAATTCACCCAGCAAGGGCAGCGCGACCGACTCTGGCACGGATTGGTTCCACGCCACCACGGCCCTGGCGATCTCCGATTGTAGGGAGGGAGGCAGGATGTCGCCAGCTTCGCTGGCCAGTAGCGCCGCGAGGTAGACCTGCTTCCTCTCGGGAGAAGCCGGATGTTGCTGGGAGCCGAGTGCCTCATGGAGCAAGACCTGCCGGACAAACCGCTGCGTGGCCTGGGCCCTTTTCTGGATGAGCGCCATGTAGCCCACGCCCAATCGGATGACTTCCTCCCAACGAGGCTCGAAAAGGTGCTCGAAGGCGACGGACTCGAAGCTCTCCGCCGAAAGCAGCCCCACGGCGGTGAAGAACTCCTGGAAGGTCAGGTGGAGAAAACCCCACTGGCCCGCTCCGCGCTCCAGCAGGATCTGCACTTCCCGGCCCGCGCGATCCAGGAACTCCCTCGCGGAGCGTTCCGCTTCGGAGGGCTCCACGCCTATCCGTTCCTGGATGGACTGGGAGAGGACGCGAATGACGAAGTCCTCGGGAGCCACTCCCGTGGGCCAGTCCAGATGCAGCCGCAGCGCGAGTTCCCCGAGGATGGGGATGGCCTCTTCCTCGTAACGGATGTCCCGGGTGGACGTTCCACTCGCGACGACCCGGCGGGCCTGCCCCCATGTTTCGCACAGGGTCCGCGCGAAGATCTCATATGCCTGCACCCGGTGACGAGGCAGGCGCCCCTCTGCCCGGTGAATCAAGGCCAGGGAGGATAAGAGGAAGGGATTGCGAGCGAGTTCCCTCAAGCGGGAACTGGCGAAGAGCGCTTCCAGGAGCCGCTCCGCATCCTGGTCGGCTCCCGCCTCGTCCGGCACTCCCTCGTTCTCCCACTGGCGGCAGGCACGCGTGAAGGCTCGGACATAGCGGCGGATCTGTTCGTCCTCGAAGCCGCCGAGTTCCACTTCCACGCCCTCGGGAAGAGCGAAACCGGAGTAACCCACCCGACGAGCAGAAACAACGAAGCGGTTGCTGGGATAGCGGGCGCAGAAGGACTCGAGCCAGCGCAGGACACCACTTCGCTCCTCGCTCTGGATCTCATCGAGCCCATCGAGCAGGAGCAGGCACTCGCCCGCCTCCAGCGATCCTTCGAGGAAGGGCCTCAGTTCCGCCTCGTCTCCCACGCCACGGTCCTGAAGGTAGACCACGAGCGCGTGGAGGACGGAGCAATCCGCTCCCAGCCGGGAGCGGAACTGGGCCAACCGGCCGACGCTGACCAGCACGGGAAGCAGCCGCTCCGCGGTGCCCATCTGCTCGGCCCAGGAGAGCGGTCCCTCAGCGGCGAGCACCGCCAGCCAGCGCAATACCGTGGTCTTCCCCGAACCGGGGTCTCCGAGCACCACCAGCGCCCGGTGTCTCCGCACGAGCCTCGCCAGCGATTCGAGCGGAGTGGCGACCTCTTGCCTCTCGACGTCTGGCGACGGGGTCGCATGAGCCCAATTCGGGCCTCGTTCAACGAGGCGCCGAGCCTCGAGTGGGATGAAGACCTCGCGAATATCCAGACTGGGGGGCTGCTTCTTCTGGAGCGGAAAGCCAACGTAGCGCAGCCGGCGGACTTCAGGGCTGTCGACGTACCGACGGAAGGACTGCCAGTGTTTCGCATCCGCGAGGGGCCCGAAAATCCCGGGAGTCGTTTTCGCGGCCAGACTCGCGGGAAAGACATACGTGACCAGCCCATCGCGGACCCATGTACCCAGGGGAGCGAAGCGCCGCCGCTCGGTGTCCGTCAGGGCCAGGTACACGTCTTCCGTGATGGCGATTCCCTGAGCGGGTGTGGCACGTGCCAGCTCTTCGCACCGGGAGACCTCCCGGGGCGCCAGTTGCTCCATGTCCGGGGTCCAGTCGACCCGGGAGGCGTGCACCGCGAGCCTGACGGTCATCGACAGGTCCACCATGGCGCGCTCCCGGATGGCCTCCGCGGCCGAGAGCGCATTCATGATGGCCGCGTGCGGCTCATCTGCCTGGACGAGCAACAGCACGTCGTTCTCGCGCCAGCGCAGGGGCTGGGCCGCGCCGAGCTTGTCGGCGACGTACTCGACCCCCGCGATGTAGCGATCTCGCTGTTGAAGCGAGTCCTCCGCCACGTCTTCCCGCACCACCTGGACGAAGGCGAGCAGGAGTGGAGTGCCCTCGGGCGTGCCCTCCCACCAGGGCGTTTCAGGCATGGCCGCCTTCCCCAGCCAGTCGGAGCACGACGCGGAAATGGCCGTTGCCCACACTGAACTCGGGGGGCGGCAGCTTGCGCGCCTTCATCTGGCGAATCATCTCCGGAACACCCATGCCCAGGTTCTCGCGGCGGCGCGCCCGGGCAAGCAGCCCCGCCAGGACGGGGTTGCGGCGCTGGCTGATGCCACCGATCCGGATGCCATCGAGCGTGAGTTTGTTGAGCAATTCCCCCGGATTCACGATCTCCACCCGGTCGTCGAAGACGTAGATGCGCACCTGCGACGCCGCCCGGTAATCACGATGGGCCACGGCATTGAGCACGGCCTCGCGTAGGACCTTCTCGGGCAAGCCCTCCTCGATCCGTTCCAGTCCCTCCACATGCGAGGGCGAGCGCACGTTCTTCTTGAGGAAGGTCACCGCGTCCTCGACCTGGTCGAACAGCCTGCCCGTCATCTCCTTCCGATCGACGAAGTCGGACGTCAACTCCGTGCCCTTGAACAGCACGGCCGAGATGCGTGCGTCCAGGAACCTGCGCTGGGGCTCCCGTCCGAAGAGCAGCATGCCGGTGACAGTCGGCGTTCCCGTGGCATCCAGGCACTGCAGGGCCGAGAGCAGCTGCCGCCCACTCGCCTCATCGGGCTCATCGTAGAGGATGGCGAGGAAGACGCGGATCGCCTCGGGGTCCAGATCCTCGAAACGGGAGCCGGCCACGGGCTCCTCGTCGAAGTGGTAGTCGGCCGACTGGAGCAGGCGGATCAGCTCGTCACGCCGGGCTTCCCGGGACTGGTTCGCATCGCGGACGTAGTACTTGCCCGCCACGTGGTACGGACGCTCGGCGCTGAAGCGGGGGACCTCCACGACCAGAAGTGATTGACCGTGGAACTCCAGTTTCTGGAAGGTGCAGGTGAGCGGAGGCTGGATGCCTTGATGACAGATGTTGCTCACCTGGAGCATCAGCTTGTCCACCTGTTGAGGAGTCCCGGCACCACTCACCGTCCCGTCATCCTCCACGCCGAGGAACAGGAGGCCACCCTTGGTGTTCGCCATCGCGGTGATGGCCTTGGCGATGTCCTTCGGGTCCACCTGGTAGTTGTTCACCACGGTGCTCTTGAACTCGGTGACGGTGTCCTCACCCAGTTTCAACCGCTGCTCCAACTCCTCGAAAGTCATGGTGGGGGGCATCTTGCCCTGCCCGCCTATTCGACGACAGCGCGCAGTGCAGCATCCGTCGTCCCCTTCCCACTTCCGCGTCGGCCTTCCACGGGCCGGGCCTCAGTCCCCCCGGGCGGGATTCAGGCGCTCGTCATACGGCCGGGAGCCAGAGGGCTCCGCCGAGACGAACGCGAGCTTCGTCCACCCCTTCTGGTTGGACTTGAGCCGGGCGATGACGCGATAGCAGGTGATGGCCGTCCTCTTGGAGAACTCCTCGCCATTCTTCGCATTCATCGCCGTGGCCGTCGCCTGGGGCACGTCCTCGACCTCGACCGTCCCGACAACTCCCGTGCGCGCGCGGATCGCCGGATCCTTGGGATCGCACGGCTCGGCGTAGATGAGGCCGGGCGAGTCCGCGAGCACTCCCGCGGGTGCCACGTGCAGCTCGAGGACCCGGCCGGGCCGCGCCTTGCGCAGCTCCGTGAAGCTCTTCACCTGGACGGGAGCCTCGTCCTTCTTCGGCGCGTCGGCGCCCACCGGCACCGCGCCCAGCAGGCACACTCCCACCACCATACAGCGCAGCAGCCTGGACATCGCTCAGCCCTCCTTGGAGGCGTGAGCGAGCGAGCCTACTCCAAGCGAGCCCTGGGACTGGGAGGCGCCGCGTAACAGGCCCCACATGCCAATGGCCGCGAGCACGGAGATGTCCGCGAAAAGCAGGGGGGCGAAGATGGGCGCGCCGAAGATGAGCTGATCCCACAGCGGCACGTTCGTGTTCCGCAGGTTGGCGAGCACGTGCAGCGCGAAGCCGAGCACCCCCACCGCCGACTGCACCCCCATCATCCCCAGGGTGAGCCACAGGAAGCCGCGCGCCGGACGCAGCATCGCCACCAGCAGGAAGCTGGTGCCGAAGGCGGCCGTCACCACGGGTATCCACTCCGTCGCGGAGAAGAAGCCATTCTGCGCGTGGTCCAGCAGTGACAGCCCCAGGTTGCCCACGCTGCCGCCCAGCGCGAGCATCACCACCCAGCTCGCCCACGCGGGGCCCGTCGGCTCCTCCATGCGGTCGAGCAACACCAGCAGCCCCAGCCCCACGTAGGAGAGCGGGGCCACGAAGGGCGCGGTGTAGACGAGATCGTGCAGCGATTGGCGCTCGAAGAAGGCGCTGTGCAGGTGCAGGATCATCCCGACCACCCCCACGCCGATGGAGCCCAACGCCACGGCCACGTCCACCGCCCGGGTGCGCGCCCATAGCCGCTCGGAGACCAGTCCGGGCAGCAGCAGCAGCGGCGCCACGATCGAGAAGGCGACGGGCACCCACTCCGCGGCGAGGGCGAAGTCATTGGCCGCGTGCGCGAGCAGGATGTCCACGCCGAGGAAGGCCAGGTTGCCCAAGGCGAATGCACGCGCCGCGAGGAAGGGCGTCACGGCGCCGAGCCGCTCCCGGAGCGTCATTGCCTGGCATCCCCCGGCATCACCGGTCCGGAGCCACCCTTGCCCTTGGCGCGCAGCTCCTCGGCCATGGTGTCCAGCTCGTTGCGCAGCCGCGCCAGCTCGTAGTTGCCGTGCCACTGCACGAAGTCCGCGCCGCCCATGTAGGCGCCGTGCTTGGCCGTGCGGCCGAAGTAATGCCAGAGGTCGAACTCGACGAACTCGATGGGTTCATTGAAGGGCTTGTCATCGAGCAGCCCCTCCTTGCGCAACGCGGCCACCACGGCCTGGGCGCCATTCACCTTCTCATTGGTGCTCAGCAACACCTTCTCCGCGATGGCGTAGAAGTTCTCCACCTGGGTGTGCGCGTGGCACTTCAGGCACACCTCCTTCATCTGCAGCTCACCCGAGTTGCCCTCGGGGCGGCGCGTGGAGACGGGCGCGAAGAGGAACCAGGCCAGACGCTCGCCCGGGTTGTGCGTCACCTTCAGGCCCTCCAGTCCGCTCATGTGACAGGTGGTGCAGGTGGGCGCGGGCATGTCCACCGTCGTCAACTGCTTGGGATGGGCGTTCAGGTTGAAGCGATCCCGCTGCGCGGTGAAGATCACGCCGTGCTTGGACTCCTCGAAGATCTCGATCTGCGAGTGGTCCGGTCCCATGTGGCACTGGCCGCAGGTGCGCGGCTCGCGCGCGAGCGCCACGGAGGAGGAGTGCCGGGAGTGGCACTCGGTACAGGTGCCGAAGGAGCCGTCCGCGTTGGGCTTGCCAATATCGTGGCACGCGTCGCAGCCGCCGACCGTCGCCGCCTCTCCTTCCAGCACTCCCACGGGGTGGGCCGGGCGCTTGATCCACCCGGGATGGAAGCGCTCGCCCAGTTCGATCTGCTCCGGCGAGAAGCCCTGCGTTCCCCGCACCGCCGCCCAGGAGGGCCCCGCGTGCCGGCTGCGCGCGAACTGCTCGTATTCGGTGGCGTGGCACTGGGCGCAGTTCTTCGCGGTGAGGGAGCGCGCCATCGTGAAGCCACGGTGCTCCATGGGCTCCTGGCCCTCCACCGGCTTGTGGCAGTCCAAACAATTGACGCCCCGCTCCGCGTGGCGGCTGCGCTCGAACTGGTGCACCACGGCGGAGGTCTCCCGCGCGTGGCACTCGGCGCACTTGCCCGTGGCACGCACCAGATCCGCGCTGGGCTGCGCCGTCTCCACCGAGGGGCGTCTGGAATTGACCAACAGCGCGGCGACGATGATCGCCGTGCCCAACAGCACGGCGATGAACACGGACTTGAAGCTCACCGAGGGCATGTCACTCCTGCACATGAAAAGGGGGGGAGGCTCGCCACTCAACGCAAACGAGTCCCAGTTAAGGGACTCGCGAACAAAGGGCAAGCCCCATCCACATCACTTCGGCGTGGCGGCGTCACTGAGCGGGCGCCGTTGGTGATGCGCCTGATGAGCAGGATACATGGCCACGAAGAACTCGGACCAGCCGCCCATGCGCACGCGCAGCAGGTTGTACTTCTCCGGATCCTCGGCGGCCCCGGCGAAGGTCTCCGGATTAGCGCAGGTGATGGTCAGGATGTTGGCGCCCTGACCCTGGGCGAACCGGTGGAGCACCTGCTCGAGCGAGGCCACGGGGAAGTCCTCGCGGATGTTGAAGTCCGTGGGCGCCCCGCTGGTGAAGGCGTCCGCGCCCGGGCCGGTGAAGATGCGCGCGGGCCCTGCGAGCGTGCTGACGAAGGGCTCGTCCATCTTGTAGCCCCAGTCGCACAGGAGTGCCTGCACCAGCTCGGGCAGGGACGGTGCCGCCCACGGTCACCTGTTGGATCCACTGGTTGTTGGCGGCCCCTTGCGGGTAGTTGCCGCTGGCGCCGCCCATGGCGAGGTTGCCGTAGGGCTGGTGGTCCTCGACGAACTGCCGGTTGAGCTGCACCTTCTCGCCCACCTTGAGCCAGAAGCAGTCGATGATCTCCTGGGCCTGCTCGGCGTCGAGGTGTCCGGCGGCGAGATCCTTCTCGTAGAAGGGGTAGAGCATCTGGTCGAGCCGGCCGATGGCGGTGGGCTCGCCGATGAGGTGCAGGCAGACGTGCAGGGTGAAGATGAGCTGGGCGGCCTCGAGCAGGGTGCGGGGACGCTCCGTCACCAGCGAGGTCATCCGGGTGGCGATGGCCAGCAGGTTGCGCCGCTCGAGGCTGCCTTCCCGGAAGGACTCCGACTCCTTCTTCGCGAGCCGCGCGTAGGCCCGGCAGTAGTCCTGGACACCTTCGAGCGCGAGCAGGGCCGCCTCGTAGAACGAGCGCTTCTTCGGATCGCTCTCCCGATCTCTCCGGCCCTTCACGTCGACCGCGAGCCCCTCGAGGCCCAGGTCCAGGGCGCGTTGGAAGCCGGGCACCAGGTGGCCCACGCCCGAGGCATGGCCCAAGCCGGCGAAGAAGTTGCCGATCTCCTCGTCCTTCCGGGCGTAGTCGATGACGTAGCGGCCCTGGCCGAGGCCCAGGTTGGGCAGGGCGCCCACGATGAGCTCATGGGCGTTCAGGGTGTAGGTGTCGGCGCCGTTGTACCAGTTGCCATACGCATCTCGGCGGCGGCCCCGGAAGCCATACTCGTCACTCGTGAAGACATCCCCCAGGCTCACCTTGATGGTCCAGCCCATGCGCTCCATGACGGGCAGGGCCATCACCTCCCGGGCCTTCTCCGGGCCGTACTTCTCCGCGACATAGGCACACAGGTGCTTGAGCTCGCGCTGGGCGCGGTCGAAATACCAGTTGTCCTGCCAACGGGAGAAGGCGGTGCCCAGCAGTTGGAGGACCCGGGGCGAGGGAGGCTGGTACTTCTCGCGCTCGGCGGCCGACAGGGTGGACATCCGGAACAGGTAGTCCCGGTGGTTGTAATACATATACCCGTTGGACGAGCGCAGCTCGTAGTGCCGGTCCAGGCGGTTCCAGTTCACGCCCGGGAAGCGCTTCCAGTCCGTCTCCTCGAGCGAGCGCACCGGCACGGCCTCGAGTCCGAGCTCGCGCTGGTTGGGAATGTAATAGAAGCCGCCCAGGTCAGCGCGCATCTCGCACAGGAGCCGGTCGCGCATGAACCCGCTCCTGCCGCCGATCTGGCTGTCCATGATGGACTCCAGCACACGCACGCTGCGGGCATAACCCGCGAAGTAGATGCCCGCCTCGTCGCGCTTGCTGGCGCCCCGGGCGATGAGTTCCTGGTTGTGTTCCAGATGCGTCTCACCGAAGGGCAGTCCCAGCCGGAGCACCTGCAAGGTGTTGCCCTGGGCGTCCTGCACCCGGGCGCACCGGATGTGGCTGCGCTCGTCGCGCGAGGGAATGATGATGTCGTCGGTGGTGCGGCCCACCAGGTCCTCGATCTGCTGGGGGCTCAGGTGGAGCAGATTCTCCCAATTGATGAGGAAGCGCTGGGCGACCACGAACGAGGCGCCGATGCGCTCGGGATCCTCGGAGCCCACCAGGGTCTGATCCTGGAGGGTGAGGGGATCCGTCGGATTGTTGAGGTTCTCGGAGAAGCGGCAGCCGAGCACCTTGCCGCCCTTGCCATCCGGATGCAGGGACTTGCTGTGGGCTTCCTGGTGATCCGTGGGCCCGGCGCGCAGGCACTGCTCCTGGTCCACCAGGCGCTCGCGGATGAAGGCGAAGACCTGGGGGCAGTGCTCCGGGTTGTCGGACTTGATGTGGAACCAGAGGTCTGCCTGCGAATCGACGAACGTTCCGTTGGAGCGGGAGAAGACCGTCGAGCGGTAGCTCCCCCCTTCCGCTTCCGGGAAGAGGAAGCGCATCCCCTCCGGGAGCGCCGTGCCCTCCTGAGCGCACCATTCCTGCCAGAGCTTGAAGCCCACGCCCACGATGGCGGTGGTATTGGCACTCGGCCACCGCTCATGGATGGCCGCGCGCACGTCCTTCATCAACTGCTGGAGGATCGCCTTGGTCAGCGGCCTGCCCTGCGGCTGGCGGAAGAAGGTGGCGAACAGCGCGTGCGGAGAGGGATAGATGAGGCCGCGCTGCACGGACTCCCAGATCCGATGCTGCTGCTGATTGCCTTCCCGCGTGGACAGCAGTTCGGCGCTCCGCGGCGCGCTGGAGACAGACACCTGCGCTGGCGTGGCTGACGACTGATTCATGGGACGACCCCCCGGCTGGAGACAACCCCGGAGATATCATCCCAGCGCGGGCGATTCTACACCCGGAGTCACTTTCGTTTCATCTCCGGGTGAACTCCAAGCCACATCACGAGCGCGGGAAGGACAAGCCCGCCCCTCCCCTCGGAGGGCCAGCGGTACCTCGGCGGCCCGCCATGGGGGCGACGCGGCGCGGCAACCTCGCACACGGAAGACGGGCGGGGAGACGTCTGCCCATTGTTCCGGCTCCCTCCCAGGCGAGCTGGAATGCCATGCGTCCAGGCTTTGTACCCGTTTGTCTCCCCACGAACACACCTGCTCCCAGAACAGCGGAGCAAAGGGAATCACGACCGGACAGAGATCAGCGGGACGCGGTGATTCCGTACGCATGCGAAATTCGTCGGTGATAATGTCAACCACGCCACGAGGCGTTCCGCTGGACGATCCCCCAACGGGGCTCCATCGCGTTGAGCACACAGTCCCGCCCCTGGCACCGCAGAGCGACTCCTTTCATGCCGCACACGACTCCACCCCGCGCCCCCCTTGCCCGATCGGCGCTCATCAAGATGGGCGCACGCATCGCGGTGGTCATCGTCCTCTCCACGCTCTTCAGCTACCTGCACATGTTCCACACCCTGCGCACCGAGGCGCTGGAGACATTGGAGCGGCACGTGGCGGAGCGCGCCACCCGGGAGGAAGCCATCTTCCAGCTCGCCGAGGACAACCACGCCGCCTTCAATCGGGCCCTGGCGGAGCGCATCCGCTCGCTCTCCCAGGAAGAGGCGAACGCCCGCTTCGAGCGCCTGTTCGTTCGTCTCCCCGACGGCAGCATCCGCAACCGTCCCGAGGGCTTCGACGGCACGCGCCAGGTGGGGCTGTTCGTTCCCCGGTACGTTCCCATGGACGACTGGATGCGCCGCCGGATCGTGGCCGGGTACGAGGTGCTCGGCCAGTACGGGCCCGCCTTCCTCGTGCGCTTCAAGGACACCTTCCTCACCCTGCCCGAGCAACCGGGCCTCATCTACTGGCCCGAGCGCCCCACCTACAGCCAGGAGGCCCCGGCGGATGCCTCGGTGGCCGAAGCGGAGTACTTCGTCGGCAGCAAGCCCGAGAACAACCCGCGGCGGGAGACGCGCTGGACCAGCGTCTACAAAGAGGCCGTCAGCGGCAAATGGGTGACCGTGGCCACCACGCCCCTGGACATGGATGGCCAGTATGTCGCGTCCATCAGCCACGACATCCTGCTCGAGGAGCTGATGGCCCGCACCCTCGGTGACCACCTGTCCTCCGCGTACAACGTCATCTTCCGCGAGGACGGCCAGATCATCGCCCATCCCGAGCTGGATCTGAAACGCGCCCCCGGGCAGAGCAACGCCGAGGCGCAGCAGGCCCACCTGCGCGGCATCCTCGAGCACCTGAAGAGCGCGGGAGCCGGGCAGGGCGCGTTCGCGCTGCCAGGGTATGGCGAGTATGTCGCCGTGGCACGCATGCGGGGCACCGGATGGTACTTCGCCACGATCCAACCCGAGCACGTGGTGACCCAGGGCGCCCTGCGCGCGGCGCGCATCGTGCTGCTGCTCGGTGTGCTGTCGCTGGTGCTCGAGCTGGCCATCGCGTACTGGGTCCTGCGCGAGCGGATCACCCGTCCCCTGCTTGGCTTCACCCAGGCCACGGCGCGCATCGCGGCGGGCGAATTCAAGGTCGAGCTGGACATCCAGCGCCAGGATGAGCTGGGACAGCTCGCCCGGGCCTTCCGCGTCATGGCCGATCGCATCCAGCACCGCGAGGAGGAGCTGCGCCTGGCCAATGAAGGGCTGGAGCAGCGGGTGGAAGAGCGCACCCGGGAGCTGAAGGACGTCCACCAGCAGCTCGTCCAGACGGCACGGCGCACGGGCATGGCGGAGATCGCCACCAACGTCTTGCACAACGTGGGCAACGTGCTCAACAGCGTCTACACCTCGTCCCAGGTCGCCAAGGAGCGCGTGACGGAGATGCGCCTGGAGCAGGTGACCCGGGTCGCCACCATGCTCCAGGAGCGCCAGTCCGACCTCGCCTCCTTCCTCCAGGACGAGCGGGGACGCCACCTGCTGCCCTTCTTGAACAAGCTCGGCCAGAACCTGGTGGACGAGCGCCGGGAGGTCATCTCCCTGCTCGATGACGTGGGCCGCTACTCCGAGCACATCGGGGAGATCGTCAAGGTGCAGCAGGACTACGCCCGGCTGCCCAGGATGCGCGAGCCCGTCCTGCTGGATCAGCTGGTGGAGGACTCGCTGCGCATCAACTCCGCGGGGCTGTCGCGGCACCAGGTGAAGCTGGATCGGCGGCTGGAGACCCTGCCGCCGGTGCTCACCGACAAGCACAAGCTGTTGATGATCCTGGTGAACCTCGTCAGCAACGCCAAGTACGCCATGGACCACGTGCCCACGAACGAGCGGCTCCTCCGCCTCGAGCTGGAACGTGCCACCCACGATCGCGTCCGCATCGAGCTGCATGACAATGGGATCGGCATCGCCCCGGAGATGCTCACCCGCATCTTCCAGTTCGGCTTCACCACCCGTGCGGAGGGACACGGCTTCGGGTTGCACTCCAGCGCCCTGGCGGCCCAGGAGCTGGGGGGAACCCTGACGGTCCACAGCGACGGCCCCGGCAAGGGCGCCACCTTCACGCTGGAAATCCCTTATCATCCTGCTCAGGAGGGGACATGAGCACGCACGAGAGCAAGCGGCGGATTCTCGTCATCGACGACTCCGAGGCCATCCACCTGGATTTCCGCCGGATCCTGCAGGAAGAGCCACCCCGGAGCCGGGACGAACTCGACCAGTTGGAAGAAGCCCTCTTCGGCGCGACGAACTCGCGCGACGCCGATGCCGACAAGCCGGCGTTCGAGGTGGATTCCGCCTTCCAGGGACAGGAGGGCCTCGCCAAGGTCAAGGAAGCCATGGCGGCCGGCCGCCCCTACGAGATGGCCTTCCTCGACTACCGGATGCCGCCCGGCTGGAATGGCGCCGAGACCCTCCGGCGCCTGCGGCAGGTGGCCCCCTCGCTGCGGGTGGTGCTCTGCTCGGCCTACTCCGACTACTCCTGGGCACAGGTCATCCAGGAGTTCGGTGACTCCCACCTGCTCAGGGAGCTGCGCAAGCCCTTCAACCGCCAGGCGGTGCGCCACCTGGCCCTCAGCAGCGCGTGAAGCAGCCGCCCCACGCGCGTGGGGCGGCGTTCGGACAACTCAGGCGTGAACGGGCTCGCGGGAGCGCTTGCCCAGCGAGGGATCCTCCGCGAGCGCCTCGAGCGATTTGCCCTCGGCGGGTACGCCGAAGAAGGCGGCGACGAGCGCGGCCAGCAGCATGAGCGCACCGCCCACCAGATAGCCCCGGAAGACCTGCACGCGCTCGCCCGTCTGGATGAGCGCCCCGAAGATGGCCGGCGCCGCCAGGCCTCCCACCGCGGTGCCCACCGCGTAGAAGAGGGCGATGGCCATGCCGCGCAGTTCGACCGGGAACAGCTCGCTCACCGTGAGGTAGGCGGAGCTCGCCGCGGCGGAGGCCACGAAGAAGACGCAGCACCAGAGCGCCGTCTGGGTGGTGGCCGTGAGCCACCCGCGCATGAAGGCATAACCGGTGACGCACAGGAGGATGCCGGAGACGCCATAGGTGAGGGCAATCATCTGCCGCCGGCCCACGGTGTCGAAGAAGCGGCCGAGCACGATGGGCCCGAGCAGATTGCCCGCCGCGAAGGGCAGCAGGTACAGGCCCACCTTCTCACTCGGCACGCCGTAGAAGCGCCCGAGGATGAGCGCGTAGGTGAAGAAGATGGCGTTGTAGGCGAAGGCCTGGGCCACCATCAGCGACAGGCCGAGGAAGGAGCGGCGCAGGTGCCGCTGAAACAGCACGCGCGCGATGGTGCCGAAGCCCACCGTGCCATGCACCTGGAGGGGCCGCGGCTCGGGCGCGGGCGGCAGCGGCTTCTTCAGCGAGCGCTCCACCTCCGCCTCGATGCCGGCCACGACCGCCTCGGCCTCTTTTTCCCGCCCATGCAGCAGCAGCCAGCGCGGACTCTCCGGCACGTGCTTGCGGACGAACAGGATGCAGAAGCCGAGCAGGCCACCCAGGGCGAAGCACACGCGCCACCCCAGCTCGGGCGGCAACACGTTCGGGTTGAGCAGCACCAGCGTGGAGGCGGAGCCCAACCCCGCGCCCAGCCAGTAGGTGCTGTTGATGGTGAGGTCCACCCGGCCACGCAGGTGCGCCGGCATCAGCTCGTCGATGGCGGAGTTGATGGCCGAGTACTCCCCGCCAATACCCGCCCCCGTCAGGGCGCGGAAGAACACGAAGGGCCAGAAGCCCCAGGAGAACGCCGTGGCGAGCGTGGCCCCGGTGTAGACCGCGAGCGTGACGAGGAACAGCTTCTTGCGGCCAAGCGAATCCGTCAGCCGCCCGAAGACGAGCGCGCCCACGATGGCACCGAACAGATAGGCACTGGCGGCGAAACCAATCTGACTTTCGGAGAGATGCAGGGTGCGCGGATCTCCCAGCATGCCCGCGACGGAACCGACGAGCGTGACCTCGAGCCCATCCAGGATCCAGGTGATGCCCAGCGCCACCACCACCCGCAACAGCCAGGGTGACCAGGGCATCCGATCCATCCGTCCTGGAATGTTTGTTTTCAACCACGTGCCGCGCGCGTGTGCTGTCTCTGTTGTTTGGCCCATGTGCAAGGGTATGGCCCCGCCGGGCGGTACGAACACTGGTCCGCCCGACAGCTCGTTACCTCTCGCAGGTGCACGCATGACCACCAGGGAGGCGGGCACCGGATGCTCCCGGTGTGCAAGGCCTGGTGGCAATGCCTATTGAAAAGGGGGCCCGAGACGGGCCCCCCAATGCCACACGTGTGCGTCAGTGAACGTGGCCCCCGTGTCCTCCGCCGCCGTCCGGCATGTGCATGTCCATGCCCCCCGGCAACACGATCTCCATCGTCTCCATCATCCCGAAGTCCTCATGGTCCAGGATGTGGCAGTGGACCATGAACATCCCGACGTAGCGCTCGTAGCGGGTGCGCAACTTCATGGTCTGGCCGGACTCCACGAAGATCGTATCCTTCCAGACACGCTTCTCCTTCTCCCCACCAACCCCCTTGAGCTTGAGGGTGCACTGGAAGGGATTGAGGTGGATGTGGAAGGGATGACCCTCATCGGCGTAGCGGGTGTCGCCGGGATGCTGGGGGGACGAGACCTCCCATTCCTCCACCGCGCCCAGCAGGAGCTTGCGTGGAGGATCCATGTGATTGAAAGTCTTGCCGTTGATCAGCCCCACGGCAGGCTCCGAGTCGATCCGGAGCTCGAACACCGCCTTCTGCTGCCCGGTGATCTCCCCGTCCTGGACATCCTTGAAGGGAGCCAGGGGCGCCAGCTCCTTGTCCGTGGGCAACTTCATCATGACGCGAGGTCCCTTCACCACGATGCGGGCCAGCTTCCTGCTCTCGGCCTGGGCGTCCTGAGTCCCATCCACGAGCCAGTAGATGCCCTCCGGCAAGGCCTTGCCCTGGTTGTCGGTCGCGCGCACCAGCACGTCCGCACGGTACGCGGGATGCAGTTCAACCGCCTCCAACGGATCGATGCTGCCCGTCGTGATGCCATCCAGCGCGATCAGGTATTGGGGCAGGAACTCCTCGGCGCCCGTCTTGGGATCGCGCCTGACCAGCTTGAGCTGGAGATTGTTGCGGAAGCCCGCGTGGATGAACCGCCAGCGCTGGACCTCGCCCGGCCGCAGTTGGAGGGTCGGCTCGACCTCTCCATTGATGGTGAAGCGCCGCTTCATGTTCTCCCAGTTGCCGGGAAAGAAGACATTATGGCCATTCACCGTGTCACCGGGCTCCACCTGGCCAAGCTTCGTCTGGTCGTTGATGACATAGGGAATCTGCTGGATGACGAAGATCTTCTCCCGGGCCGCCTTGATGGCGGGAACCTCGTCGATGTCACCACGGATGATCAAGGCACCGGACAGGCCGTTGGAGACCTGGATCGCCACCGAGCCGTGCTTGTGGGGGTGGTACCAGTACGTTCCCGCGGGATGATCCCTTGGAATCTTGATCTCGTACTGGAGTTGCTGGCCGGGGACCAGCTCGAGCATCACGTTGTCCGCGTTTCCGGCGGGCGAGACGTGCAACCCATGCACGTGGAGGTTGGTGGTGTTGATGTCCTGTGACATGTCTTCGTGGCCCGCCCCCGGCGCATGCGTCATGGGGAGCTGGTTGTCCAGGAGGATGTTCAGCGTGTCTCCCGGGCGGGCCTCGATGGTGGGTCCCACCAGCTTCCCGTTGTAGGAGCGCAGCCTGACCGTGTCGATTCCCTGGGCCTGCCCATCCACCAGGACGCTGGGAATCTTGTTGATGGCGTACTTGACCTCCAACCGCACGTCCACCTCTCCCGAATGCTCGTGAGGGCGCGGATGCTCGTGAGGATGCTGATGCGGGTGTTCCGGGTGCATGCCATGTCCCGCATTGGTCTTCTCCATGTGTCCTCTCCCATGTGACCGAGCGCTCGAAGGCTCGGATGCCGAGTGCTCAGCGCACTCGATGATCCACGGGTTGGAGGGACCTGGAGCGGGATGTGACGGCTCCGCCCCAATCGAAAGCGAGACCTCAGTGCAGCGAGCCCCCGGAGCCAGGCGTCTGAGCCCCCAGCCCGAGCGCCGCCCGGCAGGTCTTCGTGTAGAGGTCGCGGAAGATGTTGTCCGGGTCCGTGAGCTGCTTCACGGCCTGGTAGGTCTCCTTGTTCCAGAGGCTCCAGAAGGTCTGCTCGTCGTAGTAGTTGTACGAGATGAGCGTCTTGGTGCCGTTGACCTCCAGCAGCTCGTCCTCGAACTCCTTGTAGATGTTGCGGCCTGGAGGCTGCTTGAGCCCGTAGACCGCGAGGTCGAGGAACAGTGGATCGTGCACGCCGGCCCACCAGCGGGGTGTGAGCCACTCGTAATCCCGCGTTCGCTTGTAGGGTACACACCACACCGGGTAGTGCTTGATCTCCCGGTGGTACCAGTCCATGAACTCGGCCGTGCGCGAGAAGGGAACGAACACGTCCACGATGACGTTCGGGCTCTTCGTCGGCAGGAAGCGGTGGAAGCGGTCCGCGGCCCTCAACACGCTGTCCGAGTGCACCAGCTTGCCGAACAGCGCCCGGCCCACGAGGCTTTTCGGCATGACGGAGGTGACGCCCCGGTCGTAGCGGAAGAGGTAGTCGTAGACGGTGAGGTAGTCCTCGGCGCGGCGTGGAATGCTCTCACAGTAGGCCTTGAGCCAGTCGTAACGGCTCACATACGGCGCTTGCTCCGAGAAGCGACCCACGCACAGCACGTGCTTCGTCGGGGAGAAGATCTGCCCGTCGAGATAGTCCGCGTCCTGGGCGGTGAAGTGGCGCCAGATGGCTTGCTGGAAGCCCTCGAGCGTCTCGTGGGTCTCATACGTCACGTGCACGTAGGGCGCGGCGCGCACGAGCCTGAAGCGCAGCTTCGACAAGACGCCGAGCGTCCCGAACGAGCCGTGGATCATCTGGAACACGAGCGGGTTCTCGTCGGGGGTGCAGCGCAGTACGTCCCCCTTGGCGGTGATGATCTCGTATTCGAGGCAGGTGTCGTGGAAGCCGCCCTGCCGGAAGGACATGGACTCGATGGAGCACCCCGCCACGGCCCCCCCGAGGGTGATGGTCTTGTGCTCGGGGACGATGATGGGCACGAGCCCATGGCGCAGCGTCGCGTGGACCACCTCGTCGAAGGTGACCGCGGGCTCGGCCGTGCAGGTCATCGACACGGGATCGATCTCGAGAACCTGATCGAGGTCGCTCAGGTCGATCTTCTCGTCCTGGCGCCGCTGGTCGTGGCGCTTGGGAACCTGGTGCGGCGGCGTCTTCTTCTTGAAAGAAGCGGGCCGAGTGCTCCGGCGCTGCCGCAACTGCCGCGCGATCCTCTCGACCTTCGCCGCATGACGCGCCTCGTGCCGGGCGGATTCCCGTGACCAGCGCACGCTGGGAGCCGATTCTGTCTGCACCGTATGCCTCCACCGCTCTATTCCCATGAGGGTGGTGGGCCTCCGGGCGCTCGGTGAGTCTCGACCCGCCGGAGCGGCGCTCGCCCGCCCGGCCGCCCAGTAGGGTGCTCGGCGTCAGTACCCGAGCCGCTCCGCCACGTAGTGGTCGAGCTGCCGGTGCCAGGTGGACCAGTCGTGAGGCATGTCGTGGCCCCAGATGTCCAGGTTGTGGGGGATGCCGCGCTGGTGCAACAGGTGGCTGAGGTGCTCGGAGAACTCGGGGTACTCCCACGCGCCACGGCTCGTCACCAGGTGGATGCGGCTGTGGTGCCGCAGCAGGTCCATGGCATGGCCCTCGGGCAGGTTCGGCACGTAGGAGACGGGGTTGTTGAAGTAGACGTCGTCACTCCAGTAGCCATGGAGGAACTCCGTCTGGAGATCGTAGAGGCCGCCCAGCCCGAGGAGCAGCTCGAACTGATCCGGGCGCCGGAAGAAGGCGTTGGCGGCATGGAAGGCCCCGAAGCTGGCGCCCGCCGCGCCGATGCGCGCGTGGTCGTTGCCCAGACGGCCGCGGATGTACGGGACGACCTCGTGCTCCACGTACTCGGAGAAGCGCGCCTGGTTGTAGGCCTTCTCGTGCATGGGCATGCCAGGGTTCATCCACGCCCAGGGGTTGATGCTGTTGATGGCGAAGATCTGGAACCGGCCGGCGAACAGGTGGTGCGCGACGGCCTGGATGAGGCCCATGCGCTCGGCCTCGAGGAAGTCGCCTCCGGCGGTGGGGAAGAGCAGCATCGCCGGGCCCCAGTGGCCGTAGCGGACGACGGGCATGTCCATGCCCAGCCGGTGGCTGTACCAGCCGAAGAGTTCCCGGCGCAGGTTCGGATCGACGTATGACATGAAGGCGGCTTCCTCTGATGAAGGGGGGCTCGCCCCCTCTTAGCAGCCTCATGGGTGCCGTCCACTCCCGAGGGAAGGCCGCGAGCCTCCGCGCCCATCGGCCTTCCCCGGGAAGCCGTCAGCAAGCCGTCATCACCAGCCGGTGTTCCCCGAGACCTTGTTGAAGGTGTACCGGTTGTCGTGGTTCAGGAGACCCCCCGAGGCCGCGCCCGTCACGGTGACGTTGGTGCAGGTGGCCGTCCCAGGCACGTTGAAGGTCTCCAACCCATAGGTGCCCGCGCCCTTGATGGCGACGTTCTTCAGGGTCACGGGGGAGATGGCGTAGTTGTTCACGGGGGGATTCGTGCTCGCGCCCTTTCCCCAGCTGATCTTCAGGCCCGAGAAGGTGCTGTCGTTGATCTCCACGTCCTCGACGAGGATGTGCCCCGAGATTTCCCTTCTCACCCCGTGGATCCACACGGCCCCGGCGTTCATGCTGAAGTTCACCGTCTGCTCGCCACCGGTCCGGTTGAAGGTCACGCGCTTGACCTCCGTGGTGCCCAGGAAGGGCAGGTCCGCGAACCAGTCGGTGATGAGCACGCCCGAGGAGGCGTAGTGCGTGTCCGCGCCCACGCTGTCCAGGAGCTTGTTGTCCCGGCCATTGTAGATGGCGAAGGTGTTGGCGAGATTGGGCAGCTGCGCGGTGTCGTAGCGGAACGTGCAGTTCTCGTTGATGGCGCCGTCGGACCACATGGCGAAGGCGTCATCACCCGTGTTGCGGGCGTGGACGTGGCTGACCATGGTGTTCTTGACGCCCGCGTGGAGGTTGATGCCATCGGCGAAGCTGTTCCGTACCCGGCCATTGACGATGTACAGACCATCCGTGCCGGGTCGGATCCAGTAGCCGGCCTTCGCGTGCTCGATCCAGACGTTCTGGATGAGCGAGCCCGTGCCGAAGTTCTCCTCGAACGCCGCCCGGTCGGCGCCATCGTTGCGCTCGACGACGTTGCCGACATACGACAGGTCGACCACCTTGACGTTGCCGCCCGTGCCGATGAAGTGCTCGCCGACATTGGTGGCCTGGAGGCGCGTGTACCAGGGGCCCGCGCCGCGCAGGTGGATGTTGTCCAGTGCCACCCGGCCGTTGATGTTGAAGGCGCCCGAGGGAATCCAGACCCCCGCCTTGCCGGTGGACTTCGCGTTGGAGATGGCGTTGAGGATCGCCTGGGTGTCGTCTCCGGTGTCGTCCGCGATGGCTCCGAATGACGTGATGCTCACGAAGTTCGCGGGCATGGTCTGGGGAGCCTCCACCTGCTCGAGGTCGATCAGGTCGATGGTGTAATAGGCCGCGGTGTCTCCGCTGTCCTTCTGCAGCTTGACGGTGGCCCCCGCCGGAATGGACGACGGCAGCAGGAACCGGCTCTCGTCATAGAAGCGATGCGGACCTGGATCCCACTCGCCCGGCTTGGACGGCGTGCTCGGACTGTTGCCGTAGGGATACCCACCGTAGACCCAGGCATGCCGGGAGGTCAGGTTCAGGGTCTGGAGCTTCGTTCCGTTGACGTACAGGCTCAGCGTCGCGTTGATGCCCCCTCCGGCCGCCGCGTCCGGCATGCCGTAGCGGACGACGAGCGAGTTGGCCGCCTGAGGTGCGCTCCACTGCACGTAGTGGCCCGTCTGCGTGAGCTTGACGGCGCGGCGGCCCGAGGACTCGGCCTCCACGGTGCCAGGAGTGCGGTTGGGGTTGAGCACCGTGGCGTTGGTCGTGCCCGCCTCGGCCTCCAGTTCCTGGTAGGGCAGCGTGGCGCCCCGGGCGGCCAGGGCCTTGCCGTTCACGACGGTGAGGGCGTCGATGCTGACCCCTCCGGTGTTCCCCGTGTCGTACTGATAGGTGATGGTATTGAGCCCCCGACGCAGGTTCAGGGTCTCCGTCTTTCCCGACCAGGTGGTGCCGGTATTCGCCAGGGTCGTGGTCAAGGCGAACAGACCATTGACATAGACATTCAGGGTCTTGTTCGTCCCCGAGCCGTTGAGATAACGCAAACCCACGCTCGAGGCCGCCGCCGCGTCCATGTTGACCGTGAAGATGACCCTCGCGCCGGGGGCGGAGAAGTTCCGCAGCCAGGTGGACTCCCGTGCGACGCCTCCGGAGAAGAACTGCTCCTCCGCCTCATAGACGAAGCCCGAGCCCGCGGGCGGGGTGGGCGGTTCAGGAGGCGGGACGATGGGATCGCCCACGGTGATGCTGTCCAGGTTGACGTTGCCGGAGTCGGTCGTGTCGAACTTGTAGCGCAAGGTGTGGGTGCCCGCGCCCAGGCTGAGCGTCTCCGCCTTCGTGCCCCAGCTGTCCCAGTTGGCCGTCGCGTCCAGGGAGAGCTGCTTCACCTTGGTGCCATCGACATAGAGGCTCAGGGTCTGCGCGACGCCCGTCCCATTGGCGTAGCGCAACGCCACCTCGTAGTTGGCCGTGGTGGACACCTTGACGGTGAACTGAGCGGCGGCATTGCCCTTGTTCGCGTCCGTGAAGCCTCCCACGAAACCCGTGCCCGAATAGCCGGGGTGGTCGGTCGCGATGACCGCACCGCCCGACAGCGCCGCGGATTCTGCCTCATACAGGGGGCCCGAACCCGCGGGCGGAGGAGTGGCTTGTGCACTGAGGTCGAGGCTGTCCAGGTTGACGTTGCCGGAGTCGGTCGTGTCGAACTTGTAGCGCAGGGTGTGGGTGCCCGCGCCCAGGCTGAGCGTGTCGGTCCTCGTGCCCCAGCTGTCCCAGTTGGCCGTCGCGCCCAGGGAGATCTGCTTCACCTTCACGCCATCGACGTAGAGGCTCAACGTCTGCGCACTGCCCGTTCCATTGGCATAGCGCAGCGTCGCGTCATAGCTGCCCGTGGTGGACGCACTGACTGTGAATTGGGCGGCGGCATTGCCCTTGTTCCCATCCGTGAAGCCCCCCACGAAGCCGGTGCCCGAATAGCCGGGGTGGTCGGTCGCGATGACCGCACCGCCCGACAACACCGCCGACTCCGCTTCATAGGTGGACCCGGCGGCCTGCTGCTCCGAGGCCAGTCCTTCCTCGACGGACAGCGCCGCTGGGGCTCCGCATCCCACGCCAGCGCTCAAGCACGACGCCACGAGAATCCGGCCGCCCCATTCCCGCCACATGTTCTTCTTCGCTGTACCCATTGAAACTCCTCTCCATCGTCGATGGTTGAGAACGGGAGAGTATTTTCAGGGTTAATCAACAAAGAAAGAAAAACATATTTTCCCGGAAAAATGAAAAGCAGCGTGCGAGAAAAGACCATTCGCTGACGCGTCGGCCAATCAGCGCCCGGGGCGGTCAGCGGTTCACCACGCGGCGCGCCAGCGGAGCCACTCCACCCGGGGAGTCCCACCGGGCAGGGGTGGCCTCGCCGCTCGCGGGGAGCTCCACCACCCGCGCGCCCTGGTCCTCGAAGAGCTCGCGCAGCCAGGGGTGGCAGGTAAAGGCGATGACCTGGTGGTGCGTGGACAACCGCGCGAGGAGCTCCAGCGTGCCCCGCGCGCGCCGGGGATCGAAGTTGACCAGGATGTCGTCCACCATGAGCGGCAGCGCGCCACGCGTCTCGCCGAAGTCCTGGATGACCGCCAGCCGGAACGCCAGGTAGAGCTGCTCGCGCGTGCCCCGCGACAGCTCCTCGGGGCTCCAGTCCCGCCGCGCTCCGGTGACCCGCAGCTCCCGCGAGCCCCCCGCCGGAACGAACACGCGCCGGTAGCGGCCCTCCGTCAGCGCCGTGAAGTGCTCCGAGGCGAGCTGGATGACGCGCGGTTGCTGCTCCTGCTCGAAGCGCCGCCGCGCTCGCACCAACAGGGCCAGCGCCAGCCGGTCCTTCGCATAGCGCGTGGCCAGCTCCGCGGCCCGTGCCCGCAGGCGCTCCTCCTGGGTGCGCAGTCGCGCCAGCTCCTCGTCCCCCTCCCAGCGCTCGAGCTGGCTCCGGGCGGCGCCATAGTCCGTGTGCAACTGCTCGAGGCGCCTGGCGTGGGCCGGCTCCTGGATGCGCAACTGCCCCACCCGCTCGCGCAGCCGCTCCTCGCCCCCCTGCGCTTCGATGGCCGCGCGCGCCACCTCCGCCGTCAGGCCCGTGGCGGCCTCGACCCGCGAGCGCAGCTCGCGCCGCTGCCCCGTGAGTTCCTCGAAGCGCTCCGCCCGCCGCGCCCGCTGACGGAAGGACTCCTCCGAGTCCGCGCCGCCCTGGGCCAGCAGCGCCTCCACGGCCCGCGCCTCGGCCTCCCACAGACGCAAGAGCCGGGCACGCTCCCCGGACAGGTCCTCCGCGCGCGCGCGCAGCTCCCGCAGCCGCGCCTCCCGCGCCTTCTGCTCCTCCAGGGCCGAGGCCACCCGTGAGGCCAGCGCCTCGACCGTGCCGCCCTCCGCGAGCCCCACCACCCGGGCCTCCTCGTACAACCGGGCCACCACCACCTCGCAGCCCGACTCGTCCGCGGCCAGGGCCCGCTCCTCCACGTTCAGCTCCACCAACCGCCGCCGCTGCTCGGCCGCGTCACGCCACAGCTCCAGCGCCCGCTGCGCGGAGAGGTTCGAGGGAAACCCCCGCGCATCGAGCACGAGCGACAGCTCTCCCCGGAGCGTGCGCACCTGCATCTCGGCCCGCCGTCCCGCCAGCTCCGCCGCCTGCACCTCACGCCCCGCCGCATCCGCCTCCGCCTGACGCCCCTCGCGCTCGCGTCCGAGGTACTCCACCCGCTCGGCCTGCCGCAGCGCATCCGCCAGCGTCGCCTCCACCAAGGCGAGCCCGGCCACCGGATCATCCGCGGCCACTCCCGCCTCGCTCGCGGCCAGCGCCAGCTCCCGCTCCACCGCCACGCGCCGCCCCATGAGGGAGTCCAGCGCCGACTGCACCCGCGCCAGCTCCTGCGCGTGCTGACGCTGGCGCGCGGCGTGGGCCTCGGCCATGCGGTGGTGAGTCCTCACGGCCCCCTGGTGCCCGAGCACCAGCGGCACGGCGAGCAACAGCGCGCCCAGGGTGGCCAGGGCCCCCGCCGCCGCGCCCGAGGAGACGCCCACCCCGAGGACGAGCATCACCGCCAGCCCCGCGCCGAGCCACGTCCCCAGGGGCGAGGGAGCCGGTCCGGGCTCGGGCTCGGACACGGCGCGCAGCGACTGCAGCCGCTGCTGCAACTCGGTGCGCTGCGCCGCCACCTGCTCGCGCTCCATCCGCAGCAGCTTCATCCGCCCCAGCGCCACCTGCCGCTGGCGGATCTCCGCCGCGGAGACGTCCGGAAGCCGCGCCCGCTCCGCCTGGAGCCGCGCCAGCGCGGACACGATGCGCTCACGCTCTCCCCGGGCCCGGACGAGCGCCACTTCCGCCTCGCGCCGCTCGCCCTCCGCCTTGGACAACCGCTCGGCGAGGGACTCCAGGGTGCCGCGCGCCGCCGCGCCCAGCTCCAGGGCCAACAGCCCGCTCAGGTCCACCTCCAGGCCCAGCCCTTCCACCGCTCGCTCCACGTCCTGGCGCCGGGCATCGAGCGCCGAGCGCCGTCCGGGGAGCGCCCGCAGCAGCTCGGCCCTCGCGGTGAAGGCCCCCCACGCCGAGCGCAGGGCCTCTTCCCGCTCGCGCGCCAACATGGCGGAGGACAACGGGCCGCGCTCCTCTTCCACCGACCCGAGCAACTCCTCGATCCGGGAGTGCTCCGCCCGCAACTCCTTGCCACGTTGCAGCAACGCCTCCAGCCGGGGCACCCCCTCGCTCGGGAAGGAGGACAGGTCGGGCAGCCACGCCCATTCCTCGTCGAGCCGCGCCAGGGTGCTCAGGTCGCCCAGCGCCTCCTCCAACCGGGACAGCCGCCGCAGCTCGCGCGTGCAGGTCTCCAGCAGCCGCTGCGTCTCCTCGCGCTCCCGGCCCAGCGACAGCAGCCGCTCTCGCTCCTGGAAGTAGCGCGCCGGCCGATCCTTCAGCTCGCCGAGCCGTTGACGGACCTCCTCCAGTTGCTGGAGCACCTGGTTGAGCTCGGGGTTCTTGCCCGTCTTCTTGAAGAGATCTCCGGCCCGCTTCTCCAGGTGCTTCTCCACCTCGGGCAGCCGGCGCGCGCCCCGGAGCCCCGCGGCGAACAGCGCCCGGGAGACCCCATCCTCCTGGGACAGGCGCTCGAAGCTGGACAGCTCATCCAGGCCGAAGGCGAAGACCTCGCAGAACAGCTCCCGGGAGACGTGCGCCAGGGCCTCGTCGAGCCGCGAGGCGCTCAGCTCGTGCCCCCGCGCATCCAACACCTTCACCGTCTTCTTGATGCGCTTCACCACCAAGGGGCCCGTGGCCGCGCTCACGCACAACTCACCCGCCCGCGCCCCCACCTCGGGCTCGTACCGGGGCTCCGCGCGGCCCTTCTTGTCGAAGCCGAACAACATGCCCTGGAGGAACGCGAGCAGCGTGCTCTTGCCCGCCTCGTTGGGCCCGTACAGCAGATTGAGACCCGGCCGCAGTTCCAGCTCGTAGTCCGAGAAGTGACCAAAGCCCTGGACACGCAACAGCTCGACCCGCAGTCCCCCCGTCATCCCGCCTCCTCCTCGTGAAGCTCCTCCACCACCCGCGCCCCCGCCTCCTCCACCCACTCCGGCCGGAGAGGCTCCAGCGCATCCACGCCCAGGCGCCGCAGGCGTTGGGAGAGCGCGCGCAGCTCTTCCTCCTCCGACCACAGCGCGGCCAGGGCCTCGGAGTCGGCCGTCAGCGCCTCGGCCTCGGCGAGCAGGGTGCCGGAGAAGCCTCCCGCGAGCCGCACCGCCTCCAGGTCCAGCGCGGGCCGGCTCGCGTCGCGCAGGGACTCGAGCAACACGGGCGGGTGACGCCGGGCGAGCTGCTCGCGCACTTCCGCCTCCAACTGACCGAGCGCGTCGGGCCGGGCCAGCTCGCGATGAAGCGGCCCCCGGTCCGTGAGCGTGAGCCGCACCGCGTGGCCCTCCAGCTCCGCCGAGCAGTCCGTGTCCACCCGTTCCAGCAGGGCGGTCACGAGCGCGTCGAGCGAGGCGAGCCCCGTGAGGGGAACCTCCAGCCGGTGCCAGCGCACGGTGTCCACCGGGACGAACCGGCGGCGCATGCGTCCGTCCTCGACCTCCACCAGGACACAGCCGCGCTCGCCCGTCTCGTTCACGTGCCGGCCCTGCGGATTGCCCGGGTAGACGGCCACCGCGCCACCGGGGAGCGGGTACTCGGCGCGGGTGTGCACATGGCCCAGCGCCCAATAATCGAGCCCCCGCGCGGCCAGGTCCTCCAGCGTGCAGGGCGCGTAGTTGGCATGGCCCTCCACGCCGCCCAGGTTCGCGTGCAGCAGGCCCACCGTGAAGTCCGGTGCCGTGCGGCCAAAGCGCGCCGAGAGGTTCTCGCGCACCTCCGCGTCCGGATAGGAGATGCCCTGCACCCGGCACACGAGCCGCCCCTCGCGGCGGACCTCGACCTCCTCCCATCCGGCGCCGAACACCTTCACCGATTCCGGCAGGCCGAGGGCGCCCGTGTCTCCACTCAGGGGATCATGGTTGCCATGGACGATGAAGGTCTGGATGCCCGCCACGTGCAGCCGCTCCAGCTCGCGTCGGAGCGCCAGCCGGGCGCGCACCGAGCGATCCTTCATGTCGAACAGGTCCCCGGCGAGTAACAGGAAGGTCACGCGCTCGCGCAGGCACAGGTCCACGATGCGGGAGAAGGCCCGGAAGGTGGCCTGCTGGAACGCGCCCAGGAGGCCCGAGTCGACGGGCACGCCCCGAAAGGGAGTATCCAGATGCAGATCGGCGGCGTGGACGAACTTGAAGTGCATCGCGAGGGCGCACAGTAGCCGCGCTTGGGAGGGCATTCACCTTCCCCGCCTCGTGGATGCCCGCTTACTGACTCAGCGCCTGGGCTGACGTCTCGTGGCGATTCCGTTCGCCAGGCGAACCTGCTGCTTCCAGTGGCCATACAGGCGGCCTTGCGACGCGAGTCGATCCAACTCCCGCCGGGTCTCGTCGTCCACCGAGCCCGGGGGCGCGTCGCGGTAGGGCGTTCCCGGCAGCGGCATGAACGTATGACCGTGAACCTTCGCGCCCACGTGCGCCAGGCGCCGCATCAACTCCAGGGTCGCCCGGACATCCTCGGGGTTTTCCCCCGGCAGGCCGAGGATGAAGTCCACGTTGGGCACGAAGCCCCACTCCACCGCCAGACGCGCCGCCCGCACCACCGTCTCCACGTCATGACCCCGGCGCGTCTCCAGGAGGATGCGCTCGCTGCCGGACTGGCCCCCGATGATGAGGTTGTCGTTGTCCACGTAGCGCTTGAGCAGGGCGAGCGCCTCGGGCGTCACGTGCTCGGGCCGCACCTCCGAGGGGAACGTGCCGTAGAACACCCGGCCCTCGGGACCCATCGCCTCGCGCACCGCGGCGAGCATCCGCTCCACCGCCTCCAGGTTCATCGACTCGTCCTGGGTGCCGTAGGACATGGAGGTGGGGGTGATGAAGCGCACGTCCCGCTTGCCCGCCTCGCGCAGCACGCGCGTCCAGTGGGCGATGTTCTCCACGGTGCGGTGCCGGAAGCGCGCCTTGTTCAGGAAGGGCGTCTGGCAGAACCGGCACGCGTAGATGCACCCGCGCGTGATCTCGATGGCGCCGAACTTCATGTTCCTCGCCGCGAAGGGCGGGTAGTGGTCGAGCACCACGCCCTCGCCCCGGCCCCGAGGCACCACGCGCCCCTCCACGAGCTGGGAGAAGCCCCGCGTCTGCCGGGGATCTTCCCCGCGCATCATCCGGCCGAGCAGGTCCAGGAGGATGACCTCGCCCTCACCCACCGCCACGAGATCGAAGCCCGCCTGGAGCGTCTGCTCCGTCTCGGCGGTGGCGTGCACTCCGCCCGCGATGCACAACACCTCGCGGCCCGCCAGTTGCTCGCGCAGCCAGGCCATTTCCTCGGCCGCCGCGGGGAAGCTCGCCGAGTAGAAGGACCACGCCACGACCACCTGGTAGCCCTCGTCGAGGCACTCGCGCACCGAGGCCAGCAGGGAGTCCCGGTCCCTCGGGAAGCGCAGGGCCACGTCCCGCCCTACTGGATCGGACTCCACCGCTCCCGCCAGGACGGTGAGGGCGTACTTGCCCGGGTACTGGTAGCTCAGAACGAGCGCGACCTTGTTCGTGGAGGACATCGCCCACGGATCTTAACACGCGCTCCCGCTCAGGACCGGTGCCTCTCGGCCACGCGGTAGAGCTGGGTGAGGGAACAGTCCAGCAGCGACTGACACGAGCGCATGTAGTGGTGTGCCCGGACAAAGGGCAACCAGACGCGCCTGCCCACGAGCACCTGGGCCTCCTCGAGCTTCCGGCGGGGTATCCACTGGCCGCCCAGGTGGCGCACCAGCACTTCACCGAGGTAGGCGCCAATGGCGGGCACGGCGTGCGCGTCGATGTTCCGCCGCTCGAACACCCTCGGGAACTCCTCGTGCCAGAACTGATAGTCCACCTCCGTCAACGACTCGGGCGTTGCCTCGAAGACGGAAGGCACCTTCGTGTGCATCAACGCCACCAGGTGCTCGGCGAGGTCGCCGTAATGCTCGCGCGCCGATTCCGGGTCGTCCACGTCCGGAGGCAGGGCCGCATCGGCGGGGTGCCACTCCGTGGGCTCTGGCGGTTGGTACGTGTTGAACCCGGCGATCTTCCGCTGGCGCTCATGAATGGCGACGCCATCCACCACGCGTGAGAGGAGCGGAGCCACGTCCGGATGGAAGCGGGGTTGCACGGGGGCGAGCGTGGCGCTGCGCTCGCGCAAGGTGCGCAGCACGGTGGCGTAGTCGAGGTCCGGCCGGAGATGGATGTGGGCACGCGCTTGAGCCTCACGCGCCTCCTCGCTCGCGAAGTCCGCGGCGGTGGGCCGGATCACCATAAGCACGGAGCCGTTGGGAAGTTCCTCGACCCGCCAGGCAGGCGTGGACAGCATGCGCTCGCGACCGACGGCATCCACCAACTTCGGGCCGAAGACATTCAGCCAGAAGACCTCGTAGATTTTATCGAATCCGTCTCGGATGGAGGTCTGCATGTCGCGGCCAAAGCGGGGAGCACCAGACAGTTGATCATCCGCCAGACCATGGGCGGAGGCATGAGCAACCGGGTAGTGAGAGGCCCAGTGCCGCACCATCTCCACGAACTGGAGACAGCGCCCCTCCTCCTTGAAGAAGGAGAGCGGCTTCACATTGATCGCGATGTCCAGCTCGCAAGGCCGCGGTGGAAGCCAAAGCCAGAGCGACATGTCCAATGCGGGCCACTCCGTCCGGTAGAGCCCGAGAGCCGTGCTGTTCCCGTCACGCCGCTCCTCCAGCGCCTTCCAGAAAGAGGTGCGGGAGTACTTGCGCCTCCGCTTGCCGTTGATGACGTCCGGCATCCACCCATCGGCGAACTTCTCGAGGGCTTGGAGGAAGTGCTCCAGTGCTCGCTCCAGCGCCACCCGCGAATCGAAGCCACCTTTGAAATCGAGCCGGAGGCTGTCCTCGCCCTTCACGCCATGAAAATCCAGCACCTTCATTGGAAGAAGACCTCCACTCCCGGAACTTTCTCCTGGGTCTTGCTCACGGCGACATCCGTGACTCTGACATTCATGGGTTTGAGTTCGCCGCCCTCGTAGATGAGGCGAACTCTAGGGATCAGCACCGTGCTGTCGCCACGAAGAAGGGATTGGAGGGAGTCTCGGCGGATGTCCACGGTCTCACCGTATTTTCGCAGAGCCTCACTATGACAGGAGCCTCTCCGGCGGCACCACCCCCGAAGAGCACGGTGAGCATGCACGCAGGAGCCCGCACGTACCACTTTGGGTGGATACAGCCTTCAGGGACGCGACGCGTAGGGTTCCTACACGTCCAACCGCTCTCACGGGAGTACTCCCATGCGTCTCGCGTCCCTCATCCTTCCCTCTCTTCTCGCCAGCGCTTGTGGTCCTGGTGAACCCATCTCCGACAGCTCCCCGACAAACACTGTCGTCTCCACTCAAGAAGGTCCATCCAAGACCACCGCCGCCCTCACCTTGACGCGGACCTACGACTGTCTCCTGTTCGTCCACACTGGCGTGACGAGCTTCAGCATCCAACACCTCGTGAACTTCATGTCGGACGGAAGCGTGATCTCCACTTGTCACCTGGATGGTGCGCTCCAGGGAACTGGCTCCAGTGTGTTCCAAGGCGATCATCCCGAGGCCGAGAAAGGTCAATGCGTCGTCCAGGCGTCTGCCAATGGGACCGCCACTGGCGAGAGCTGGACGCTGAACCTCTATCCCTACATGCCGTACAGCGAGGGCCTCTACCATAAACAGAACAGCGCGCAGGATGGACTCAGGTACCGGCTGGCCTGCAGCGTGCGTTAGCCACCCGCCTCCACCGCCAGACGCAGCTCGCGGAACATCCGCGCCAGGTCCGCGGGACGGTAGTGCGCGTTGAGTCCGCTCGGATTGGGAAGCACCCAGACGCGGGTGCCGGCCAGGAACTCCGGTTGCAATCCCAGCAGGGCCTTCGGCTTGCCGAACGCCGTGCGCCACGCGCCAATGCCCAGCACCGCCAGGTAGCGCGGTTGGTAGCGCCGCACCTTGGCCTCCAGCTTCCGGCCGCCCTCGGCGTAGTCCCGCGCCGTCAGCGAGTCCGCCGCCACCGAGGCCTCCTCCACCACGTTGGTGATGCCATAGCCGCGCACGAGCAACTCGCCCTGCTCGTGGGGGGCGAGCAGCCGGTCCGTGAAGCCCGAGGCGTACAGCGCCGGCCAGAAGCGGTTGCCCGGCCGCGCGAAGTGGTGGCGCACGACGGCCGAATACACGCTCGGGTTGATGCCGCAGAAGAGGACCTTCAGGCCGGGAGCGATGATGTCCTGCATCCTCGCCCCCACCGCGGCCAGCAGTTCCTCCCTCGTGGGTCTGTGAGTCGACTTCAGGCGTTCCTCCCGGTGACTCGACCTCTACCGTCGGGCCCGCCCCGCTATTCCCCCGCGAGCGCCACGAGCCGCTCCCAGACCGCGCGCACGTGCCGCTCCTCGGTGCGCACCGCGCCGATGGCCAGGCGCAACACGTAGCGCGCGGGCGCCCCGTCCACGCCGGGCAGCACCGTATGGGAGAGGAACGCCTGGCCGCTCGCGTTGAGCCGCTCCAACAGCAGGCGGTTGCGCGTGTCCGTGTCCCCCGGCGCCTCGCCCGGCCGGGGCTCGAGCCGGAAACACACCAGGGAGAGCGAGCGAGGCACGGCCAGCTCGAAGCGCGCGTCCTCCTCGACCCACGCGGCGAAGCGCTCCGCCAGCCGGATGTGCTCGCGCACGTAGGTCCGCAGCCCCCGGGCGCCATAGTGGCGCAGCACGAACCACAGCTTCAGCGCACGGAAGCGGCGGCCGAGCGGCACCTGCCAGTCCCGGTAGTCGATGACCGCGCCGCTCGCGCTGGCCGCGTTGCGCAGGTACTCGGGCGTCACGCTCAACGCGTCGATGAGGGCCTTGCGGTCCCTCGTGTAGAAGGCATCGCAGTCGAAGTTGGTGAGCAGCCACTTGTGCGGGTTGAAGGCGAAGGAGTCCGCCACCTCCAGCCCCTCGCGTAGCGCCGCGTACTCGGGGCACAGCAGCGCCGAGCCCGCCCACGCCGCGTCCACGTGCAGCCATCCGCCCGAGGCACGCACCCCGGTGCGCTCCCACACCTCGCCCACCGCGCGCACCGGATCCATCGCCCCCGAGGACGTCGTCCCCAGGGACGCGCACACGAAGAAGGGCTGGCGGCCCGCGGCCAGGTCCTCGCGCACCGCCTTCTCCAGCAGGTCCGGTCGCAGGGCGTAGCCGCCATCCGTGTCGATCTGCCGCAGGTGCACACCGTCCTGCGCTCCGTTCGCCACGCCCGCGAGCATGGCCGCCTTGAGCACGGAGGAGTGCGTCTGGGTGGAGGTATAGGCCACCCATTCCGCCTCGCGGCCGAGCGCGCGCCGCGCCCGCTCGCGCGCCGCCACCAGCGCCACGAGCACGGCCTCGCTGGCGGTGCCCTGGATGACGCCACCGCCCGTGCCCGAGCCCGACTGGAAGGCGGCGGGCAGGCCGAGCAGCCCGGCCAGCCAGTCCAGCACGCGCGTCTCCATCTCGGTGGCGGCGGGGCTGGTGGACCAGAGCATGCCCTGCACGCCCAGGCCCGCGGACAGCAGCTCCCCGAGCACCGCCGGCCCCGAGGTGTTGGACGGGAAGTAGGCGAAGAAGGAGGGGGACTGCCAATGGGTGAGGCCCGGCAGCACCACGTCCTCCAGGTCGCGGAAGATGGCCTCCCAGCCCTCGGCGCCCTCGAGGCCCTCCTCGGGCGCATGCGCGGGCAGCTTCGCCGCCACCTCGCCCGGAGCCACCGCCGCGCGCACGGGGAAGGACTCCACACGCGCCCAGTAGTCGGCGATCCAATCCACCATCCGGTGGCCCAGCCGCCGGAACTCCTCCGGGCTCAGGTGGGGCACCGCCTTCTCACGCGCATCGCTCATCTCGGCTTCCTCCTCGCGGGGTGCCTCTTACGATAGCCCCACGAGGATGGGTAGCGAGCGCGCGGGCGCGTCTACCGGCGCCGCCACCGCCGCGGCAGCCCCGCGAGCCCCAACAGCGCCAGGACGCCGAGCGCTCCGCCGGTGCTCGAGCACCCCACGGCCTGGGCCTGCTCACCCGGCGGAGGAAGCACGGTTCCCGTTCCCGGCGTGGGCGACGAGGAGTCCACCGGTGTCTCACCCGCCGGGGGCACTTCCGTCCCGGGCCCGGCTCCGGGCGTGCCCGCGTCCACCGGCCCCGGAGTCCCCGCGTCCGTCGGCGCTGGAGTGCCCGCGTCCACCGGCGGGGGCGGGGGCGCCGGAGGGGGCAGCACGTCCGCCAGTTGCGTCGCCTGCGTATAGCCATCGTGGTAGACGACGCCCACGGGCTTCACGGTGTCGCTGCGATAGAGGCCCAGCTTCAGGTAGACGCCATCGCCCTCGTACAGCGTGACGTGCTTGTACTTGGACAACACGCGCTGGCCATTGAGCCACAGCTCCACGAAGCCCACGGAGGCGTCCGAGGACCACTTCACGTGGAAGATGAAGTCGTGCCACACGCCGCGCACCAGCTTCGTCTTCCAGGGCGTGGCGCTGTCGGCGAGCGTGAGCCGCATCTCCTCGCCCTTGACGAAGAACTCCACCGGCGGCGAGCCACAGCACCCCGAGTGGTGCCACTGGGTGAAGACCTGCCACGCGTCCACGCTCGGGTAGTCCGTGGGGAACATCACCTGCCAGCGGTAGTAGTACTCCGAGCCCTCCTTCTCCTGCCCCATGTAGACGAGTTCGTTGCGATTGCCGCTCGAGTCGATGGGATCATCGCCCTGGCGCACCGTGGCCTTGAGGGCGTAGCGGCCCTGGAAGGCGGGCGACTGGACGATCTGCAACCGGTCCGTGCTCACCCGTTGCGCGCGGGTGTACTGCGTGATGCCTCCCGTCTCGAAGTCCCCCCTCCAGACGACGCCCGCCCACGACAGGCCCGGCATCAACACGGCGAACAGCGCAAGCAGGAGTCTTCTCAATGGGCCTCCCCGGGAACGTCTGACATCCAACGGTGGGGGGCCCACGCTTTCATGTTCGGGTTTTATTTCAAGCGGCTGTTATTTCTATGGCCTTGACCGTAGGGCAGACAGGCATTGGAGCGCCCGTCGCCGGGTCTGTCGTCCGCCAACACGGACGCTGCAAAAGTGTGCTCTGGAGAATGCCGGGAAACCGGTCCTTGCTTGACGGGGTGCTCTCGCGGCCAAAGGGTACGGGGGTGAATTCCCAGGACGAGGCCCTGCTCGAGCTCGGACGCGCGCTGCGCTCCGCCGGCTACCACTTCATCACCGTGACGCCCGAGACCCATCGGCGCGTCAACGCCCGCCGCTCCTCGGAGACGGCGCGCTCGCTGCGCGAGGTGTTCGGCTGGAACCGGCCCTTCACCGCGGAGGTGCTGCCCTCGCCCATGTTGGCGCTGTTGGACCGCGCGCGGATGGTGGAGAAGCAACCCGATGGGCGGCTGCGCAGCCTCGTGCGCTACTCCAGCCTGGGCACCGGGCTCTACCTCCACGAGGCCTATCCCACGTCTCAGAAGGACGCCGTCTTCTTCGGTCCGGACACCTACCGCTTCGCCTCCCTGCTCGCGCGCGTACCGGGCCACTTCCGGCGCGCGGTGGACGTGGGCTGTGGCTCGGGGGCCGGGGGCCTGTCCTTGGCCCACCGGGTGGACACGCTCGTGCTCGCCGACGTGAACGAGCGGGCGCTGCGATTCTCGCGCATCAACGCCGCGCTCAACGGGGTGTCCCACGTGGAGGTGCTCACGAGCGATGCGCTGGGCGGCGTGCCGGGCGAGGTGGATCTCGTCATCGCCAACCCGCCCTACCTGGTGGACGAGGGCGCGCGCACGTACCGCGATGGCGGAGGCCCTCACGGCGTGGACCTGTCCGTGCGCTTCACCCGGGAAGCCATGCGCCGCCTGTCTCCCGGCGGCATGCTCGTGCTCTATAGCGGCGCGCCCGTGGTGGACGGCGAGGATCAGCTGCGCGCGGCGCTCACCCCGGTGCTCGCCGAGGCCCGGGCCCTCTTCCAGTACGAGGAGTTGGATCCGGATGTCTTCGGCGAGGAGCTGGAACAGCGGCCCTACGCGAACGTGGAGCGCATCGCCGTGGTGTCGCTCGTGGCCACGCGCCCGGCGTGATGAATCTGTGACACGAGGCACGCCGCGCTGCCGCCCGCCAGGTGGAACTGGTCCAGGCGGACCTCCACCGGCCGGCGGCCCAGCGCGCGCAGCAGGGACATCACCTGGGGGGCCCGCGCGCCCACCAGCACCGTGTTGCCCACCTCCACGAGGTTGAGCCCGAAGACGAGCGCCTCCTCGTAGGGCACGCGCAGCACGCGGTTGACGCCCTCGGTGCGCGCGAGCGTGCGCAAGGCCTCGGGCGTGAAGGCCTCCTCGCAGACGAGCACGGTGCCGTCGGACAGCACGTGCAGCGCGGTGTCCAGGTGGTAGAGGTGCGGATCGCGCAGCTCCAGGGGCGTCACCGGCGCGTCGAGGAACACCTCGAGCATCATCGCCGCGCGCGCCGAGGAGCGCTGGCCGTAGCCGAGCAGCGCTCCGCTCGCCTGGGGCAGCATCGCCAGGTCTCCTCCCTCGAAGTGGGCCGACGGGGGGCTGAAGACCTCGAAGCCCAGGGTGTCCAGCACACGGGCCCGCGCCCGCTGCTCCTGCTGGCGCTCGCCGTGGACGGGCGAGGCGAGCAACGCCCGCATCCGCCCGCGCTGCGAGTGCAACACGGCGTTGTCCTTGGCGAACACGGAGTCATACGCGCCGTGAACGAAGGGCAGGGAAATCAACTCGGCGCCCGCCTCGACGAGAGCACGGCGGTAGGCCTGATGTTGGGCACGCGCGTGGCGCCAGTTGACGGCGCCAATCTTCATATGCGGGTTGATGCTCCAAGCCACTTGATAGGCACAGTCCACCGTCTGGATGGCGCACTGATTCCTCTCACAACGAATCTCACTGATCGCGAATGTCAGCGACGACTGGCTTGTGACCGCGGGCATCCCCACCTTCTCCCCTGTATGGGCCTCGGCATCAGGCCGAGGCACCAGATCAGGAGGGTGTGCACCATGGCGGGGTTTGGAGAGAGCGGGAGCTCGGAGAATATGCAACTCGGTGCGCTCCTCGGTGAAGGAGCGGGCGAGCAAGAGCAGAACGCGCTCCACCGGGTGCTTCTTCAATTCAACAGGTCGCGTCTGCGGCCCACCGTGCCGCATGAGGATTGGCGCGAGGAGGTGACGCGCGAGACGCGGCTGCGCCTGCTGGAGGGAGAGTTCGTCGAGCGCGAGCGTGCCCTCGTGGCCGAGCGCGCCGCCGAGGCGCCCGAGGAGCCCGAGGCCTTCGTGGCCTGGTTCGAGGAGCTGAAGCAGACGGGCCCGGGACAGGGAGACCCGCTCTTCGCGTGGCTCGCCACGGAAGCGACGCTGGAGCCCTTCCACTGGTTCCTCACCCAGGAGTTCGCGGGCGAGGCGGGCTTCGATGACCTGGTGGCGCTCACCCAGGTGAAGCTGCCCACGCAGGCCAAGCTGGAGCTGGCGCGCAACTACTGGGACGAGATGGGCCGGGGCCGCGAGGACGCGATGCACGGGCCCATGCTGTCGCAGCTCGCCACGTCGCTGGACCTGCACCCCACGGACGAAGGCACGGTGTGGGAGGCGCACGCGCTGGCCAACCTCCTCGTCGCGCTCGCCGCCAACCGCCGCTACACCTACCAGTCGGTGGGCGCGCTGGGCGCGGTGGAGCTGACGGCGCCGGGACGCTCGGCGTGCGTCAACGCGGGCCTGCAACGGCTCGGCTTCAAGATGCCGGTGCGGCGCTACTACGCGGTGCATGCCACGCTGGACGTGAAGCACTCCGAGGCCTGGAACCGCGAGGTGCTCAAGCCCCTGGTGGCGGCGGATCCCCGCGTGGCGCGGCCCATCGCGGAGGGCGCGCTGATGCGCCTCAACGCGGGCGCCCGGTGCTTCGAGCGCTACCGCCGCGAGTTGGGGCTGAAGCTGCCCCGGGCCTGAGACACGGCGCCGGCCCGTGAAGTGTCCACGGGGAGTCACCGGGCGGACGCGTCCCCCGACGTGACACCGCCCGGGGGCCGGGGAACGCGGCATCCTGCCTTCCCTGTCCCCGTGGTCGAGGCACCATGAACTTCGTCTTCATCTCCCCCCAGTTCCCGCCACACTTCTACCTCTTCGTCCAGGCGCTCCGGGAACAGGGGTTCCGGGTGCTCGGGCTGGGAGATGCGCCCTACGACTCGCTGCGCGCGGAGCTGAGGGAGTCGCTCACCGAGTACTTCTACACGCCCAACCTCACCGACACGGACGCGATGGTGCGCGCGGTGGGCTACTTCACCTGGAAGCACGGCCTCATCCACCGCATCGAGTCGCTCAACGAGAGCTGGCTCGCGGTGGAGGCCACCCTGCGCGAGCACTTCAACATCCCGGGGCTGCGGCCCGCGGACATCGCCCGGCTGCGCAGCAAGTACGGCATGGCGGTGGTCTTCCGCGCGGCGGACATCCCTCATCCGCTGTGCGAGAAGGCCGTGGACGCTCCGCAGGTGAAGGCCTTCGCCAAACGCGCGGGCTACCCCCTCGTCATCAAGCCGGACGTGGGCGCGGGAGCGGCGCGCACCTTCAAGCTGTCCTCGGACGAGGAGGTGGACGCCGCCATCATCCAGCCCCTGGCGGACGCCGTGGTGCAGAACTTCATCAAGGGGCACATCCTCACCTACGACGGCTTCGTGGACGCCAGGGGCCGCGTCATCTTCGCCATCAGCCACCAGTACCTCGACGGCATCATGGAGGTGGTGAACGAGGTGCGCGACTCGGCCTTCTGGACGCTGCGCGAGCTGCCCCCCGAGCTGGAGGCCATCGGCCGCAAGACGCTCGCGGCCCTGGGCCTGCGCGAGCGCTGGTTCCACCTCGAGTTCTTTCGGGGAGAGGACGGGCGCTTCCTCGTGCTCGAGGCGAACCTGCGCCCTCCCGGGGCGACCATGACGGACACGATGAACTACGCCTGCGACGCGGACGTCTACCGGCTGTGGGCCCGCATGCTCACCGGCGAGGACATGGACGGCATCCGGCTCGAGGCGCACTTCCACGCCGCTCACATCACCCGCCGCCACCACAACCGGCACTACCAGCTGTCGCGCGAGCAGTTGCTGGAGCGGCTCGGCGGCAACCTCCTGCTCCACGGCCCCACGCCCCCCGCCTACCGGGTGAATCTGGGCGACGAGATGTACCTGGTGCGCTATGCGAAGCTCGAGGATCTGCATCAAGCCATCTCCTGGGCTCATGCCCAGGTGCGTTGAAACGTGTCAGGCAGCCGGGCGAGCACGAAAGCCAACGCGATGCGTCGCATCCGGAAGGATAGGAGCGGCTGACGGTTGGCCCCGGTGAGGTAAGGTGATTTTTCGTAGCGCCCTCTCCCCAGGGGGGAATGAGGCGCGGGTGCCCCCATGCTCGTCTTGCGCGATGTCCAGAAGACCGATTTGCCCGGCCTGAAGCGGCTCGCCGCGGTGCTCAACACCGTCAACCTGCCCAACAACGAGGAGACGCTCGAGGCCATCATCGACAAGTCCGTGAAGAGCTTCTCGGACAAGGTGAAGGATCCCTTCGAGCGCGAGTACCTCTTCGTGCTGGAGGACGTGCGCAACGAGATGATCATCGGCACGTCCATGGTCATCGCGCAGCACGGCACCTACGAGTCCCCACACATCTACTACGACGTGTCCGAGCGCGAGCACTACTCGGCCAGCATCGGCCGGCACTTCCGGCACAAGGTGCTCTCCATCGGCTACAACTACGAGGGCCCCACGGAGATTGGCGGCCTGGTGGTGGATCCGCCCTACCGCGCCACGCCGGACAAGCCCGGCAAGCAGCTGTCCTACGTGCGCTTCCTCTTCATGGCCATGCACAAGCGGCTGTTCCGCCCGCGGGTGCTCGCCGAGCTGCTGCCCCCGCTGATGCCCGACGGGCGCAGCCTGCTGTGGGAGGCGTGTGGCAAGAAGTTCACCGGGCTCGACTACCAGGAGGCGGACCGGCTCAGCCGGCAGAACAAGGAGTTCATCAAGGAGCTCTTCCCCTCCTCGGACATCTACGCCTCGCTCTTCCCCGAGCGCGTGCAGAAGGTGCTCGGCGAGGTGGGGCCCAACACCCAGGGCGTGCAGCGGATGCTCGAGCGCATCGGCTTCCGCTACGTGGAGCGCATCGATCCCTTCGACGGCGGCCCGCACTTCGAGGCCAACCTCGCGGACATCTCCCTCGTGCGCCGCTACCGCTCGGTGAAGCTGGCCGCGGAGGACTTCGACATGCAGGGGGATGACGTGCTCGTCGGCTACGAGCGCGAATCCGGGCGCAACCGCTTCCGCGCGGTGCGCACCATGGCCCGGCTGGACGACAAGACGGCCTACCTGCCCGCGCGCGCCAAGCAACTGCTGGACGCCCCCGTGGGCGCCCGGCTCTCCATCATCCCCTTCGACTGAGGCCCCGGCGGGCTCGCCTCACCGGGCGGCCGGAGCACGCACCACCCGGTGCTCGCCGCGCAACAGCGCGAGCCACCGCTCTCCGGCCTCCACCGTGGGACGGCCGGGCTCCACCACGGCGAGCGCCAGGTGGGTGGTGGGCAGGACGGTGTCCAGCGACGTCGGATCCAGCTCCAACACCTCGCCCCCCGCGAGCCCCACGCGCACCCAGGCATGAGGCCGGGCCGGGCCCCCGTCCACGACGAGCAGGCCCTGCACCAGCGCCACGCGCTGCCCCCGCGCCGCCGCCCGGGCCGCGAAGCGCGAGGCATGCGCGAGACACCCGCCCGCCTCGCCCGCTCCCGTGTCGCTCCAATCCGCCGCGCTCGGCAGCTTCTCGGGAAAGGACGCGTGGACCTCCCGCGCGAGCGCGCGTGCCGGCGCCTCCCGCCACTCCGTCAACCACGCGGGGCGCCGCGCGAGCGGCCAGGGGGGCTCGAAGCCGAGCACGCCCCGGTCGCCCTCCACGGGCACGCCGTCCACGAAGAGGTCCGGGGGCGCGCGCAGCCGCGTGCCTGGAGGCACCTGGGTGAAGCGCGATTCCCCCACCTCCAACGCGACCATCCGCCCCCGCGAGTCATAGCGCGCGCGGAAGGGCTGGCCGAACAGCGTCCCCTCGACACGGTCCTCCTGGAGGGTGGTGACGCAGTGGGGCCCCTCGCGTCCGGACAGCTCCTCGCGGCCGAGCACGCAGCCGCTCGCGAGCGGCTTGTGCCACAACCACAACGCCTGGGACACGCTCGAGCTCCCCGCTACGACGCCGTCCGCCCCCAGGGCCACGGTCACCTCCCGCGTGCGCTGCCCCACGTGTTCCCCGCGGGTGTGCAGGTGCCGTGAGGTGTAGGTGAAGCGCCGGGCCTCGAGGGAGAGGGTGACGAGTCCGACCGGGACGCCCTTCCAGGCGAAGACGAAGCGGGCCTGCTCGGTCGCGGGGGCCAGGGGCGCGCCCCTTGCTGGCAGTGCGAGCAGGAGCACGGGCAAAAGCACGCGCCGGGCGCTCCCTCGCGACGAGATGAGGACCCCATGGGCGAGGCGGGATACGGTGATGGGACCTCGGTCTCTCATGCACCTCTACAAGTACCTCCTTTCGTTCAGCGTCGTCATCGGGCTCACCCTCGGAATCACGACGGGCGGACTGCTGTGCCTCACCGCCGGCCAGTCCATGACCCCGTCGAGCTGGGCCGTGTTGCTTGTCGGCACGCCGCTGCTGCTCATGGCGGCGACCTACGCCTTCTGGACGCTGTGGGCGGACCGGCGCCTGCAGGAGCGGGCCAGCCTGCTCACGCGACTGGCCGAGGGAGACCTCACCAACAGCGCCTACAATGGCCTGCGCGATGAGCGCGAGGTGCGCCGGCTGCTCTACTCCCTGCGCCGGGCGCTCACCCAGGTGCAGCGGGTGACGGGCAACGTGCGCCGCACCTGCCAGGGCGTGTCCGAGGAGGTGCGCGTGCTCTTGGAGGCCGCGCACCGGCAGAGCGGCGCGGTGGAGCGCTCGCAGCAGTCGGTGCTCAGCATGGGCCAGAGCATGCAGGCGGCGGGCAAGCGCGTGACACAGCTGGAGAGCTTCATCCAGGAGACCAACGGCTCCCTCACGGACATGACGGAGCGGCTCGGACAGGTGGCCGAGGCGCTGCTCGCGCTGGACGACTTCTCGCACCGCACCACCCAGCAGGTGCAGGCCATGAGCGAGCGGCTGCACCACATCGCCTCCTCGGGTGACGAGCTGGGACGCTTCGCCAGCGAGGCGGAGGCCTTCGTGCAGCTGGTGCAGACGGGCATCGACGCCGTGCGCCACCGCGCCTCGGAGACCAACCAGCTCGCCCACGCGGTGACGGCCACCGCCGAGCACGGCGCGGTGCTCGTCAACGACTGCGTGCAGGGCATGTACCGGGTGGAGGAGACGGTGCGCAAGACGGCCGAGCTGGTGGACTCGCTCGGCGTGCGCTCCACGCAGATTGGCCGCATCGTGGACGTCATCCAGGAGATCGCCGACCAGACGAACCTGCTCGCGCTCAACGCCGCCATCATCGCGGCGCAGGCGGGAGAGCAGGGTCGGCCCTTCGGCGTGGTGGCGGACGAGATCCGCAGCCTCGCCGAGCGCGCCGCGCGCTCCACGCGGGAGATCGCCACCATGGTCAGTGGCATCCGCCGCGAGGTGGGCACGGCGGTGTCGCTGGTGAAGGAGGGCCGCGAGCAGGCCAGCACGGGCGTGCAGCTCGGGGACCGGGCCGCCGAGGCGCTGCGGGAGATCCGCGCCATCACCCAGCGCACCTTCTCGGCGGTGGAGGCCACGGTGGCCGAGACGAAGCGGCTGGATGCCCAGGGCTCCACGGTGGTGGAGGCCAGCCGCCGGGTGGCGCGGCGGGTGGACGACGTGACACGCGCGGCCATCGAGCAGGCGGGCCACGGACGCGAGCTGGTGCACCAGACGCAGCAGATGGCCAAGCTCGCGCAGGAGGCGTCGCAGAAGGCGGAGGGCCAGGCGCGCACGGGGCGGGACTTGTCGGGCGCGGTGGTGCGGTTGAGCACGGCCATCGAGGAGATCCGCGCGGCGCATGGCGTGCTCATGCGCGGGGACACGGCCATCGCCGAGGAGGTGGCGCGGGTGAGCGAGGACGCGCTCCAGGTCATCCGCATTGGTGATGGGCTGAGCCGCTCGGTGCAGCAACTGGCGCACGAGGCGGCGAGCCTGGACGGCGAGGTGTTCCGCTTCCGGCTGCCGGCGCCGCGGCCGGGTGGCACGCTGCACGCGGGCGTCCATCAGTCCGCGTTCGTGCACAACCAGGGCGGGTTGGATCCCCTCTTCGCGGTGGAGACCCAGGTGCTGGAGATGACCTGCTGTGTCTTCTCCCCGCTGCTGCGCCTGGATGATGGCATGCTGGTGCCGGAGCTCGCCGAGCGCTGGGAGGTGGACGCCTCGGCGCGCCGCTACCGCTTCCACCTGCGCCCGGGCGTCGTCTTCCACGACGGCACCCCCCTGAACGCGCGCGACGTGAAGCGCCACTTCGAGCGGCTGCTGGACCCCGCCGTGAACTCGCCGGACCGCACCCTGATGGAGGTCGTCGAGGGGGCCTCGGAGGTGACCTCGGGACAGACGCGCGAGGTGAAGGGGCTGCTGGTGCTGGACGACCTGACGCTGGAGATCCGGCTCGAGGAGCCCAAGGCCTTCTTCCTACAGTTGATGACCCTGCCGGGCGCCGCGGTGGCCCGGCTCGACGCCCGGGGACAGATGGTGGGCACCGGCCCGTTCCGGCTGGTGGACTTCGGCTCGGCGCTCATCACGCTCGAGCGCAATCCCAGCTACTGGCGCACGGGGCAGCCCCTGCTGGACCGGGTCGAGTTCCACCTGCTGGAGTCGCGCGAGCACGCCGTGAACGCGCTGCGCGAGGGCTCGGTGGACATCGTCTCCCACCTGTTCATCCGGCAGGTGGAGTCGCTCGAGCGGGACGGGCAGCAGGTGCTCGCCAGCACCACGCCCTCCACGACGTTCCTCGGCTTCAGCATGCGCGAGGCGCCCTACAACGACGTGCGCGTGCGCAAGGCGCTGCGGGCGGGCCTGAACGTGCGCGGCATGGTGGACCAATTCCACAAGGGGGCACGCCTGGCGCACACGTTGACGCCGCCGGAGTTGTTGGAGGACGACCCGTCCCTGGGCGAGTCGGGGCCGGGCAGAGACATCGCCCTGGCCGAGCGGCTGCTGCGCGAGGCCGGGGTGCGCACCCTGCCCGTCACCCTGCACTATCCCCAGGGCAACGACACGTCGCTCGAGGACGCCGTGCTCTTCCAGCCCCTGGTGGACGCGGGGCTGGTGGAGCTGCGGCACGAGGAGCTGCACGCGGACGAGTTCTTCGAGCGGCGGCGCAACGGGCGGCTGTCCGCCTTCCGCGTGGGCTGGGTCGCCGACTATCCCGACCCGGACAACTTCCTCTATTACCTGCTGCACTCCAAGGCCCAGGTCCTGTGCGCGTTGAACTACCGCAACGAGGAGCTGGACCGGCTCACGGAGGAGGCGCGCGTCACCATCGATCCCCAGAAGCGCAAGCGGCTCTACCGGCTCGCGGAGCGGGTCGTCCACGAGGACTGCCCCATCCTCCCGCTCTTCCACCAGCGCATGCACACGGTGGCCAACGGCTCGGTGCAGGGCATGCGGCTGCACCAGGCGCTGCCCCAGGTGCGCTTCGAGGAGCTGTGGTTGGACAGACCGGAGGCGGTGCTCCCGAGGGACTGAGGCCCGGGCGGAGCCCACCCCGCCCCGGGCTCACCCGGTCCGCGGCTGGCGCCTGAACAGGGTGCGCACGCCCAGCACCAGGACGACGAGCGCGACGCCGAGGATGACACCCCGCTGGTAGCGCGCCACGAGGAATTCCAGCCGCTCCAGGTTGCCGCCCACCGCCACGCCCAGCGCCAGCACCAGGGCCGTGTGCGCCACGGCCGACAGCGCCCCGAGCAGCAGCGCGTTGACGCGAGGCATGTGCGCGGCCCCCGCCGCGACGAAGATGAGCCCGCGAATGCCCGGTAGGAAACGGTTGACGAGCAGGAGCCACGGCCCCTTGTGTCGCATCTGCGCCTGCACCGACTCCAGCCGCGCGTGGGTGATGCCGAGAAAGGCCTCTCCCGGCCGCTGCTCGAAGCGGCCCCCCAACCAGTGTCCCACCTGGTAGTTGATGAGCGCACCGAGCACGCTGCCGGCCACCACCACCCCGAACACCAGCGGCCAGGGATGCTCCCCGCGCACCGCGTACACCCCGCCCAGCAGCGTGATGGTGTCTCCGGGAAAGGGCGGCACCACGTACTCCAGCGCCGCCGCCACGCCGAACACCAGCAGGCCCAGGAGGCCCAGGTGGGCGATGAAGTTGTCGAGGAACTCGACCATGCGCCTCTCGCGGTGAGACTACGAGATGCTCACGGGCGGCGGGGCCGGCAACACCACGCCCCCATATTGGGAGGCGGCGAGCGTGCCACAGGCCGCGCCAATCTCCTTGCCCCCCGAGTAGCGCCGCGCGATGGGCGCGCCGAGGATCTGCAGGTGGTCGCGAAACGCCTTGAGCTCCTCGGGCGAGGGCGGCAGGTACTTGCCCTGGGGGTCCGTCACGTCGATGAGGTCGACCTTGATGGGGATGCCCTCGAAGGCCTGCTTGAGCGCCACTGCGTCTTCTTCACCCAGGTTGAAGCCGCTGATGGCCACGTAGGCGATCATCGCCCGCTCGCGCCGCACCGTGGCGTACTCCCGGATGGCGTCCACCAACTCCGGCAGCGGGTGCCCCTTCTCGATGGGCAGCACCTTCAGCCGCTTCTCGGGGATGGCGCTCGTCACCGAGAAGGCCAGCCGGTACGGGTGCCCCTCGCGCACGTAGCGGCGGATGGCCGGCACCATGCCCGCGGTGGAGAAGGTGATGGAGGGCCCGGAGATGGCGAAGCCCGCGGGGTGCGAGAGGATCTGCGCGGCCCGCAGGGTCTCCGTGTAGTTGAGCAGCGGCTCGCCCATGCCCATGAAGACCACGCCGCGCACGGGCCGGTCGGCCTCCTCGCGGATCTGCATCACCTGCTCCAATATTTCCCAGGTGCGCAGGTTGCGCTGGAAGCCCAGCTTGCCCGTCATGCAGAAGTCGCACGCGAGCGCGCAGCCCACCTGGCTGGAGATGCACACCACGTACTTGTGGTCGAAGATGGGGATGCGCACCGCCTCCACCCGGCCCCCGAGGGGCGAGTCGAAGAGGTACTTCACGAAGCCGTCCTCGGCCTTGCGGCGCTCGACGACCGTCAGGCGGGGCATCTCCGCGTGCTCGCGCAGGAAGTCCGCCACGCGCTTGGGCACCTGGGGGGCCCGGCACACCTCCTCCACCGTGGAGGCCCCATGGGCGAAGACGGCGGCGAACACCTTGCGCACCGCCACCGGCGAGGGCTGCACGGGCGCGAGGACCGCCTCGAGCTCCGGCAGCGACAGCGTCTTGAGGTGGAATTTCACGGGGCGGGTTTGATGCGCGTGCGCAGGAATTCGGTGAGCTTGGCCGAGACTTCCTGGGGCATCTTCTGGGCCAGCGCCTTGCGGCACAGCCCCGGCGTGGCCCGGTAGGTGCGCAGGAAGTCCACGCAAGGAGCGCAGCCCGCCAGATGTTCGCGCAAGTGCCGCGTCTCCTCGGGGGACAATTCCCCGTCGAGCATCGACTGCAGCAGGTTGATGGAGTCTTTACAGGTGTACATCCGGACCTCGGCCGTGGCCTGCCTCGTCATTCACGAGATGCCCAGCCCCCTCATGGGTTTCACCCACTCGCGTCCCCCTGATTATAGAACCGGTCGATGGCCTCACGAAGAGCAAGCCGAGCCCGGTGCAATCGACTCTTGATGGCGGGAATGGAATCCCCCGTCACCTCGGCGATCTGTTCGTAACTGAGCCCATCCACGTCTTTCAAGAGGAAGACCTCCCGATAGCCCTCGGGAAGATGGTCGGTCGCCTGCTGGATGGCATACCCCAGCTCGGCGTCCAGGATGCGCCCCTCGGCATCCCGGCTCCAGTCCCGGGTGGGGTACTCGGCCAGGCTCCCCCGCTCGGTGAACTCCGGGCCTTGGATCTCTCCCTCGGCCGCCTGCACTACCCGCCGGTGGCGCAGGCGCATCAGGGCGTTGTTCGCCGCGATGCGGTGAACCCACGAGCTGAAGGCGGCATCCCCACGGAACTCCCGCAGGTGCTGGTAGGCGGAGAGGAAGGTATCCTGGCTGATCTCCGCGGCGTCCGCCTCGGAGCGCGTCATCCGCAGCGCCAGGCCGTACACCTTATCCCGGTGGGCATCCACCAGCGCCTCGAAGGCGCTGATGTCGCCCGCCTGGGCCCGCCCCACCAGCTGGCGGTCCTCTTCCTTGACGGCCTCATCGGACATTTGGGACGCACCCTCCCAGTCCGGACCGTGCCCGTCAAGCGGACTCGAGGCCCCGACGGGCGGGCGGCCGGCTCACATGTTGACTGCCCCGGACCCAGAGCCGGTAGGGCTCGTGCGCCCACTGCCCCGCATAGTCCACTCCGATACGCGGACCCCGCGCCACCTGGGCCTCCGCGACGGGCGAGCCCTCCTCCAGATAGAGCGGCGCGCACTGCAGGTCCCAACGATTGTGGCTCAGGGTCAGCCCCATGGCCCGGCACAGCCGCCCCGGGCCGTCCGTGCGCAGCGCCGGGGCCAGGCCCTCCACCGGCTCCACCGCCCGCACCAGCACCGCCGACGCCACGCCCTCCCCATCCGTCACCACGTTGAAACAGTGGTACATGCCATAGATGAGGTAGACGTAGGCGCGCCCCGGTGGACCGAAGAGCACCTCGGTGCGGGCCGTGCGCCCCTTGGACGCGTGACACGCCAGGTCATGCGCCCCCACGTACGCCTCGGTCTCCACGATGCGGCCCACACGCCGCCCTGCCTCCCCCTCGAGCACGAGGTGGGTCCCCAACAGCTCGCGGGCCACGGTGAGCGCGGGGCGCGCATAGAACGAGACGGGCAGGCGCACGCGGGAAGAAGGCCCGCCGCGCGCGGGAGATTCCCGTCAACGCCTGAACAAGCCCAAGTGTTCTCCAGAAGGTCGAGCCTGACCCCCGGCCACGGACCAAGTGCCAGGACAGTTCACATGGGGGAGCGCGTGGTGCATTGTGCGCGCACCATGTCTTCCACCGGCCGCCTCTCCGGTCTTCTCCTGCCCTTGTTCTCCCTCCGCTCGAAGACCGACTTCGGTATCGGTGACTTCGGCGGGCTCGATGGTCTCCTGCGTTGGATGGAGGCGGCGCGCCAGCGCATGTTGATGCTCTTGCCGCTGCTGCCCACCGCGCCCGGGGACCCCAGCCCCTACGCCACGCGCTCGGCGTTCGGCCTCAACGCCCTGTTCATCCATCTGGAGTCGCTGCCCGAGTTCCACGCCTCCGGAGGCGAGGCGGCGCTCTCCCCCGACGAGCAGCGCATGCTGGCCGAGGCGCGCGCCGCGCCCCGCGTGCGCTACGACCTGGTCTTCCCGCTCAAGAACGCCGCCTTCCGGCGGGCCTTCGACCACTTCGAGCGCACCGAGTGGCCCAAGGGCCCGCGCGCCCAGCAGTTCGCCGCCTGGCGCCAGCAGCAGGGAGAGTGGCTGGAGAGCTACGCGCTGTACACGGCCATCTCCAGCGAGCGCAACCAGGCGCCCTGGTGGGAGTGGCCCGAGCCGCTCAAGAACCGCGAGCCCCAGGCCATCCAGGCCGAGACGCAGCGGCTGGAGCGCGAGGTGCGCTACCACGCGTGGCTGCAGTGGGTGGCCGAGACGCAGTGGAACGAGATGCGCGCCCTGGCCAAGAAGCGCGACGTGCTGCTGTGCGGCGACGAGCCCTTCATCATCGGCCAGGACAGCTCGGACGTGTGGGCGCACCCGGACATCCTGCGCCGTGACGCGCGCCTGGGCGTGCCCCCGGACGACTTCTCCGCCACCGGCCAGGACTGGGGCCTGCCCTACTTCGACTTCGCGGAGATGGAGAAGGGCGACTACGGCTGGCTCAAGTCGCGCGCCGCCAAGGCCGCCAGCTACTACGACCTGCGCCGGGTGGACCACGCGGTGGGCTACTTCCGCCAGTGGATCCGCGACGAGAAGACGCCCACCGGGCGCTTCGTCCCCGACAACGAGGAGCAGTGGAAGCTCTACGGCGAGCGCCACTTCCGCCTGCTGTCCAAGGGCGCCGGCATCGTCGCCGAGGACCTGGGCGTCATCCCCCCCTTCGTGCGCACCATCCTCCGGGACCTGAACCTGCCCGGCTACCGCGTGCTGCGCTGGGAGCGCGACGACGGGGTGTACCGGGATCCGCACGCCTACCCGCCGGCGTCGCTCGTCACCACTGGCACCCACGACACCGAGCCCGTGGCGGATTGGTGGGAGTCCGCCAGCGACGGAGAGCGCCAGGCCATGGCGCGCGTCTACCCCGAGTTCCAGGGCGTCGCCGCCACGCGCGAGTTCACCCCCGCCGTCCACCGCGCCACGCTCGCCGCCGCGCTCAACGCGGGCAGCGACCTGTGCGTGCTGCCCTGGCAGGACGTGCTCGGCACCAAGGATCGCATCAACCTGCCCGGCTCCGTGGGCGACTCCAACTGGGCCTACCGCATCGCCCAGAACACCGAGGATCTGCTCACCCACGAGGAGACGCGTGGGGCGGCCGATCGGCTCGGTCTGCTCACCGCCTCGGCCCGGCGCTGACGCGCTCGCCCCACCCGCCCGGGTGCCTCCCCCAGAGGCCCCGGCGCCACGGGGAGGCGGCCGTCAGTCGTCCCGCTCGATGCACTTCACCTGGCCGGGGAAGCCATCGAAGAGGGTGCACTTGTAGCCCGGCTTCTGCGTCTGGCACTCGAGCCGCTCGCACACATCCGTGAAGACGCACACCGCGGGCGAGCGGCCGTACTCGAAGAACACCTCCATGCACACCTGGCCCTCGTACAGGCAGCCCAAGGTGCCGCAGCCCTCCAGGGGCACGCCGGGGACGCTCAGCGTCTGGCCCTCCTTGAGCCGCACCGCCTCGTCCTCGGTCACCCCGCACGCGGTGAGCCCCACCAGCACCCCCCCCGCCAGGATTCTCCGGATTGGTCCTCGCATAGGGGGCTGACTTTGGAGCCGCCCCGCCCGGGATGCACGTTTTCACGACTCCCAAGTGTCCTCTGTCGGAGAACCCGCGCGGGTGGGGGTTCCCCGGGAGGGCTTCCGGGCTATGTACTCCCCGTGGACGCCGCCTCCTTTTCACTCCGCCCGGTCTTCGCGATCCTCTCCCTGCTCACCCTCTCCGCCGGGTGCGCCCACACCCAGGGCGCCTCACACGAGGGCCAGCCCAAGGTGGTCGCCCTGGACATCAAGGGCACCGACCAGGTCAAGGCCTCCGACATCAAGGAGAAGATCGTCACCACCAAGACACCCTGGTGGCAGCGGCTCAACCCGTTCGGCAAGCCGAGCTACTTCGACCCCAACACCTGGCAGGCGGACCTCAAGCGCATCGTCCGCTTCTACCAGGCCCAGGGCTTCTACGAGGCCCGGGTGGACGACGCGAAGCAGGAGCCCCGGGGCGAGGACGCCGTCGCGCTGGAGGTGACGGTGCACGAGGGCTCGCCCACGCTCGTCACGAGTCTGAACGTGACGGGCCTGGAGGAGCTGAGCGAGGAGCACCGCGCACGCGCCCTGGAGGACCTGCCAATCGCCCAGGGCGCCGTCTTCCGCGAGGAGCAGTGGGCGGTGACGAAGGAGACGGTGGCGCAGCGCCTGCACGAGCTGGGCTACGCCGAGGCGGAGGTGGGCGGCGAGGTGCGGGTGGACCTGGCGACGCGGGGCGCGACGGTGGACCTGCGGGTGCAACCCGGGCCGCGCTACCGCTTCGGCAACATCTTCGTCGCCACGGACGCCGACCCCCAGGTGAACCCGCGGCGCATCATCGAGCAGGCCCAGGGCTCGGTGAAGAAGGGCGAGTGGTTCAGTGAGTCGGCGCTGGCGGATGCCCAGGCGCGCGTCTTCCGCATGGGCGTGTTCGGCGCGGTGAAGGTCAACCGCGGCGCGCCGGACCGCGAGGCGCGCACGGTGCCCGTGGTGGTGGACGTGCGCGAGGCCCCCTTCCGCTCGGTGCGCGCCGGTGGCGGTATCGGCCTGGACGCGGCCCGCCAGGAAATCCGCGTGCTCGGCGAGTGGACGGACCGCAACTTCTTCGGCGGCCTGCGCAAGCTCACCCTCACCGGCCGCGTGGGCTACGCCTTCATCCCCAACATCACCGCCGCGTTCGATCGAGGCGAGGACGGCGCGCCCAACATCAGTACCCCCCACGGGCCCATCTTCCAGTTCTCCGCCCAGTTCGAGCAGCCCCGCTTCCTCGCCCGGGACCTGCGCCTGCAGACGTCCCTCACCGCCGAGCGCGGCCTGGAACAGGCCTACAACTACATCGGCGGACGGCTGCGCGGCGGCGTCGTCTGGCAGCCCCGGCCCGACTTCTCCATCTCCCCCACCTACAACCTGGAGCTCTACAACCTCAACGGGCAGCGCGGCAGCGTGGACCAGGCGACCGCCCCGGCGCTCGTGCTGGGCTGCCCGGCCGATAGCGACCGCGCCGAGTGCAACATCTCCGTGAGCTACCTGGAGCAGTTCATCGAGCTCAACCGCCGGGATGATCCGCTCGCGCCGCGCCACGGCTTCTACGCCTCGCTGTCCCTGCAGGAGGGCGGTGGCCCCCTGCTCGGCCAGTACACCTTCGTGCGCGTGCTGCCGGACCTGCGCGGCTACTACACCTTCGGGCCCAAGGATCGCTTCACGCTCGCGGCCCGGCTGCGCATGGGCACCCTGCTCACGCCCGCCGGCCAGGACAGCGCCATCGTCAACCGCTTCTTCCTGGGCGGCGGCGCCTCCATGCGGGGCTTCAATACCCGCCGGCTCTCGCCCATGAGTGAAGTCAGCTCCACCTCCGACCAACCCGCGGACCGCCTCGTCCCCATCGGCGGCAACAGCCTCCTGGAGACGAGCGTGGAACTGCGCGTGAAACTGTTCTCGGAGCTCACGCTCGCCCTCTTCCACGATTCGGGGCTCGCGGGCATCGGGCCGCTCAACTTCGGGCCCCACAAGGACGACATCCGCCTGGAGAGTGGCCGCGTCTTCGGCGACCATCACTATCACGCCGTGGGCCTGGGCCTGCGCTACGCCACCATCGTCGGCCCCATCCGGGTGGATATCGCCCGGAGGTTGAATATCGGCCAGCCGCTGCCCATCTTGCGCTCCACGGCTGATGCACCCACCGCCCTGGGTGGCCTGGGCGACTGTTTTGGACTGTTTGGACTGAAGGATGGGGCGACGGAGAACTACGCGGGCTCTCCCGAGGGCCTCTGCACGTTCTTCCTGTCGATTGGAGAGGCGTTTTGAGCACACCGCATCCCACCCGCGCCCGACGCTGGCGCCGCCGATTCCTGTGGGGCCTCGTGGGCCTCATCGGGCTCGTGCTCGTGCTGGTGGCCGGCGCGCTCGTCTACCTCATGACCCCGCCGGGCGAGGCCCGCCTGCGCGATTTCGCCCTCACCCAGGCCAATGAGCAGCTGTCCGGCCGCCTGGAGCTCGCCGGACTGGATCTGGGGCCACGCTCGCTCGTGCTCTCGGGGGTGAAGCTGTACGACCCCGACCAGGAGCTGGTGGCCGAGCTGGAGCAACTGGAAGTACGCGTGGCGCTGCTGCCCCTGCTGCGCAAGCACGTCGTGGTGAAGCTCGTGGGCCTCGACGAGCCCCACCTCTTCCTGCGCCAGGACGCACGCGGGCTCAACCTCTCGCGCGCCATCGCCCTCCGCAATCCCTCCGAGCCCAAGCCCGAGGATCCCAACGCGCCCCGCGGCACGCTGCGCTTCACCCTGGAAGAGCTGCGCTTGAAGGGCGGCGCGGTGGCCTTCGTGTCGGAGTCTCCCCAGGGCAACCAGGAGGTGCGCCTGGATGGACTGGAGGCCGGGGGCTCGGCGTCCTGGGCCGCCGCCACCGAGGCGCTCGCCGCGAAGCTCGACGCCACCGCCCGCATGGCCAGTCCCCAGCAGGGCCCCATGCGGCTGGCGCTCCAGGCCGGAGGAGAGGAGGGCCAGCTCAACGCCCGGGTGGACTTCACCGCCCCCGGACTCGAATTGCAGGGCAGCGGCGCCATGGAGGGCGAGGAGAAGCTGCGCGCCGAGGTGAAGAAGCTCCGCCTGGAGCCCGCGCTGGCGCGCGCCGTGCTGCCCTCCTACCCCGTGGCCGCGCCCGTCACCCTCGCGGGGACGGTGGCCAAGACGGGCGATGTCGTGAGCGTGGACCTCAATGCCCAGGCCGCCGATGGCACCGCCACGGCCCAGGGCGACGTGAACCTCGAGACGTTCATCACCCAGGGCTTCACCGTGCGCGTGCGCGACCTGGATCTCTCCAAGCTGCTGGGCGGCGGGCCCCACTCCACGCTCGCGGCGGACCTGCTCGTGCGCGGCGGCGGCAAGAGCCTGGACACACTCGAGGGCACGTTGGATCTCACCATGCCCGCCTCGCCCATCGAGGGTCAGACGCTGGGCCCGGTGGACGTGCACGCGAGCGCCAAGGGAGGACACTTCACCCTCACCCAGCTCCAGGCGCGCGTCCCCGGCCTCAGCCTCTACGCGAGCGGCTCGGGCACGCAGGAAAAGCTCAAGGTGGAGGGCCGGCTCGTGGCGGCCGACCTCGGCGCCTTCGCCCACACCGTGGGCCGGCTGGGCCGCGGCGGCGAGCCCATGCCCCTGTCGGGCCGCGGCTCGCTCGACTTCGCCGCGTCCGGGCCCGTGCGCGCGCCCGCCGTCAGCCTCGTGGGTGGCTTCGACACGCTCGCCTGGGCGGACACCTCCCTCCAGGGACTCACCATCGACGTGCGCCTGCCCGACGCCACCCAGCCCCTCACCACGGATGCCCGGCTCCAGGTGAACCAGCTCACCGCCGGAGGCCGCGCCTACAAGAACCTGCGCGCCCTCGTCGGCACCAAGGGCCGCCAGCTCGAGGTCTCCGTGCACACCGAGGGCGAGGCTCCCCTGGAGCTCGCGCTGTGGGGCACCCTGGACAAGGACAACGAGGGCCTCGCGCTCGAGGACGTCACCCTCAAGTACCCGGAGGCGGCCTGGACGCTGCAACGCCCCACGCACCTCACCTGGGGCGGTGGCCGCGTGGAGGTGGAGCCCGCGCTGTCGCTCACCTCCGGCGAGCAGGGCCTGTCGCTCGCCCTGAAGATGCAGGGGGAGTCCATCCGCGCGCGCACCGAGCTGCGAGCCCTGGACCTGAGCCGCCTGCCCAAGGCCTACCTGCCCGCGTCCTTCGACGTGGCGGGATTGATTTCCGGCGAGGTGTCCGTGGACGGGCGCATGTCCCGGCCGGATGCCCGGGCCCAGCTCAAGTTGAGCGGTGGCCGCTACCAGCAGTACTCGGACCTGGCGTTCGACCTGGACGGCCGCTACGCGCGCGACCGCGCCACCGGGACCTTCACCGCGAGCGCGCCCGCGCTGCGCGTCTCCAGCCACTTCGACGTGCCGGTCCAGGGCCTCATGAAGCACCGCCGCGAGCCCGTGGACCTGGAGCTCACCCTGGACCACCTGGACATCGGCTCCGCGCTGCGCATGGCTGGCCAGCCCGAGTCCGCCACCGGCCGGCTGTCCGGGAAGGTGACCCTCAAGGGCATGGCGAACGACCCGCGGCTGGACCTCGCGCTCCAGGGCGCGGATCTGCGCTACTGGGGAACGGCCTCCGCGACAGACCCCGAGCAGGCCCCGCCCGTGCCGCTCGCCATCGGCGCGCTCCCGCCCAAGCTGGCCGGAGAGCAGCTCGACTTCGAGTTCACCGCCCGGTCGGATGAGCAGGACGGCGCCCTCAGCGCGACCCTGAACCTGCGCGGCCTCGCCCAGAAGGCCACCGCCACGCTGGAGACGCCCTTCACCCTCGGCGGGCTCATCGCCCGTCCGCCCACGGCGCAACAGGCCATGGAGACCCCCATGCGAGAGCTGCGCGCCGAGGTCGTCGACATGCCGCTCGCGCTGCTGTCGCAGTACGGGCTGGCCACCGACGCGGGCGGCAAGCTCTCCATGACGGCCCACCTCACCGGTCCGCTGCTCGCGCCCGAAGGGGAGCTGAAGGTGCAGGCCCGCCAGGCCACGGTCAATGGCGTCGTGCCCCTGGATGGCGAACTGGCCGTGCTCACCGGCCCCTCCTCCGTGAAGCTCCAGCTCGAGGCCCGGCGTGAGAGCACGCTGCTCGCGCAGATGGAGGCCCAGGTGCGCGCCTCGCTCGTGGCGCTGCAGGACCAGGACGTGGTGGGCCATGTGCCCTTCACCCTCACCGCGCGCGCGGGTCCCCTGTCCCAGCGCGAGTTGCAGGGCCTGGCCAGTGTCTCCCCGCGAGTCGCCCTGAATGCCCGCTGCCGCGGGGGCGAAGCACAGCCCCAGGAGCAGCAGAACAACGCCTCCGAGCCCCAGAACGTCGTCTCCCTGAGCCTGAGCGCGCGCGGCACGCTGAACGATCCCAAGGTGGACCTCACCGCCGGCGTGCAGAACATCGGCGTGCGGGAGCTGGGCCTCGGCCAGGCGCGGCTGCATTACACCTACGCCGACGCGCGCTCCGCCTTCGACGCGCTCCTCACCTCGCCCAAGGGCGGCACGCTCACCGCCCGGGGCCACGCCACGCAGGACCTGTCCCTGCCCGCGCTGCGCCAGGGCATGGATACCCGCCGCATCCCCGTGGTGGTGGAGCTGGACTCGCACATATTCGATCTCTCCTTCCTCTCCGGCGCCCAGCTGCCCATGGTGCGCGCCATCGGCGGCGAGCTGGTGATGAAAAAGGTGCGCGTGGACGGCACGCTCGGAGCGCCCAAGCTGCAGGGCCAGCTCGAGTGGAAGCAGGGCCGGCTGTCGCTGGATGGGATGGGCGACTACCGCGACGTGCACGTGGCGCTCGCCGTGGACGACCAGCGCATCTCGCTCTCCGACTTCTCCGCCCAGAGCGGCCAGGGCAGCCTCAAGCTCAAGGCCGAGGGGACGCGCACGGCGTCCGGCTCGTTCAACCTCACGGGCGAGGGCAACCTGAACGACTTCCCGCTCGTGCTCGATGACCAGCTCTTCGCCATCATCCAGCTGCGCACCGAGTTCGAAGGGGACATCTCCAAGACCGCCCAGTTCATCAACCTGCGCAACCTCTCCATTCCCGAGGCCCACATCAAACTGCCGGAGGAGAAGCGCAAGGACTTGCAGGTGCTCGAGCGGCCCGAGGGCATCGTGCTCACGTGCCAGGGCCAGCCGATGAATCCCGCCCAGGCCGAGGCCGAGGCCCCGCCCACGGACACCGCCACGGGCGGCGCCGGCCCCACCCAGGCCGAGCCCCAGCGCCAGTACCGCATCAACATCAACGCCCCGCGCAACCTCTGGGTCCAGGGCGCCGACGTCAACGTGGAGGTCGGCCTGTCGGAGAACTTCCGCGTCGAGTACGCGGACACCGCCTCCATCTACGGCGAGGTGCACGTGCAGCGCGGCGAGGTGGAGGTGCTCGGCCGGCGCTTCAACATCCAGAACTCCAGCCAGGTGCGCTTCACCGGCCCCGCGGCCGCGCCCTACATCAACGCCACCGCCGAGTACAAGAACGAGAGCGCGGGCGTGACGGTGTACGTCGCCGTGCGCGGCCAGGGCAAGGACTTCACCATCAAGCCCACGAGCGATCCGCCGCTGCCGGAGACGGACATCTACACGCTGCTCGCCACGGGCCGGCGCACGCTCAAGGCGGGCTCGGGTGCCTCGTCGATGAACCAGGGCCAGGTGGCCTCGGTGCTCGGCTCGCTCCTGGCCTCGCAGGCCAAGAAGGCCCTGGCGGCGAAGCTGCCGCTGGACGTGCTCACCATCGAGTCCGGCGACGAGGGCCTCGCGGGAGCGCGGCTGGAGGTGGGCAAGTACCTCACGGACAAGCTCTACCTGGGCTACAGCGGCCGGCTGGGCACGCCCCAGAACCAGTCCACCACGCGGCGGGAGAACGCCAACTCCGTGCGGCTGGAGTACCAGTTCGGCCCCCGCTGGGGCGTGGAGGCCGAGTACGGCGACGCACAGGTGGGTGGCGCGGACTTCATCTGGAGCAAGGAGTACTGAGGCGCCTCCAGCAACTACAGGTGGCTCGCCCGCTTAGCCCTGCGATTTCGCGTGCAGAGGGTGAAATGACACACCCTTCAGGCCCAAGCTGCGGCAGGCCTCGACGAAACGCCCCGTGCAGACGATGACGGTGGAGAAGTCCTCCAACCGGAAAACGTCCAGGTGCTTCGGAAGCGTTCCGAGGTCCAGCAGAAGATTATCGGGCAAGCGAAGTCCACGACGGCTACAGCGAGAGCAAGGCGGCTTGGGGTTCGGTGGCAGGCAATCTGGATGGGCACGGCCCGTGACGACGAGTTCCAACTCGAGGAGTTCGGGTGGTGAGCGCTGACGGAAGCGCAATTGGGTGCGGCAGCCCTTGAGGCCGCGCACACCTTCGGCCTGGAGCTTTTCCAGTGCCGTGTGCTCCACCAACAGCCACCAGGGATAGGGGGACACGAGCGGCCCGAAGCGGCCCTGGGCCTTGCCTACGAGGGGGCCAAGCGCTGTGCCCGGTTCCAGCATTGCCCCCGGCGGTAGATAGGGTCGCACCAGTCCACACAGTCGTTCGTATTCCTCAATGGGCTCTGCTCGCGCTTCCTCGAAGTCTGCCTTGGTGGCGATAGGCGTGAGGTCCACCGAAGGATAGGCGATGGAGTTGTCACCCCAAGTGGCTCCGCAGCCGGGACACTCGAAGACACCCGGCAGCTTCCATTTGTGGGCGGCGTCAATATCGCCCGTGTACTCCGGGGATGATGTGTCTTCCTTGACTCTGAAATACGGCATCCATGTGCTCCAAGACTCAGCCCTGACAATAAGGCGTGAGAGGGCCGTTCACTCTGCCCCGGGATTGAGCCTCGGCTTCCACTTGCTCCACGAGCCACCGCACCGCTTGCTGCCTCTCGTCCTCCTTCAGTCCTTCCCAGCACGGCAGTGGCTTGTCTTGAGCGCCTCAACACCACGCAGTCCGGGGTGGCCCTCGTGCTGGGGCCAGCCTCGCACCTGCCGTGGCCCGGCCCAACCGCTCAGCGGCGCGGGCCCGGCCCCCGTTGCAACATGCTCAGCCGCTGCCGCGCCGCCTTGTTGCGCGGATCGAACCGCAGGGCTTCCTCCAATCGCTCGCGGGCCCGGGGGATGTCCCCCTGGCGGGCGTAGACATCGGCCAGGATCACCAGCACGCCGGCGTTGTACGGCTGCAGGTCCAGGGAGCGCTCCAACTCGGTGGTGGCCTTGACCATGTCGCCCTGGCGCAGCGCGAGTTGGCCGAGCAACACGTGCGGCATCGGCAGCCCCTCCGAGGCGGGCGTGTGGGCCAGCTTTTCCAGCGTCTCGAGCCCGCGCGCATCCCCCGCCCCGGCGAGCGGCAGCGCGGCGGACTGGCGCACCCAGAGCGACTTGTCCTCGAGCAGCGGGGTGAGCAGGTCGAGCGCGTCACGCGAGCCCGTGGCGGCCAGCGCCGCGGCGAGGTCCGAGCGCAGGCCCGAGTCCCGGGCGGTGGCGAGCGCCGCCTTCAGCGCGGGGAGCGCGTCCTGGCGGAAGCGCTGGGCGAGCAGTTGCGCCGCCACGCCGCGCAGGGAGGGCGCCTCCTTCGTGTCCGCCAGCACGCCTTCCAGGAACGGGCGGCTGTCCGCCGCGGTCTTCACCGCCAGGGCATCCGCCAGGCGCATGCGCCGGGCCTGCCGCGTCTTCGCCTGGGGCCACCACTTCGCCAGCGCCTCGTCCATCGCCTCGGGCGTGGCCTTGGCATGCGCATGACACGCATTGCACCCGTTGGGGATGCCATGCTTCACCGTGTTGCGCGGCACCGGCACGTCGATGGCGTGGTCCGCGAACGTGTCCAGCACGCCGGAGATGGTGGGCGGCATGTGGCAGGCGACGCAGTCCGGCGCCTCGGCCGAGGCGGTGTGGTGGGTGTGCCGCGAGCCCTCGGAGAACTCCTTCGCGTGGCAGCCCTGGCAGGTCGCCGAGCCCACCGTCACCGCCTTCGCGGGGTGCTTGGGCTGCTTGAGCTCATTCACGTGCCCGTCGTGGGGCGCGTCGTGGCAGGTGAGGCACGTGGCGCCTCCCTTCAGGTAGCAGCGCGACTGGATGAGGGCCTGGTACTCGAAGCTGGAGGTCTTCGGACGCCCATCGTCGAAGAAGTCGCCGGAGCGAGTCTCGCCCAGCAGCAACACCATGGGCTGGTAGCTGTCCTCGTAGCGCTCGCCCGGCTTGAAATGGTGCGCGGCGTCCAGCGACGGGAAGAGCGTGCGGTGGGGGCCATGGCACTGGGCACACAGGGCCAGACCCTTCTCCGGCGGGAGCTTCTCCGGCTGGACGATGTCCCGGGCGAGCTGCGTCTCCACGTGGCGCGCGCCCGGGCCATGACAGCTCTCGCACGCCACGCCCGCGTCCGCGAAGCCCGTGCTCCAGCGATGGGTCGCGCGGTCATAACGCGTGTCGAGCCCGGTGACGTGGCAGTCCAGGCACGAGTGCTGGGCATTGCGCTGCCAGTTGGACCAGAAGAAGGGGTGGTCCGGCGGCAGGGCACCCTGCTTGGCCTCGGAGTAGTCCACCCACTCGCCGTGGCCGGTGACGTGGAAGTAGATGGGCAGCACCTGCCAGCGGCCATCCGGCATCTGGGTGACGGGGTCCTGCATGTGCTTGCCGCCCATCACCCAGTCCACCGGGTAGTCGGCGAGCACGCCCGTGGGCCCGCGCGTGCGCATGAAGGAGTGCGAGTCGCGCCGCGTCATCCACGCCTCGCTGGACTCGCCCTTGTAGTGGGTGTTGGCGAAGTCGCCCACCACGAAGCGGGGCTCGGCCGGCGAGAGCGCCCGCGCATGCCAGTCCTTGCTCCATGCCTCGTGCTCGGTGTCATGGCACTCGCCACACTTCTCCGCGCCCACGTAGCCCGCCGCGGGCGAGGACAACCGGGCGGGCACCTGGGCCATCGCCTCGGCCGGCTTCACGGCCGCGGGAGCCACCGCGGGTGGAGCACTCGGGACAGCCACCGCCGGGGGCGGCGGAGGGGTGGACGCCGAGGTGCGCCAGACGGCGGCTCCGGCGGCCAACACGAGCAGCGAGACGAACGCGACGAGGAGTGGACGGGAGCGGGACATGCGCGGCGGCGGAGGTTAGCGCAACGACGCGCCAGGCGCTCCAGCCGCTTCCCGCACGGTGTCCCGCAGCACCTCCAGGTCCACCGGCTTGTCCAGGAACGCTCGCACCCCCAACCGTCTGGCCTCCTCGCGCGTCTCCTCGTCCGCGAAGGACGACAGGAGGATGACGGGGCAGGCGAGCCCCGCCGCCTGGGTCTGGGCGAGCACCTCCAGCCCGGTGCGCCCCGGCATCTGGATGTCCGAGAGGATGAGATCCGGCGGCGACAGAGGCCCCCCACACACCCGCGTCAGCGACACGTAGTCGGCCAGCTCGTAGCCGTCCTCCAGCGCCACCACCGCGAAGCCGGCCCGCACCAGCGTCAACGTCAGCAGCGAACGCATCTCCTCATCGTCCTCCGCCAGGAGGATGCGGAGCGGATGGGGTTCGGAAGGCATCATGACGCACGTCCCTGGGAGCAAAGAGCACTCCGCCCCTTACAGGAGCATGCCGTGTGCCAGTGCGCGCCTCGGAGGGGACGCGAGGCCCGGAGGGCGCGCTTCGCGGGGGCAGCCTGCCCCATCGGGGCATTCCGCCTCGCGCGGGACGGCCCGGGGAGACGGGGAGCCGGGTGCGTTTCTTGAAGAAGTCCCGGGGGGTATGCCAGACCCCGGAACCACACCATGAAGCTCGCCCGGAAGATCGTCCTCGCCCTCGTGCTGCTCGCCTTCGCCGTCATCGCCGGGCTGCAGACCATCCAGGTGCGCAGGGAGCTGGCTCGCTCCGAGCTGGACATGCAGCATGACCACCGCCTGCTCGGCCACACGCTGGGAGGCTCCTTCGTCCGGTCCTGGCAGATGGAGGGCCAGCAGGCGGCGCTCACCCTGCTCTCGGACGCCAACCTCTTCCAGGAGCAGGTGCGGGTGAGCTGGCTGTGGTTGGACTCGCGCGAGGGAAGATCACTCCCCGTCGAGCAATGGAGGGCGCTGCTCGCCGGACAGGACACGTCCTTCACGGACCCTACCCGGCCGCCGGGGTGGTTGCTCTCCTTCACCCCCGTCACCGTCAACGGGCGGCTGGGCGCCATCCAGATCATCGAGCCCCTGATGGAGCAGCGCCTGCGGGTGCGGCAGACGGTGGTGAGCACCGCGGTAGCGACGGGCGCCATCACCCTCGCCTTCCTGGTGGTGGCCATGGCCATGGGACGGCGGCTGGTGGGCCAGCCGGTGGAGCAACTGGTGGGGCTCGCCCACCGCGTGGGACAGGGAGACCTGGAGGCCCGGGTGCACCTGCGCCAGGAGGACGAGCTGGCCACGCTGGCGAACGCGATGAACCAGATGGCCCACGAGCTGTCGTCCGCGCGCGCGCAGGTGGAGGCGGAGACGGCGGCGCGCGTGGCCACGCTCGAGCACCTGCGGCACTCGGACCGGCTGGCCACCGTGGGCAAGCTCGCCTCGGGCGTGGCGCACGAGCTGGGCACGCCGCTCAACGTGGTGCTCGGCCGCGCGAAGATGATCGCCTCGGGCGAGGCCGAGGGCGAGGAGGTGCCCGAATACGCCCGCATCATCTCCCAGCAGGTGCAGCACATGACGGGCATCATCCGCCAGCTCCTGGACTTCGCCCGGCGGCGCACGCCCCAGCGCGCCCCGGAGGACCTGACCCAGCTCGTGGAGCGCACGCTCGCGCTCCTGCGACCGCTCGCGGCGCGGCGCCACGTCACGCTGGACCAGGAAGCCGCGGGCCCGCTGATGCTGGAGGTGGACGCGGGGCAGCTCCAACAGGCCCTCACCAACCTCATCGTCAATGGCATGCAGGCGATGAAGCAGGGGGGAGTGCTCCGGGTGCGGCTCGGGCGGGAGCGCGCCCTGCCCCCGGCGGACCTGGGAGGGCCCGAGGCCGAGTGGGTGCGGCTGGACGTGCGGGACGAGGGCGAGGGCATCGCCCCCGAGGTGCTGCCCCACGTCTTCGAGCCCTTCTTCACCACCAAGGACGTGGGCGAGGGAACGGGGCTCGGCCTGTCTGTCTCCTATGGACTCATCCGGGACCATGGGGGGTGGATTTCAGTGAGCAGCGAGCCCGGACGCGGTAGTTGCTTTTCCATCTTCCTCCCACCGGGAGGGAGGGACGCACAGGAGGCGGGGACATGAGCGCGACGAAGGGCCGCGTGCTGGTCGTCGAGGACGAGCGCGAGATGCGAGCGCTCCTGGAGAAGGGCCTGACGCGCCGGGGCTTCGTGCCCACGGTGCTCGGCAGCGCCGCCGAGGCCTTCGCGCTGCTGGAGTCGGAGGACTTCGACACGGTGCTCACGGACCTGCGGATGCCGGGCATGGATGGGATCGCGCTGTGCGAGCGCATCGCGCTCAACCGTCCGGACATCCCCGTGGTGGTGGTGACGGCGTTTGGAAGCCTGGAGACAGCGGTGGCGGCCATCCGCGCGGGCGCGTACGACTTCGTGACGAAGCCGGTGGACCTGGACGCGCTGGCGCTGGTGCTGGAACGGGCGGTGCGGCACCGGGCGCTGCGCGAGGAGGTGAGGCGGTTGCGCCGGGCGCTGGGCGAGGTGTCCACGGAAGGGGGCGTGGTGGGCGAGAGCCTCGCGCTGCGCCGGGTGTACGAGCTCATCGACCGGGTGGCGGACTCGGACACGTCGGTGCTGGTGACGGGCGAGAGCGGCACGGGCAAGGAGGTGGCCGCGCGGGCGTTGCATGAGCGGGGCCGGCGCCGGGCGGGGCCCTTCGTGGCCATCAACTGCGCGGCCATGCCCGAGGCGCTGCTGGAGAGTGAGTTGTTCGGCCACGTGCGGGGGGCGTTCACGGACGCGAAGACGTCGCGCTCGGGCCTGTTCGTGAAGGCCAACGGCGGCACGCTGTTCCTCGACGAGGTGGGGGAGTTGCCGCTCACGCTCCAGCCCAAGCTGCTGAGGGCGCTGCAGGAGCGCACGGTGCGCCCGGTGGGCGGCGAGACGGAGGTGGCCTTCGACGCGCGCATCGTCGCCGCCACCAACCGGGACCTGGAGCTGGCGGTGGAGGAGGGACGCTTCCGCGAGGACCTGTACTACCGGCTCAACGTCATCGGCCTGGAGCTGCCGCCGCTGCGGGCCCGGGGCAATGACGTGTTGCTGCTGGCGCAGCGCTTCCTGGAACACTTCGCCACGCGCAGCGGCAAGCGGGTGGTGGGGTTGAGCCCCGCGGTGGCCCAGCGGCTCCTGGCCTACAGCTGGCCCGGCAACGTGCGCGAGTTGCAGAACTGCATCGAGCGCGCGGTGGCGCTCACGGCCTACGAGCAGCTCACGGTGGAGGATCTGCCGGATCGCATCCGGGACTACCGCGCGCCCAATCCCCAGACACAGAACCAGGACGTGTCCGAGCTGGTGTCACTGGAGGAGATGGAGCGGCGCTACATCCAGCGCGTCATGGAGACGGTGGGCGGCAGCCGGACACTCGCCTCGCGCATCCTCGGCGTGGATCGCAAGACGCTCTACCGCAAGCTCGGCCGCCGCCACCCCGCCGCCGGGGCGGAGGACAAGGACGACGCCAAGGAATAGCCCACGGGGGTGATGGCTGTCTGGGTTACCTGCTCCGAAAAGATGGAGTTCCCTTCGCCCTCTGGGCGCACGAACCAAACCCTGGAACCTCATGACCCGCATCTTCTTGTACCTGATGGCATTGCTGTACATCGGTGCCGGCATCAACCACTTCGTCCATCCGGACCCGTATGTGCGGCTCATGCCCCCCTACATCCCCTATCACCGGGCGATGGTACTGATCAGCGGCGTCTTCGAGATTGGACTGGGCCTGTTGCTCATCCCCACCGTCACCCGGCCCTACGCCGCCTGGGGAATCATCGCGCTACTCATCGCCGTCTTCCCCGCCAACATCCAGATGGCGATCGATTACCACCGCCAGGGCAATCCCCACCTGTGGGTGGCCCTCGTCCGCCTGCCCTTGCAGCTTCCCCTCATCTGGTGGGCATGGAAGTACACCGCTCGTCACTGACCCGAGGGCTCGACGGATTGCGGTAGGCGGGCACGCTTCGCGACGGGCAGGTAGCACCTGCCCTGATACTCGGCATGGGTGTCCGCCAGGCAAGGAGGACGCTGGGCGACTTCAATCCAGCACCCACCATTGATGGCCACTTCACCCCGTTGAGCCTTGCAGGGAGTCGGCTCCTGATTCGCGAAGGGGCCCGCTGGCATGGGGTAGGCGATGATGCCCGCATCGGACCCACTCGAGGCGATGACATAAGGCGCGTTCGTCAGGGTGACTGTCTTCGACGCCATGCCGGCAACGGTCTCATTCGGGAGGGGAGACTCTCTCGCGATGGACAGCCCCACGCCCAGACCCAGCGCGAACACCGCCACGCTCGCGAGCGCCGGCACACTCCAGGACCAGCGCGCTCGTGAACTCCACGGCCCGGCAAGAGTGACCGGCCCTCGCGCGAGATGGGCTTGCACCTGGGCATTGTCCTCCACGCGTCCGACCGCCGCGGTCATCAGGACGAGGAGGTTCGCCAATTCCATCAACTGAGCCGCGGCGGGCGCCTGCTTCACTTCCAGCGTCACCGAGTCCTCCTTCGGATCGCAGGAGATACACACCCGCCAGGGACCCTCGGGCTGCCACTCCACGCCATCCCCGGGCCTCAACATCAGGGCGGGCCGACCCTTGTCCACCCGCCATGCCTCGTAGAGGCAGCCGAGTCCCGGCCCGACCTCGCCGTAGTTCTCGCCAAGCTGGAACAGCCTCCGCGTGCCCCCCGTTCCACTCTTCTCATCCGTCATCCGGCGTCCCCTCGTGACCGCGCGACCCACGCCCACACGGGACTCGATTTGACCATTCAAGTCAAGTCTCTTCATGTATCCTGTCGAGTCAAGAGAGCCCCATCTCGCTCTGGAGACGGTTCCCCCCGGCCAGGGAAGCGATTCCTTTCATCTGGTGGGCATGGAAGTACACCGCTCGCCACTGATTCGAGGGCTCGGCCGCCGCCACGCCGACGCGAAGAACCCGTTCCAAGAGTCCAGGCTCGCGGTGGGCCGGCCGCTGGCGCCATGGAGGAGGGTTCATTGCCCGTACCCCGAGGGGCTCCTACATTTTCCAGGACAGCTCACGGGGGTCCAACCATGGGGAAGAGTGGCGACGACGAGCAGGGCGACCAACAACCCTCCCGTGAGTCATTCGAGGACTCGGATTTCGGGGACTCGCTCCTGAAAGAGGTGGCTGACTCCTCCCCGAAGCACGCGTTCCGCCGTCTGGTGCCCGGAGAGCACCTGGGAGGCTTGGACGGACGCCGCTTCGAGATCCTCCAGCGCCTGGGAGAGGGCGCCATGGGTCAGGTCTTCCGCGCCCGGGACGAGGAATTACAGCGCGTGGTGGCGCTCAAGCTCCTCTTCCCCCGCGAGGAGCTGGCGGGCATGGCGTTGCGGGAGGCACGGGCCATTGCCCAACTGGACCACGAGAACATCGTCCGCATCTTCGACATCTCCGAGTGGGCGGAGGGACCGGGCAGGCCTCTGGTGCCCGTGCTCGTCATGGAGTGTCTGGAGGGCGAGTCGCTCGCGGCGGTGCTGCAACGCGAGAAGCGGCTCGCACCGTGGCGCGCGCTGGACATCATGCGCGGGGTGGCGGCCGGGCTGGCGCACGCGCACCAACATCACATCGTCCACCGCGACCTCAAGCCGAGCAATGTCTTCATCACCCGACAGGGCACGGTGAAATTGCTCGACTTTGGACTGGCATGGTTGACGGGAGGACCCTCGGCGCTGCCGCACCTGCCCACCGCCGGGACTCCCGCCTACATGGCGCCGGAGCAATGGCGCGCGCGGACGGTGGACGAGCGCACCGACCTCTGGGCCGCGGGCATCCTCTTGTATGAGTTGCTCACCGGAGAGCTGCCCTACCCCTCCATGAACATGGAGGAGCTACGCGCGCAGGTGCTGTCGCCGGAGCCGGTGCCGCCACTGCGCGCGCGCCACCCCGAGCTGCGTGGGGAGCTGGAATCGCTCCTGTCCCTGGTGCTGGCCAAGGAGCCCTCGCAACGGCTGTTGTCGGCCGAGGAGCTGAGCGAGGAGCTGCGCGAACTGGGAGAGCAGCTCCGGCCGGGACGCGAGGCCCCTCTGTCCGTGGCGCCTCAGCGACGCCAGGTGACGCTGGTGTCGTGCCGGATGGAGGGGCTGTCCGCACTGGCGGAGGAAATGGATCCAGAGGACTTCAGCGAGCTGGAGGCCACCTTCCACCAGTGTGCGTCGAAGGTGATGCAGCGCCACGGAGGCTTCGTCCACCTGTGCATGGGGGACGAGGCACTGGCCTGTTTCGGCTACCCGGTGGCACGCGAGGGGGACTCGGAGCGCGCGGTGCTCGCGGGCCTGGCGCTGCCCGCCGCCGTGCGAGAAGTCCTCCAGGGGAAGGTGCCGCCGGGAAGTCACGCGGTGCTGTCGGCGCGGGTGGGCATCTACACGGACATGGTGGTGCTGGACGACATCCTCCCCGAGTTGCGCGGGCGCACCCCCACCATGCAGGGGGAGGCGCCCCGGGTGGTGGCGTGGCTGGCGCGGCAGGCCGGGCCGGACGAAGTGGTGATCGGCCCCAACACGCACAACCTCGTGCGGCGTGCCTTCGACACGGAGCCGCTCGGCTCGAGGACGTTCGACGGCAGGCGCGCGCTGGCCGTGCACCGCGTGCTGCGCTCGCGCGAGGCCATCATCCGCTTCGAGCGGGCGCTCAAGGGGGGCGGGACATTGACCCCGCTGGTGGGCCGCGAGCGGGAGCTGGGTCGCCTGCTCGACGCGTGGCGGCGCGCCCGTGAGCGGCAGGGGAGCTATCTGCTGCTGTCTGGCGAGGCCGGCATCGGCAAATCCCGCCTCATCCAGGAGCTGATCGAGCGGGTGTCACCGGAGCGGCCCATGCTGCTGCGGCTCCAGTGTTGGAGCCAGTACAGCACCAGCGCGCTGCACCCCGTCATCGAGGTGTTGCAGCGCAACTGGCTTCGCCCGGAGCGCTCGCGCCAGGAGAACCTGCGCGTGGTGGAGACGCAATTCCAGCAACGGGGCTTGTCGCCCCTCCAGGTGCGGCTGCTGGCCGCGCTGATGTCGCTGCCAGTGGCCGAGGACTCGCCGCACCTGCGCCTCACCCCGCAGCGGCAGAAGGAAGAGACGCTGGAGGGGCTGACATCGCTGCTCATGTGGAACGCCGGGGAGCAGCCGGTTCTGGTGGTGGTGGAGGACCTGCACTGGGCGGATCCCTCCTCGCTGCAAATGCTCGACTACATGCGGGAAAAGGTGGAGCGGGCGCGCATCCTCTTCGTCCTCAGCGCGCGCCCGGAGTTCCACCCACCGTGGACCCAAGGCCCGGGCTTCGAGTCCATCTCGCTGGAGAGGCTGCCCGCGGCCAGTACCGAGCAACTGGTGAAGGAGGTGACGCGCGGCCAGTCGCTGCCGGAGGAGGCGATGCGGCAACTGGTGGCCCGAACGGACGGCGTTCCGCTCTTCGTGGAGGAGATGACACGCGTGCTCCTGGAGGGCGGAGCATCGGCCTCCATCCCCGTGACGCTCCAGGAGTTGCTGCTGGCGCGGCTGGACTCGCTGCCCAGGCGGCAGAAACAGCTCGCGCAGTTGTGTGCACTGGTGGGGCGAACCTTCTCCCAGGCGCTGCTCGTCATCCTCACGGGCCAGAGCGAGCCCGCGCTGCGCCGGGACTTGATGGGACTGGTGTCCGCCGGGCTGCTCCAGGTCCAGACCGACAACGCCGAGCCCACCTACCAGTTCCGTCACGCCCTCATCCAGGAGGCCGCGTGCCAGTCCCAGCCCCGGGGCACGCGGCGGCACTATCACCGGAAGATCGCCCACGTGCTGGAGAAGCACTTCCCTGGGGTGGCGGAGACGCGGCCCGAGCTGCTGGCCCACCACTACGAGGAGGCCCAGGAGTTCCAACCCGCCATCCATTATTGGAAGAAGGGCGGCATGCTCGCCAGCCTGCGTTCCGCCAACGAGGAGGCGGTGAGCCACCTCACCCAGGCGCTGAAGCTGCTACGCAGCCTGCCGGACGCCACGGAACTCACGAAGGAGGAACTGCAACTGCTCATCGCCTTGGGCGTTCCGCTGGTGCAGGTGAAAGGATACCAGTCGACCGAGGTGGAGAGCACGTACGCGCGGGCGCAGGCGCTCTTCCGCCAGGTGGGCGAGGAGCTGCCACGGTTGGAGCTGGGCTTCTGGGGCTCGTTCGCCTACTACTCCGCGCGAGGCAGGTTTGACGACGCGCACGAGGTGGCCAAACTGCTGGTGAGCCTGGGAGAGAGCAAGAACAACCACGAACTGCTCTGCATGGGCCACCGGATGATGGCGACGAACTTCTTCGTCTGGGGGGAGATCGCCCAATCCCTGAGCCACGTGGAGCAGGCACGGGCGGACATGGACTTCGACCTCGAGCGGCACCGGCAGATCGCCGTGCGCCAGTGGGTGAACCCGCGCGTGGCCGTGCTGGCCTATGGCACGCTTCCGCTCTCCGCCGCCGGCCAGGAGGTCCGGGCCAGGCTCTTCACTCGCGAGGCGATGGAACTGGCCAGCCGCATCGGCCACCCGCACACGATGGCCCTCGCGCTCACCTACTGCGCCATCGGCAGCCAGTTGCGCTGGGATGCGAGCACCACGCTGGCGCTCACCGAGCAGTGCATCCCACTCGCGCGCGAGCACCGCTTCCTCCTGTGGTACCTGTGGCCCTCGTTGCTACGGGCCTGGGCCCTGTCCGAGTTGGGGCGCCCCGAGGAGGGGCTGGCTCTGATGCAGCAGGGCCAGAAGCAGTGGGAGCACTCCGGCCTCCTCGCGGGCTCGCACCACAACCTGGGGATGATGGCAACCATCCACCTGCGACTGGGACAGGCGAGGGAAGGACTGGCCGTGGTGGGCGACGCGCTGGCGGCGGCGGCAACGATAAAAGAGTATTCGTACCTGCCCGAACTGCATCGCGCCCGGGGCGAATTGCTGCGGCTGGCGGGCCGGGAGAAGGAGGCGCGCGCGGCGTTCCTCGAGGCCATCCACTTCGCCCACGAGCACGGGATGTTCGCCTACGAGCAGCGGGCGCGCGCGAGTCTGAGCGGGACGCACCAGGACTCGAAGCCGCACGAGAACCACTCCCACGGCTCCTGATGCGCGGGAGCAGGCGTGCGCCACGGCTCCCGTGAGTCATGCGAGGAGGCCGTTCCTCCATCACCCGTCACGAATGCAACCCCTCCGCTCAGACCAGAACAAGCGAGGGCGATTTCGCATGGATGACACGAGTACAGGAGCGGTCCACCGCTCACCCGGCCAGGCGTTGAAACGCTCCGCGCGGTCCCACGGGCGGGCGAGGAGGCGCAAGCAGGTGGCCATGAAGCGCAATGCATTGACGGTGCTCGTGCCCATCCAGCTCGAGCGCTTCCGTTCGCTGGAAAAGGTTCTGGAGAAGATCGGCCATGACATCCAGCACAACCCACACCTCTCGTTCGACGAGCTGAAGACCACCCACTTCCTGCGCTGGGTCATCATTCCTGGTCCCATGCTGGCGTTCGAGGCCAACTTCGACTGCACCGTGGAGGACTTCCTGCGGAACTTCGTGCGCCTGGCTGGGTGCACGCTGCGCGAGCACATCTATTGCCATTGCGCGCCACCGCTCCGAGCCGAGGACACGGATGAGGCCCTCGTGGGCTACTTGCTCGACCACGCGCTGAGCGAGCCCCTCTTCTTCCAGGGCTACCCGGGCATGAGCGTCGAGAGCATCGACAACGACGCCCGGGTACGGGAGCACATCCAAAGCTACCTCGATGAGGCTCGCGGGCAGTACCGGCCAGGGGGGGAGCATCAACTCCACGCGGACATCGGGCGATACCTCGAAGCGCGCGCATCCGCCCAGCAGCTGACCCTCGACCCCGAGCGGCCATCCTGGAAGAAGCGGCTGCTGCGCACGAGCGCCATGCGTGTCGGATTGGGCGTGCTCGCGCTGCCAGTGGCGCTCCCCACGGGACTGGCCTTGTTGGGGCTGAGGTTCGTGGAGGTCGCGGCGAATCGATTGAGGGGAGCACGCGGGGGGGCGACCCGCCCCACCTACCGCCTCAAGGGGCGCGAGAGACGGGGCAGGTTGCTCGAGCGCGAGGACTTCCAGACGCAGAACCAGCTCACGCACCTGGTGGACCTCAAGCCGGGCCTGTCTCGGCTGCTCCTGGTCAAGCTGGCGCTGTGGGTGTGGGGCTACTGGGCCAGGTACTCCTTCGCCGAGGGCCGCCTCGGGGGCATCGAGGGCATCCACTTCGCGCGCTGGATCCTCGTGCGCAACGAGGAGCCGCTCGAGGCGGGGCGCGCGAAGCACCGCCTGCTCTTCTTCAGCAACTACGATGGGAGCTGGGAGGACTACCTCGGCACGTTCGTGGACCGGGCGAGCATCGGGCTCACCACCATCTGGTGCAACACCGAGGGATTCCCCTCCATGCGGCTGCGCGTCTGGCCTCCACGTCTGGAGTTGGGTGCCGACCGCGAGGAGGAATTCAAGGAGTGGGTCCGCCAGCATCAGGTCTACACACAGGTCTGGTTCACCCGGCACCCGGACCTGAGCGTCTCCAACATCTACAACAACAGGAACATCCGCGCGAAGGCGAAGGCCCGCCTGTCCACGGAGCAGGTAAAGGAATGGCTGAGATGGCTCTCATGAAGAAGCAGCTCGATGGGCATGATATCCAGGCGATTGTCTTCGCCGGCTACGGCGACCTGCCGCGCGCGCGCTACGCGTTCCTCCGGGTGAAGCATCCGGAGCAGGCCAAGGCCTGGCTGCGGGAGCTGTCCGAGCAGGTCACCACGATGAAGCACCTCCAGAGGGCCAAGGAGAAAGGCCAGCGGAAGGACCATGCGGTGCATGTGGCCTTCACCGAGAAGGGTCTGGCGGCGCTCGGGCTGCCTCGGGAGGTGCGCGAGTCCTTCCTGCCGGAGTTCGTCGAGGGACAGACCAGTGCCCACCGTGCTCGTGCCCTCGGCGACACGGGCGCGAGCGCGCCGGACAAGTGGTGCTTTGGCGGGCCGGCCCGGAAGGGCGAGGAGGACAAGGAAATCCACCTCGTCCTCATGCTCTTCACCCCCGGGGACGAGCAGCACCTGGAAGAGATGGAAGCCCTCCACGCGCGCCACCGCGAGCGCTATGCCTCCGGACTGGGCGAGGTGTTCGTCCAGGACGCGTGCCTGCGGAGGATGGACGGCGAGGAGGGCACCCAGAACGGCTTCAAGGAGGCGTTTGGCTTCCGGGATGGCATCACCCAGCCCACCATCGAGGGCACTCCAGCGAAGCCCGGACAGACACCGCCCATCAAGGCGGGAGAATTCATCCTCGGCTACGAGAACGCATACGGGCAGCTGCCCTCCTCTCCCACCGTGTCCGCGGAGCAGGATTCGCGCGGGCTCCTCCCCTCGCTCGAAGGCTCGTCCCGGAAGGACCTGGGATGCAATGGCACCTACCTGGTGCTGCGCAAGCTGCGGCAGGACGTCGAGTCCTTCGAGCGTTTCCTGCACGAGCACTCGCGGGATTCCGTGGACCCCCAAGGCGATGCCCATCGGCGCGAGTTGCTGGCCGCGAAGCTGATGGGGCGTTGGCGCAGCGGTGCACCGCTCTCCCTGTGCCCACAACGGGATGACAAGGAACTCGGACTGGACACCACGCGCAACAACGACTTCCTGTATGGGAATGACCCGCATGGGCTGCGCTGCCCCGTGGCCTCGCACATCCGCCGGAGCAACCCCCGCGACACGCTCGTGCCGGATTCGAGCAAGACGTCGCTGAAGGTCTCGGACCGTCGGCAGCTCATCCGGCGGGGCCGGCCCTACCAGGACCCCGATGGTGAGCAGGGCATGGTGTTCGTCGCGCTCAACGCGAACATCCAGCGCCAGTTCGAATTCATCCAACAGAGTTGGATGAACAACCCCAAGTTCGGAGGGCTCTACGACAGCAGGGATCCCATCGCCGGAAACAACCACGACCCCGAGGTGGAGGGTGCTCGCGCGGAGAACTACGCGGTGAGCATCCCCGCCGAGCCCGTGCGCCAGCGCATCACCGGCGTGCCCCGCTTCGTCCACGTCCGGGGGGGTGCCTACTTCTTCCTGCCAGGAATCCGAGCCCTCCGCTTCCTGGCTTCGTGAACGGCGCCCTCGCGCGGGGGACACGGCCCTCCCGCTCGGGGGGCATCCAGGCAAGGCAAGAACATCACCCCCGCCCCTGCGTGCCAGCCCGCCCCGCCATGCGCACCTTCCAGGGAATAACCCTTCACGGAAGAGGCGAGACATGAACAAGAAGAACCTCGACGAGAAGCAGGTTCCCCGCCAAGGGAAGGCGGAGCAGGACGAGCCCATCCGTCACAAGGGCGCGGACCGCTCCACCGAGGAGGAGAAGCGCTCCGGCCCTCAGCCCGACGGCAATGGCGCCACGGGTGAGCCGGCGGCGTTCCCTCCGCACAACTGAGCACACAACTGAGCAACTGAGTACACGGGGTGGGAGGCAGGGGAGCGGGACGCGGCCAGCACGGGGGTGCTGGGCGGAGTCCCCTCCACGGGAGTACGACGTCGCCACCATGAAAACACTCCCCCTCCTGCCGCTGTGCCTCGCCGCGACGCTCGGGCTCCCCGCAGCCACGCATGCCGCGACGAATCCCGCCCCCGTGCTCGCCGGCCTCGACGCGCTCTATCCCGAGTTGGATGGCCTCTACCGCGACCTGCACCAGCACCCCGAGCTGTCCCTCCAGGAAGAGAAGACGGCGGCGAAGCTGGCCGGGCGCATGCGCCAGCTCGGCTTCGAGGTGACGCAGAAGGTGGGCGGTCACGGAGTGGTGGCCGTGCTGCGCAATGGCCAGGGCCCCACCGTGCTGCTGCGCACCGACCTGGACGCCCTGCCCGTCGAGGAGAAGACGGGGCTGCCCTACGCCAGCCAGGTGAAGATGAAGGACGACGCGGGCCAGAGCGTGCCCGTCATGCATGCCTGCGGACATGACGTCCACATGACGGTCTGGCTGGGCACCGCCACGCTGCTCGCGCGCGCGAAGGAGCGCTGGCGCGGCACGCTCGTCATGGTGGGCCAACCCGCCGAGGAGCGCGGCAGCGGGGCGAAGCGGATGCTCGGCGACGGCCTCTACAAGCGCTTTCCCAAGCCCGACTTCGCCCTCGCCGTGCACAACAGCGCCACCGCCGCGGCGGGCACCGTCGAATACGTGCCCGGCTATGCCCTGGCGAGCGTGGATTCGATCGACATCACCCTGCACGGCAAGGGCGGCCATGGCGCCTATCCCCACACCACGGTGGACCCCATCGTGCTCGCCGCCCGCACCATCCTCTCGTTGCAGACCATCGTGAGCCGGGAGAAGTCTCCCCTGGAGCCCGCGGTGGTGACGGTGGGCTCCATCCACGGCGGCACCACGCACAACATCATCCCGGACGCCGTGAAGCTCCAGCTCACCGTGCGCAGCTACAAGCCCGAGGTGCGCCAGCAACTCTTCACCGCCATCGAGCGCGTGGTGAACGCCGAGGCCCAGGCCGCCGGCGCCCCGCGCAAGCCCGACATCGCCATCGCCGAGGGCACGCCCGCCACCTACAACGATCCCGAGCTGACGAAGCGGCTGGCGGAGGCCCTGTCGCGCATGCTCGGCGCCCCCAACGTGAACGAGGGCCAACCCGTCATGGGCGGCGAGGACTTCTCCGAGTACGGCCTGGCTGGCGTCCCCTCGGTGATGCTCCGAGTGGGCACGGTGGAACCCAAACGGCACGCGCAGGCCAAGGCTTCGGGCGAAACCCTTCCTTCCCTGCATTCGCCCCTCTTCTCGCCCGATCGCGAACGCACGCTGCGCACCGGCGTCACCACCTTGACCACGTCCGCCCTGGAGCTACTGGGCGCGCCGTAGCGCTCCCCACGAGTTGAGCCTGATGGATGCGACTCATTAGATTCCCTCAACTACTTTCGGGTGAAACGAATCCATCCATCATCCACTTTTCTTTGTAGGAATGAGAAAAGTCCTGGTGCGTTTGACTTGCACATGACCTGCCCAGAGGTGTTAGAAGAATGGGTTTTGGCTGGTTTTACCGCCTGTGTGGGGGGCACCAAGACCGATGAGGCGCGTCATCCATCACATGCTGCTGGGGTTGCTGGTGTTCGGGCTGGTCGGCCCGCTCACCGCCTACACCTGGAAGCTGGCCGTCCGCAGTGCCGCGGCGACCGAGGAGACGCAGGAATCACTCGACAAGGATTTCACGCTCTCGCGCATCATGGCGCGGCTGTCGGGGGTACGCCGCCTGCCTCCGCGTCCTCCTCGAGAGACCCCGCATGTGCGGCACGAGCGCCGCGCGCGGGTGCTGCCGCCCGCCCAGGTCATCACCCCCCGGCAGGTGATGGTGTGGCGGCCCTCGAATCCAGTCCCGGACGAAGAGCCCTTCTGTCGCTGAGCGGACTGCGCTCACGCCCGACGTCCGCCCGGTGCCAGCGCCCCGGGTGCTGATGCGCGCGCGTGCGTGACGGGCCCGCGTGCCCGCGCGGCGCTCCGCCACGTCCACCCTCCACCCCGCCTCCGCGTGCGGGAAGGCACTCCCGTGTCCTTCCCTCTCGCCTGGCGGCCTTCCCCCTGGCTGCGTGCCCTCTGGCACGTGCCGATCCGCACACGTGTATGCCCATGCAACGAGCCCGTGAGAAGAATGCCCTGACGCGCGAGAAGAGTGCCCTGACGCGCGCCCGGCGCCTGCCCGCGCCAAGGCCCCTGTCGCGCGTCCTGGAGAGACAACGCCCCCCGCCCTCGGAGGACGGCTTCGGCGCCGAGTGGCGCTCGGTGCGCCGCTACCTGGTGGACTCCTGGAAGGACGTGGTGCGCTTCATTCCCCAGGACGTGCTGTCGGGTGTCACCGTGGCGGCGGTGGCGCTGCCGCTCAACCTGGCCCTGGCGGTGGCCAGCGGCCTGCCCCCCTCGGCGGGCCTCATCGCCGGCGTGGTGGGCGGCGGCATCGCGGCGATGATGGGTGGCACGCCCCTGCAGGTGACGGGCCCCGCCGCGGCGCTGTCCACCATGGTGTTCGCCCTGGTCGCCCGCTTCGGCGTGGCGGGTGCGGCGGCCGCCGCCATGGCCGTGGGCTGCATGCAGTTGTTGCTCTCCCTCGGACGCGCCGGCCGGCTGATGAAGTACGTACCTGAGTCGGTGCTCGCCGGCTTCACCACGGGCGTGGGCATCAAGCTGCTCGATCAACAGATTCCCGAGCTGCTCGGCTTCGACTACCGGGTGTTCGAGCTCGCGCAGATGATGCACCGGCCGGAGTGGCTGCACGAGGTGTCCTGGCTGTCGACGCTGTCGGGCCTCGCGGTGGCCTTCCTGGTGGTGGCCGCGCGGCACCTCAAGCGCTTCCCGGCGGCGCTGGTGGGCGTGGGCATCGTCACGGCGCTGGCCAGCTACCTCGGCTGGGACATCGCCCGCGTGGGCGAGGTCCCCTCCAGTCTCCCCCCGCCCCGGCTGCCGGACCTGCAGGGCCGGTGGCTGGAGTTGTTCGCCGCGGCCCTGCCGCTCGGCATCCTCGCCGCGGCCGAGTCGCTGCTGTCCGCGCGGGTCACCGACCGCATGGCGCCCACCTCCCGACCCCACCAGCCCACGCTGGAGCTGCTGGGCCAGGGCCTGGCCAACCTGGGCTCCGGAGTGATGGGCGGCATGCCCGTCACGGGCGTGGTGGTGCGCTCGGGTGTCAACGTGCAGAGCGGAGGCCGCACCCGCCTCGCCGCCTTCCTGCACTCCGCGTCCCTGCTCTTCGTGATGCTGTACCTGTCGGATCAGATCGCCAAGGTGCCGCTGGCGGGCCTGGCGGGGCTGCTCTGCGTGGTGGGCCTGCGCCTGGTGGAGGTGGGCACGCTCGTGCACCTGTGGAAGGAGGAGCGGGTGGAGGCGGTGGCCTTCCTCGTCACCGCGGGGGGCACGTTGAGCGGCCACCTGGTGGAGGGCCTCACGGGCGGCATGGTGATTCACGCGGTGGGGGCTTGGATGCACCGGCGTCGGCACAAGCCGCACCCGAGCGCGCCCTCCGTGGAGCAGAAGCAGCAGGGCGTGCGCGCGGTGCTCTCGCGGGCCCACGCCGAGGCGCGGCACCCGAGCCACCTGGAGGCCTCGCCGCACTCGCTCGGCTGGCTGCGGCACATCAAGTCCCGGCCCCTCATGTCGAACTCCTCGTTCGTCCACCCGCAGGCGGCGGTCATCGGCCGGGTGGTGCTCGGCGACCACGTGCACATCGCCGCGGGCAGCTCGGTGCGCGCGGACGAGGGCACGCCCTTCCACATCGGCGCCAACTCCAACATCCAGGACGGCGTGGTCATCCACGCCCTCAAGGAGCGCAAGGTGGTGGTGGGCGGCGAGGAGTGGGCGGTGTACGTGGGCAAGAACGTCTCCATGGCCCACAACGCCCTGGTGCACGGCCCCTGCTACATCGGGGATGACACCTTCGTGGGCTTCAAGGCGGTGGTGCACGACGCCGTCGTCGGCAGCCACTGCTACATCGGCATCGGCGCCATCGTGGTGGGCGTGGAGGTGCCGGACGGCAGGTTCGTCCCCCACGGCTCCATCGTGGACACCGCGGAGAAGGCCGAGCGCCTGCCGCCGGTGAGCGAGGCCCACCGCGAGTTCAACGAGGACGTGGTGGACGTCAACCGCGGCCTGGCCGCCGCCTACCGCACCCAGGACGGCGAGGTCCGGCAGACCACGCGTCCCCTGACAACCCACAACAACACCGAGCCCAAGTCCGGGTGGACGAACTGGCGGCGCGCCCGTGACGAGCGCTTCTGAGCGCGGGGCCCCTGTGAACGACAACCTTTCCTACGGAGTCACACGAACATGTTCTTGATGGGAATCCTGATGGGCGCGACGGTCTACGGCGCCTATGTGCTGTCCCGCTGCTTCTTCCGCGTGGAGGAGGGACACCTGTCGGTGCTCACCGCTCTCGGCGCGGCGCGGACCGAGTCGGATGGCAAGACGCTGCGCACCTGGGGGCCAGGGCTGCACCGCAAGCTGCCCTGGGAGAAGGCGCATGACATCCCCATGATGGAGCAGGCGCTGGAACTGGCCGGCGAGAAGGGGGGCCAGACGGCCATGACGGGAGATGGCACGGTGCTGCGCTTCGACAGCACCCTGCGCTACGTGCCCGTGCGCGACAGCCTGGGCCACTTCCTCTTCGGCCTGCGCGCGCCGGTGGAGCACATCACCGGGCTGTTCTCCTGCCTGTTGCGCAACGAGATCGCCAACTTCCACGCCCCCGCCGCGGGTCCGGAGACGGTGAGCGGCGCGCTGGCCGCGACGCACCAGACGGGTGAGAACTCCTACGCGCTCATCCGCCGCGAGCGCCGGCTGCTCAGCCAGCGCATCGAGGCGTTCTGCCACAAGGAGATCGGCCGCAAGTACGGCGTGCAGTTCGTCGGCGTGGACCTCACGGACGTGCTGCCGCCGGACGAGCTGGACAGCGCGCTCAACGCCGTCATCGCCGCGCAGAACGAGTCGGACGCGGCCTATGCGCGCGCCGGAGCGGAGTGCCAGCAGCGCGTGCTCGCCGCCGCGCGCGGCGTGGAGATCGCCCGGGCGCGTGCCGCGGCGACCGAGACGGAAATCCTCAAGCTGGGCGAGTTCCTCTCGGAGCTCGACCGGCAGAACACCCTCCACCTCTACGTGTCGCGCCGCCGGTCCGAGGTCATGTCCGAGTCGCGCACCGTCTACCTCAAGGGACAATAACCCCCATGAACTCGAGCCAACTGCTTCAACTCATCGGCGGTATCGTCGCGGGCCTGTGCACCCTCCCCTTCCTGATTGGACTGGGGAAGCTCTTCGGCCTCCAGGTGGAGGACGAGGAGACGGTGCTCGTCACGCGCTTTGGCAAGCTGGAGAAGACGCTGAACAAGCCGGGCTGGCACTGGGTGCCCGAGCGCGTGCTGCCCTGGGTGCGCACGTTCCCGGTGAGCCGGGCGCGCGACTTCCGCGACATCACCAACATCCAGGTCAACGACGCGCGCGGCACCACGGTCATCGTGGACCTGTGGCTGGAGTTCCGCGTGGCGGATCCGGCGCGCGCGCTCTTCGGGGTGGCGGACTGGGACAAGTCGCTCCGGGCGCTCGTCACCCACGCGGCGCTGTCCATCCTCGGCAACCGCTCGTTCGAGCACATCCTGTGTGACCGCAGCGAGCTGGGCGAGAAGGTGCGCCAGGACATCCAGGACGAGACGCAGCGCTGGGGCCTGGAAGTGGAGCGGGTGCTCATCCGCAACGTGAGCCTGCGCCCCGAGGTGGCCCAGCAGGTGTTCGACACGCTGTCGGCGCGGCTCGAGCGCGCCACGGCGGAGGTGGAGGAGGAGGGACGCCAGCGCGTGGCGCTCCTGGACGCGCAGACGAGCGCCCAGGTGGCGGCGCTGGTGGCCGAGGCCAAGGGCCAGTACCCGGCGGCGGTGGGCCGTGCCTTCACGGTGCTGGGCAAGCAGTCGCGGGTGCTCCACGCCTACAACGAGCTGTACTCGCTCTCCCAGGTGCGCCCGCACCGCACCGTGGCCTTCCACGGCTTCGAGGGCGACGCGCTCCGGGCCGTCGACGCGGCGATGCTCCCCACCACCACCAATGGCTCTCAGGAGCTGGAAGTCCCGGCGCTGCGCCCCAACGGGGACGAGCGCAAGGTCGAGGCCTGAGCGTCTCTCGGCTCAGGTAGCTCAACGACTCGGCCGTGATGAGTTCGGGCGATCCGGGGGCCCTCGAGTGGGGCTCAGCGGACGGGTGGGACCTTGGTGCGATATAGTAGAGGGTGCACCGAGCGCCGAGGTCCATGAACCCATGAGCAGCATCGTCCTGAACAGGAGAGAGCCTGCGCCAACGGAGTCCCCGGGCATTCCGCTGCCGTCCATTTCCTTCGCCGGGTGCGCGTGGCTCATCTCGTACCATCTCGGCGTCATCGATGTGGCGCGCGAGGTGTGCGACCTGTCGCGGACGACGTTCCTGGGGGCCTCCTCTGGAAGCCTGGCGGCGATCCTGGCGGCCGCGGAAATCAAGACGGCGGACGCACTGGACTTCATCATCACGATGGTGCGAGACGCGGAGCCGAGGTGGTTGGGACCCTTCGGGCGGATGAGCCAGACGGTGACCGCGGGCCTGCGGCGGCTGATGCCCGAGGACGCCTATCTGCGCGTGCGGGGGCGGGTCCACATCTCGGTGACCCGCCTGCCGACCCTGCGCAACCTGCTGCTGCCAGAGCGCGAACTCCGCTCGAACGAGGAGCTGCTCCGCATCGCGCTCGCGTCCTGCTACATCCCCCTGTACTACGAACGGCCCGTCTTCTACGGCGGCTTTCCCGCGCTGGACGGAGGGGCCTCGAACAACTTGCCCCAACTGGATGCCCACACGGTTCTGGTCTCCCCTATACCTTCCTTCCAGCGCAAGCGGTTCGACATCTTCCCCAAGGAGGAGCCACCGCTGATCACCGCGCTCCTTCCTCGGGTGACGATCGTCGAGCGCTTGTTCGAGCAAGGCCGCGAGGATGGGCTGGAGTTCTTCACGACGACGCTCGCGGCGCGTGCGCGCCCCGAATGACCCGGGCCGTCCAGGTCGAACCAGGCGGCGTAGTTGGACAAGGAGACGACAACGAGTTCTCGACCCGATAAGGCCTCGCCCGGGTCCTCGACCGCGGTAGTGCCACTGCCCACGGCTCTTGCCTTGCTCGCGGTGGGCTTGACCCACTCCCCCACGCTTGATTGAAAGGGCGTGGCCATGAGGTTACTCGTTTGTAGCGCCCTCCTGCTCCTTGTCGTCGGCTGCGCGAGCGTGCCCGCCGCTCCGGCGATGCCACGGCCCCACGCCTTCGTTCCGACTCCTTCCCCAAGCCCGAGCATCCGCTTCGTGTCCGCGCCGATGGACCCGGTGCAGCCAGGGCCGCGGATTGGAAGGGCGGACCTGGAGCAGGCCCGGACCCTGTTGTCTCGGGCGCGCAGTGACCTGGAGCCGCGTCAATGGGAAGCGTTGGATCGCAAGCTGACCGCAGCGGAACGGGCCTTCGAGCGCTTTTCCACAGCCGCGAAAGCGAGCGGGCAAGCCGCCGAGGTGGTGAGGGGGGCGGAGGGTGTCGCGCAGGCGGGACGCGCCAGGACGTTGGCTGAAGTCCTCCCCAGAGTGGGCCCGTTGCTCGTGGGCCTCGTCCTGCTCCACCCCTCCAGCACCGCCGGGCCGGAGATCGACCGTCGCCCAGAGTGGGTGGACGCTCAAGGAGAGTACGAGGCCCGGCTGCGGGAGGTTTCGAAGGCCTCGCGGCAGCTCATGGTGGAACGGAGGCTCAGCCTCGTGCGGCGAAAACACCGGCCCGGGAGCCGGCACCGCGAAAGCAGCCCGCGACCGCCCTCACCCAGGAAGAAGACGACCCAAGATGCAAGCCCATCCCCTTGCCGCGCCACCGTGGCGGGCATGACCCGCACAACGAATGCGCCGACAAGATGCCGGGCAACACCTTCCCGGGTGGGGATGTGTATGTGAATGGGAAAAACTTCGACGCGCTGCAGCTGGCCACGCGCACGCTCTGGGAGGTCAAAACGGATGACTTCGAGGAACAACCGCCTCGCTCGCAGCAGTTCTTCGTTGAAATGAAGTTGCCGGAAATACAGCGAGAGCGAAGGCTTGCCGAGGAATGTGGCTTTAAATTTGTCGTCGGCGTTCGTAGCGAAGCACATAAGGCAGCTCTGTTCCGAGCAGACCCCAGTCTCGATATAGTAGTCATGAACTGGCGTTGAAATGTCAGACGCAAAAAAATCCCTCACCCTCAATATCTACGCACCTTCACTCATGAATCGTGATGAGCGCAGACTTGCCATCGTTCATGGGATGGAACGAGCTTTCCCTGGTTTGCGCCTTGGATGGACGATGTCCAAGGAGGAAGGACTCGTTTCCCTGCCCCAACGAGATGAATGGGTCGAGAGAGAGAGAACAGATGGGGATTTTCCATTTCTCTGTAATGACGATGACAACCATGTCGTGACACTAGGCGGATGGGAAATCCCGGCGGGCCGTTATCCGGGCGCCCAGCCGCAGCTTCAAATCCATGCGATGTTGCCGCTGGAAGAAGCCGCTATCGCCGCCGCGAAAGGTGTATTGGCAGGTGTGGCAGAGGGTGCACAGGCTTTGTGGGGGCACATAACACCGGGAAATGTGATGCTCGTCATTGCGGAGCAGATGGGGCCGAAGATGTATGGGCCACCAAAGCCACCACGGGGGTTGCCAGCGCTCAAGCTCCCAAACGCCATCCCCGCGCCCGAGATTCCACATTGTCTCGGGTGGCTGAACTACTGGTCTGACGCTGCCTCACAGACCATCGGGTTCCCGGATCCCGCCCGCGACGAGGAACTGCTCTCGCGGGCGCGGCGCACGCCATCGGGCGGGTGGGTCGTGCCGCTCACGGATGCGCCGCTCGACCTGGACAACCCCGCCCACCTGGAAGCGCTCAAACGGGCCTACGAGCGCTTCCCGGAGATCGGCGGACGCGCAGCCTCTTGAGGCCGGCACGGCTCTCCTCTCCAACCCCCGGGTGTCGCTGGACAACAACCCGTTCGAGAATCGCCTCCCTGTCAGAGAGGCCGCGTGAGTGGGAGCTCGAGCGTGGCCGTGGCGCCCTTGCCGGGGCCATCGCTCTCCAGCAGCAGACGGCCCCCCATCACCTGCGCCGCCAGCGCGCTCGAGTGCAGGCCAAAGCCATGCCCCTCCTCGCGGGTGGTGAAGCCGAGCGCGAAGAGTTGCTTGTGGAGTTCCCGCGCGAAGCCCTTGCCGCTGTCCACCACCTGAATCCGGGCCACGCTCCCCTCAACCGTGAGCCGCACGCACAGGTGACGTCGCCCCTCGGGGACCTCGGCCATGGCGTCCTTGGCGTTGCTCAGGAGGTTGATGAGGATCTGCAGCACCTTGTGCTTGTCCACCTGCATCCTGGGGGCGTCGTTGAACTCGCGCGTCACGGAAACACCGTGACGCTGCAGCGTGGCCAGCTGGAAGCGCAGGCTGTCCTCGATGAGCTGGGTGAGCTCCCACTCACTGAGGATGAGTGACGTCCTGGCGTAGTCCTGCTGCACCCGGATGATGGCGTGGATGTGCTCGAGATGCAGACCCATCTCGTTCAGGTTCGTCTGGAGTTGGATCCGCTCCTGACGGAGCTCCTCGGTGAGTGCCCGCAGGTAGTCCGGCAGGAGGCGGCCCCTCGGGTCGCGCGTCAGGAAGCCCACCAGGTCCGCCTGGTGCTCCTTGAGCAGGGCGGAGAGTTGAGCCGCCCGCTCGAAGCGCGAGGCCGCGACCCCGGAGCGCATCAGATCCAGGTTGATGACGGCGCTGGTGAGCACGTTGCCCACGTTGTGCAGCACGTCCGAGGCGACCTCGGCCATGCCCGCCGCACGGGCCGTGTCCACCAGCTGGGCCTGGGCCTGCTTGAGTTCGCGCGTGCGCTCCTCCACCCGCCGCTCCAGCTCGTCGTTGGCGCAGCGCAGGGCGGCCTCGGTGCGCTGAAGCTCGGCGTACAGCCGGGCGTTCTCGATGGAGATGGCGGCCTGCGAGGCGAGCTGCCCCAGCAACAGGATGCGCTCCGGCGTGAACGCCCCGGAGGCGAACCGGTTCTCCAGGTACATCACCCCCGACAGCGACTCCTGGCGCATCAGCGGCAGGCAGAGCACGGACCTGGCTCCACCGTGCTCGAGGTAGGGCTCGCCCGAGAACGGGTGAGGCGCCGCCGCGTCGCCAATGAGCACATGCTCGTGCGTGCGCCGGACGTAGGAGAGGATCGTCCAGGGCAGAGCGGCCCGCGTGCCGCCCGAGTCCTCCGTGTCGACCACGACCTCGAGCTTGTCACCGCGCGGCAGCAGCAGGGCTCCCCGCTGGGCCCCCGCGTTCTCGGTGGCGACCCGAATGAGCGTGGACACCAGCCGCTCGAGGACGATCTCGCTGGAGATGGCCTGCTGAGCCTTGACCACGGCGAGCGCGTCGATCTCCCGGGACTCCGAGGAGGAGGTGGTGGTGCCACTCTTGGGTACCGCCGGGCTCAGCAGGGACGGCCACAGGGCGTCCAACTGCTTGACCTTGCCCTGGGCGCCCCACTGCGCGTATGCCTCCCGGGCCTGGCGCGCGTAGGCCTCCGCGATGAAAGGGGCCTGCCGCTTGCGGTAGAAGTTCGCCGCCAGCTCGCACACCAAGGCCACGTGGTGGATGAAGCCGTGGTCGCGCGCCGAGCGAAGGGCCTCCTCGTACGCGGGGAGCGCCTGCTCCAGGCTGCCCCGGACGCGGGCCAGTTCCGCGAAGACCAGCCGCTCGAGCGCGCGGAAGGTCTCGGGGCAGTGACATGCCCACTCCTCGAGCTGTCGCCCATGCGCCTCGGCGGCCTCGAGGTAGCGCCGCCGCTCCTCCTCCGTCGCGCCCTCGCAGCACGCGACCAGGGTGAGGGCGCGGAAGAGGTGGAAGTCCAGGAGCGGGATGATGCCGATGAAGGACCAGATGAACGCCGCCGCCCTGTCCCCCGCCTCGCGGGCCTCCGCGTAGGAGCCGCACATGAATCGCGCCTGCATCTTGGAGAGCCAGTACTGGCACACCATGCTGCTCATGTGGGCCGGCGACAACGAGGCCTCGAGGGCCTTCTCGTCGAACCCCTCCCCATCCAGCGTGCCGAACGTGGGCGAGTGGCCCCGCAGTGTCTGCATGTAGCGCAGGACGATGAGGGTGGTATCCACCACCCCCACGAAGCCCGTCTTGCGCATGAAGTCCATCCGGGCGAGCGCGTCCTGGTAGACGTCATCCAGGGGGTGCCCCATGGCCTGCCGGTTCCAGACGACATGGCCGACGATGTAACAGGCGAACAGGTAGTCGTTGCTCTGGACCGCGTGCTGGAAGGCATTCAGCGCGTGCGCGTGCGACTCGGCCAGGGGCCGGCACCAGTAGCTGATCATCTCCAGGTTGAAGAGCGCTCGGACCCGCTCCTGGGTCAGGTCGTATCGATCGACGAGCGCGCGGGCGAGCACGCCATAGGCGTAGCCCTCCTGATAGCTCTTGAAGAACGTCCCGAGCAGGATGCCGAGCGAGCTGTAGCCGATCGCCGACTCGTTGGTGTTGCCGTAGCGCAGGCTCAGGGAGACCATCCGGCAGACATGGAGGACGAGCAGGTTGTTGTCGGTGAAGTAGGCGGAGGGGAACAGGCGGCCCAGGACGCCCATCACCTGCTTCATGTCCGCGTCCGTCATCAGCGGCAGCTCGACGAGGCTCTCGATGGAACGGCCACCCAGCAGGGCCTGGACCTCCTCCCGGGCGGCCACGGCCTCCTCCCAGGAGGGATGCGGAGACATCGGCATGCCCAGCAGGGTCAGTCCCTCCAGGAGGCAGGTGACGGAGGCCTCGATCTCGCCGGCGATGAGGTGCACCTCATGCCTCAAGGTGTAGGCGGCGGCGATGTCCGCCCGGCTCCGTGTCCGCGAGCACAGCTCCTCCAGCAGGCGGCGGGCCTCGGCGAGATTGCCGCTCATGAGCTCGCTGCTCGCCCGATCCAGCCGCACCTTGAAGGCCAGCGCGGGGTCCAGCACCCAGGGATCGCCCGGGATGAGCGAGAAGGCCATCGCGAGATAGGCGGCGGCCGAGCCGTGCGCGCTGGAGGCCCGGGCCTTCCAGCCCGCCTCGGCGTTGAGGCGCGCGAGACGATGGCGCTCCTCGTGGCCGCTGATGAGCACCACCCCGGTGTTGAGCTGGCTCACGATCTCGAAAAGCCTCTCGCGCACCTCCTCGGCGGACAGGCGCTCCAGCAGCAGGCGCCCGATGCGCACGTGGATCGCCTGGCGCTCGCCTTCGGGGATGAGGGCATGCGCCGCCTGCTGGATGCGATCATGCAGGAACCGGTACTGCTCCGAGGCGCTGCGCACCACCAGGCTCGCCTGGAGCGCCGGCTCGAGGCCCCGCTCCACCTCGTCCGCCTCCAGGCCGGCGATGAGGGCCAGCATCCCGAGTGAGAAGCTGTTGCCCACGCACGCCGCCAGGGGGAGCAGGTGCTGGGTGCTCGCGGAAAGCTGGTGCAGGTTGCGCGCCATGAAGTCGACGATGTTGTCGGAGTACCCGCGGGCCCGCACGCCCTCGACATCCCAGCGCCAGCCCCCTCCGGGCGTGCGGACGAGGAGGCCATCGTGGTGCAACGCCTGCATCAACTGCAGGAGGAAGAACGGGTTGCCGCCGGTCTTCTCGTACACCTGTTCCGACAGGGGCAGGATGACCTCCGCCCCCGCGCCCGGGAGCGCATCGCCCACGAGGTGCTGGAGTTGCTCCAGGCTCAGCGGCGCGAGCTGGAGGTCGATCACCGCGACCTTCGCCCTGCGCACCTCCCCGAGCGTCATCATCAGCGGGTGGGAGGGGCTGACCTCGTTGTCCCGGTAGGCCCCGATCCACAGCGCCGCTGGCGCCTCCTCCGCGGTGAGCAGGGACTGGAGGAGCCGGAGGCTGGCCAGGTCCGCCCACTGCAAGTCATCCAGGAACATGACGAGCGGGTGCTCGGCGGTGGCGAAGACGCCGAGGAAGCGGAGGAACACCAGGTTGAAGCGGTGCCGTGCCTCGGCGGGCGGAAGCTCCGGGACCGCCGGCTGCGGGCCCAGCAGGAGCGAGAGCCGTGGAACCAGCTCCACGAGGACCTGGCCGTTGCCCTGGAGGGCCTCCCGCAGGCGATCACGCCACCGGGCCACCTCCTCGTCGGTGCTCGCCAGCAACTGGCGCACCAACCCCTGGATGGCCTGGGCCAGGGTGGCGTAGGGAACATCCCGCTGGAGCTGATCGAACTTGCCGCTCAGGAAAAACCCGCGCCGCTCAACCACGGGCTTGTGCAGCTCGTGGACCACCGACGACTTGCCGATGCCGGAGTAGCCGCGGACCAGGATGAGCTCGGGCCGGCCTCCGCGCGCGATTCGCTCGAAGCCCTGGAGCAGGGTGGCGACGTGGGTGTCTCGCCCGTAGAGCCGCTGGGGGAGCTGGAAGCGGCTGGGGATGTCCCGCTTGCCCAGCACGAAGAGCTCGAGGGTGCCCCGGCGCAGGCACTCCCCGCACTCCGCGAGGTCGTGCCGCAGCCCCTCGGCGCTCTGGTAGCGCTCCTCGGCGACCTTGGCCAGACACCGCATCACGATCGCGGACAGCACGGGTGGGACGCTGGCGACGAGTTCGTGCGGAGGCCTCGGCAGCTGGGCCATGTGCGCATGGAACCACTCGAGCGCGTCACGCCCCTGGAAGGGCCGGACACCCGTGAGCAACTCGTAGAACGTCACGCCCAGCGAGTAGAAGTCGGTGCGGTAGTCCACCACGCGGTTCATGCGCCCCGTCTGCTCCGGGGACATGTAGGCCAGCGTTCCCTCGATCAGGTGGGTCGGCGCCGCGTCCACATGCTCGGTGCGCTGGAGGGTGGCGGCGCCAAAGTCGATGATGCGCGGCTCGCCCGAGGGCATGACGATGATGTTGGAGGGCTTGATGTCCTTGTGGATGACTCCCCGGAGGTGAATCTCCGCCAGGGTCGAGGTCAGGCAGACGGCCAGCTCGAGGAAGCGGGTGAGCTCGAAGGGCTGGCCCACCGCCTCGGAGAGGGCCACCCCCTGCACCTCCTCCAGCACCAGGACGGGGCGGCCGTTGACCCGCTCGCAACCATGGGGCCGGGTGACGCCACGCACGCCCAGCAGCCTCCGCAGGATGTTGTGCTCCCGGCGGTACCGCTCGTCCTCGCGCGGGCCAGCACAGGGGCCCACGGGCGTCTTGATGATGACCGACGCACCATCCGCCTCGCGCACCGCCTGGAACAGCAGGTTCGAGTCGGTGGCGCGGACCGGACGACGGAGCGTGTAGCCTGGAAGGTTCAACATGGGTGGAGTCCACCCCCAGGGCCGCGCTCACGCAATATCCCGAGGCCCCCTATCAGAAGAGCACGCGCTGGACGCCCGCCGCCTGGAGGAGGTAGTCCCTGGACGCTTCGAGGGCGGCACGCAGGGGGGCCCAGTTCACGTCGACGAGGGCGCCTCGCCATTTGCGGATCCGTCCCGCGACGATGACCGTGTCCACGTTGCTCCGGTCCATCAACGTGACGACGGCCCCCGGAACGTTGTTGAGCGGAGCCACGTTGAGGGCATCCGCGCGCAGCAGGAGGACGTCCGCCTCCTTGCCTGGAGTGAGCGAGCCGACCTTGTGGGAGAGGTGGGCCACCCGGGCCCCCTCGACCGTGGCGAAGCGAATCACATCGCGGCACGTGAGGAGCTCGGGCAGGTTCGTCTCGCCGTTGATCGCGCGCTCGTTGATGAGCGCCCGCTGGAGCGTGAAGACGGTCCGCATCTGGGTGAAGAAGTCCGCGGTCATGGTGCACTCGACATCCGTGCTGAGCGCGGGCTGGACACCATGATCGAGCGCGGACTGGATCGGCGGCAGGCCGTGCCGCATGGCCATCTCGATCGGGGCCGCGATCGAGACGCTCGCCCCCGAGCGGGCGATCTCCCGCCAGGAGCCCTCCGAGATGCGGCTGGCGTGGATGAAGACGAGGTCGGGCCCGAGCAGGTTCTCGCTCGCGAGCTGCTCCACCAACGTGGCCTGGCCGAGGCTGCCGACGAGGTGCGTCACGATGGGCAGGCCATTCTGACGCCCGATCGCCCAGTAGGTCCGGAACGAGGAGTCGAACACCTCCCCGCCCATCGCCAGGGTCAGGAGCTGATCGGTGGAGGAGAAGTACCGGCCGCGGATCCGCTGGAGATCCTCCGGGAAGAGGTTGCCGGGACCCACGCCCGGTGAATACACGAAGACCGCGCGGCGGCCCGCGTCCTGAAGCCCCTGGATGACCGCATCGGTGTGCGCGGGCGTATGTCCCACCTGCGACGTGTCGACGACCGTGGTCACCCCCGCGTCCAGCTGGCTGAGCGACGAGACGAGCTCGGCGAGGTAGGCGTCCTGAGGCCTGAAGACCGGCGTGATCTTCGTGTGGATGTAGTCGAGGTAATTCTTCTCGCCGTGCGGCAGCCCATCGTTGAACAGCAGGCCGTCGGACAGGAAGCTGCGCAGCGCGGTCTGGTATTGATGGTGGTGGGTGTCCACGAACCCCGGCATGACGATCATGCCCGTGGCATCGATGATCGCCGCACCGGGAGCGTTCAGCCTGGCCCCCACCGCGATGATCCGCTTGCCCTCGATGAGCACGTCGCCCTGGGCGAAGTTTCCCACCTGGGGATCCATGCTGAGGACCGCGCCGCCCTTGAGCAGGTAGCGCCGGTTCGACGCACCGGTGTCCCTTGGCATGTCGTGGCCCCTGGCACCGTCCTCTCGCGACAGGTCCCCCTGCGCGGTCGCCGCCAGCACCGGCGTGGGGACCGAGGAGGCCACCACGGCCCCGAGGGCGGAAGCCCCTACCGAGAGAAACTCGCGACGGGAGGAGCCCGCATTCGCTGGCTCGCCGTCATGGTTCGAATGGTTTCCACAGAGCTTCTGGCACATGTCGTACTCCCCCTCTGGACTCACCCGAGCCCGTTGTCGTGCCACCTCATTCACGAGGCGGCGACATTGATGTCCCTGGAGCGCTGGAAAGCCTAGTGGGTGGCGGGGCGCGACGTCGAGCCTCGTTCATCGCCATGCTCGAGACGATCGACGCAGCGCGACAGCAGAGGGCAGCGGGGAAGTCCGCTCCATGCGGACGAGCCCACTGGACGTGCTCCGGGCCGTCCTCTCGCGGCGCCGCCGGGGCAGGCGAGGACCGCCTCGATGAAGGCCTCGGGGGGGTGGTACTCGTGCTCGGTGAGGTAGTGGCGGATGAGTTCGAGTGCGATGAACCTGGCCCCGCGTGTAGGCGATGTCAGGCTTATCGAGGCATCTCCGGTTCTCCTGATATGGTTTCCATGGCAACGAGATAAAAAAATTATCATCCTGCTCAGCCCACTCTAGCCTCACCAGCGCATTATTCACTGGAGGTCAAAGAGTGTTTGTATTTCGCCGTCTCTCCTTTCTCCCCGCGTTGCTGCTGCTCTGCATTGCCGCCTGTAACACGCAGCCTCAAGGCTCCGTCAGCTTCGCCGCCGCCGTCCAGCAAGCCCTCTCCGCCAGTAGCGTCACCCGCGTCACGGTCACCATCTCCGCTTCCGACATGACTTCCATTGTCGTCGACCTGGCCGAGTCGAACGGCACCTGGGGAGGGCTGATCGGCAATATTCCCGCTGGCACCAACCGCACCTTCGTCGCCGACGCTTTCGATGCCTCCGGCACCAAGCGCTTCCAGGGGCAGACCTCCGGCGTCACCATCATCGCCCATCAGACAACCGCCGTCGCACTCACCCTGCAGGAGCTGTCTCCCCAACCGCCCTACAGCAACGAAGCCCCGCTGATTGACTCCGTCGTCGCGGCCACCACCGCCGTGCAGACGGGCGCCTCCCTCTCCCTCACCGCGACGGCCCACGACCCGAACCCGGGTGACTCCCTCACCTATGCGTGGAGCGCCACGGGCGGTACCTTCTCGGCCCCCACCGTGGCCAATACCACCTGGACCGCGCCCACCACCCTCGGTGTCCAGACCCTCACCTTGACGGTGACGGACTCGCAGGGGGCGGCCGTCTCCGTCTCCCTTGCCATCAACGTCTACTCCGGTGTCGCCACCGGTAACGCCGCCATCAACATCTCCTTCAACTTCGCGCCTGTGGTCTCGAAGGTCTCCGCTTCCCTCAACCAGCTCGACGCGGGGCAGTCCACCGCGGTCTCCGCCATCGCCTCGGACTCGGATGGCGATACCCTCTCGTACCTGTGGTCCGCCTCCTGTCCCGGCACCTGGACGAACGACACCTCGAGCGCCGCATCCTTCGTGCCGTCTTCGGTCCCAGCCAGCGCGTGCAACAACTGCCGTCTCACGGTGACCGTCCAGGACGGTCGCGGTGGCCAGACGACGGGCTCGCTCAACCTGTGCGTGACCTCCACGTCCACTCAGCGTTTCCCGCCTGTCTTCACCCACTATTACCAGTCCGCCCTCTCCGCCTCCGCGGGGCAGCCGGTCACCTTCGAGGTCAACGCCCAGGATCCCCAGTCCAGCACCCTGACGTTCGCGTGGAGCGCCAACATGGGCTCGCTGGCCACGGCGCAGAATACCGCCAGCACCAGCCGCGTCGTGTGGACGGCACCTGCGTGCGCTGACGCGGGCCCTCCCCCCTCCGTGACGGTGGTGGTCACCAATGCGTACGGCCTCTCCGCGTCCATGCCCTTCGCCCTCTCCGGGCTGCCGGCCTGCGCAACCGGGTCGTCGTCGGCCGGCTTCATGGCCACGGCGCGCGCTGGCCACACCTCCACCCTGCTCCCCTCCGGCAAGGTGCTCGTCGCGACGGGCGAGAATAGCAGCACGCCCGCCCCCGCGGAGCTGTACGACCCGGCCACCAATTCCTGGTCCTCCACCGGCTCCATGGCCTCACCCCACGACTCCGCCCCGGACATCCTGCTCCCGTCGGGCAAGGTGCTCGTCCCAGGCGGGTACAACCAAGGCTCCGCCACCGCCGTCGTGGAGGTGTACGACCCGGCCACCAACGCCTGGTCCACCGCCCAAGCCATGACCGCGGCACGCTTCGGCCACACCGCCACCCGGCTTGCCTCCGGCAAGGTGCTCGTCACGGGAGGGTTCAATGGCAGCTTCCTCTCCTCCACGGAGCTGTATGACCCGACCACCAACACCTGGACCCCCACTGCGTCCATGAACTCGGTGCGCTACCTGCACATGGCCACCCTGCTCCCGTCGGGCAAGGTGCTCGTCACGGGAGGCTATGGTTCCGGCTTCTTCTCCACCACGGAGGTGTACGACCCGGCCACCAACTCCTGGACTCCCACTGCGTCCATGGCCTCGGTCCGCTACGCCCACACCTCGACGCTGCTCGCGTCCGGCAAGGTGCTCGTCGTGGGGGGACAGTACGCTTACTACAACAGCCATCTGGCGACCGCGGAGGTGTACGACCCGGCCACCAACGCCTGGTCCCCGGCGGGCGCCCTGACCGTGGAACGCTCGGGACACCTCGCCACCCTGCTGACCTCCGGCAAGGTCCTCGTCTCGGGCGGGGCCGACAACGCGGACAACCCCCTCACCTCCGTGCAGGTGTACGACCCGGCCACCAACTCCTGGTCCTCGACGGCGCCCCTGGCCGTGGCGCGCATGTCACACAACGCCACCCTGCTGAACTCCGGGAAGGTGCTCATCTCGGGGGGCATTGGCACCACAGGCGCCTATCTCTCCTCCGCGGAGCTCTACACGCCCTGAGAGGCGTCCTCTCTAGACGCTCCGTCTGAAAACGCCCGGGCCGTGTCATCGGTCCCGGGCGTCATTGCTCCCGGGATGGTGTCCGGGGAGGGTGTCAAAGAATTCGAGCGATGTGACCGGGGATGGCGGGGATGGCTCCGCGAAGCGTCCCCCGCGCCCACCCCGTCTTCGCCCCCCCCCTCTTGCCAGCAGGTGGAAGTGGTTGGAGGCGAAGGTGAAGGCGTGCAACCGGACGGTGCCCGCGCTTTGTTGGACGGCGCGCGCCAGCACGGCTCCCACCACCTCGTTCACCTCCGTGCTGGGACGCAGCAACAGCCTTCCCCGAGTCGAGTGTCCCTTGTTTCGAGTCCTTTGACACCGTCTCCGGAGGGACTAGACGGGCGGCTTCGCCTCCAACACCGGGGGCATATCCGGATCGGCCTTCTGCATCGCCCGCTGATACGCGGGCCGTGCGCCGATCCGCTGCAGATAGGCGAGGATGTTCGGCCAGGGCGACAGATCGTACGGCTTGAACAGCCGCATCGTCGTCAGCGAGAACACGATCATGATATCCGCCGCCGTCAGCTCCTTGCCGGCGAGATAGGGCGCCTCGCCCAGCCTCTTCTCCACCGTCGAGAACACCAGATTGAACCGCTCCTTCGCCGCCTGCAGTACCGCGTTCTTCTCCGACGGATCGGCGCGCTCCAGATACCTCACCTGCAAGACGACCGGCTGCAACGTCCCGTTGGCGAAATGGAACCAATAGAGATAATCGGTGAAGCCAGGCTGTCCTCGCTTCACCGCTAGACGGCCATTGCCATGGGTCTCGATCAGATATTCGGCAATCGCCCCGGACTCGCCGAGTACGAGATCGCCGTCGGTGATGATCGGCGCTGTCCCCATCGGATGCAGCGCCTTGTATTCCGGCGGCGCGAGCCGATTGTCCTTCCGGCGCTCATACCGCTTCAGTTCATAGTCGAGCCCGAGTTCCTCACAGAGCCAGACGATCCGCTCCGATTGCGAACGTCCGAGATGATGCAGCGTCAGCATATGAACGCCCTTGCCCGAAGTATTGCCCTGGTCATGCGCGAACCGTAAGCTGCGCGAGTCAGCTAGAAAAGGCGTGCCCGCATACCGGTATGGCGACTACCACCCTCCCCGAATTCCTCCGCGCTCGCCGCGAGCGGCTTCACCCCGAATCGACCGAGCGGCGTCGCACTCCCGGACTTCGTCGCGAGGAAGTCGCGGCGCGCGCCGGCGTGAGCGTCACCTGGTACACGTGGCTCGAACAAGGTCGCGGCGGCGTGCCGTCCGACGACGTGCTCGAACGCCTCGCTCGCGCACTCGAGCTCGACGACACGAATCGCGAGATGCTGTTCCTGCTCGCTCACGATCGTCCGCCACCGCGCCGCCACACGCCGCCCGCCGAGGTCACGCCGGCGCTACAGCGCGTGCTCGACAACCTGCACGTGCCCGCGTTCGTGAAGACGCCGACGTTCCAGATCGTCGCGTGGAATCGCGCCGCCGTGGCGGTGATCGGCGATTACGCCGCGGTTCCCGAGCGCGACCGCAACATGCTGCGCCGGGTCTTTCATCCCGAAGCCGCCGCGTTCCTGCCTCATGCCGATGACATGCATCGCACGTGCCTCGCCGCGTTTCGCGTCGACATCGCGCGTGCGGGAGCCTCAGAAGAAGCCGCCGCGCTCGTCGACGAGTTGATGGAGACGAGCGAGGACTTTCGCCGGCTGTGGGCCGAGAATGAGCTGAGCACGCACGGTGTGAGGTACAGGCGACTCGTCCGACCGAATGTCGGCGAGCTCGTGTTCGAGACGTCGGTGTTTTCCGTCGACGACAGCGACGGCCTCAACATGTTTGTCTTATCACCGGTGGACGACGCTTCCGCGCGTGGGGTCGAACAGCTGCTCCGCGAGCTTGCCGAGTAGCGCCGAGAGTTGCTCGCGATCGGCTTTCGGCCGGGGCGGGCGCGCGCCTCCGGTAACCGCTGGCACCGGACCCGCGGCCCAGGGAAACACCTGGGGCCGTGACGCTCTGGTGCGGTGCATTCGAGATCGACTACGTTGGCGGGCGAGAGGGGATTCAAGGGGAGTAGGTGCGGCACTCCGCGCGCCACGAAGAGCGACTCGTTGCTGGACCAGCTCATCGCCTGGGGCGGCGCCTTGAAGCCCCCGCGTCAGGGCTGAATCACCGCCACTTGGGCGGGGGGACGAACACGCCGAACACGCGCGTCTCCTCGCCGGCCTCGGCATCCTGCCCCTCGGTCGCCACCATCCATCCCTTGGGGAAGGCACGCAGCTCCAGCAGGGGCTCTCCTCCCGCGTATCCCTGTGCCGTGGGCTGGAGTTGCGCCCGGCGAGGCCCCTCCTCCCGCCCCAGTCCCGTCCACAGCCGCCCCAGCCACCGCGGCTCCGGCGGCTCGCCCTGGCCTCGGAAGTGGTGGTGGTCGAGCTGCTCAGACGCCGAGCCCAGGTAGTCGATGTCGGACTCGCTCTCCGGCCACTGCTCGAAGAGCGTCACGCGCAGGCCTCCGTCCACGGTGGGCGACAGCTCGATCGCCGCCAGGAGGATGTTCTGCTGGAGCAACTCCGCCCCCTTGTATCGCTCCCGGAAGGTCATCCCCCACAAGCGGACGGTCTGGGTGGGTGCCTGGCCCCGCCGTGCGTCCCCGAAGGCGGCGGCGGCCAGACACACGCCCTTGTAGTTGGAGGATGTCTCCGGAACACAGCTGTCGCTGGTGGCCAGCGCCTTCACCCACCCGGCCCGGTGGGCTGCGCCGGGCGCCTCCTTCACGGCCAGGGGTGTCTGGATCGTCTCGGTCTCCTCGGACTGCTTCCTCTTCGTGCATCCCGAGGCGCCCAGGACCACCGCGCAGCTCACTGCCATTCCCGTCAGAAACAGCCTCATGGCATGTCCTTCCGTTCGCGTTCACTCCAAGCGTATAAGAAGGAGGGGAGGCCTGTTGAGGGTGAGGGCTGGAGCGGAGGGGCCGCTGAAGCCCGAGCAGAAGCAGGACCTGCCCGGCCGGGTCAGCATCGTCATCGAGTTCTGACGAGTTCTGACGAGGGGCTCGAACGAATGGCACTCCGCCCGCATGCCTGCTGAAGATCAAGGTGGTGCCCACCTCCCTGGGAGAGATGAAACCACCCCCGCCGGAGGTGATACGGAACAAGGAGGAGCACAACCTCCGGCGTGGAGCTGAAATCAGGTACCCTGCCGAGCGGAAGCCGCACTCGGCAGTCCTTGGAGCACCCCATGCTTCGCATCCTCGGCAGCGTACTGGTTGTCCTCACCCTGAGCGGCTGTGCGGCAATGCCTCCTCGCCAACCCGCCACCCCCCCGTCCACAGGAGCCGCCCCCATGCACCTCGGCAACTTCTCCGTCAGCCTCGCCGTCAAGGACATCGTCGTCTCCCGCGCGTTCTACGAGAAGCTCGGCTTCCGTGCCATCGGCGGTGACCAGGCCCAGAACTGGCTCATCATGCAGAACGAGACCAGCACCATCGGCCTCTTCCAAGGCATGTTCGACAAGAACATCCTGACGTTCAACCCGGGCTGGGACCGCAATGCCAATCCACTCGCCGACTTCGACGACGTCCGCGAGCTCCAGCGGACCCTCCAGGCCCGCGGCCTCACCCTCACCTCCGCCGCCGACGAATCCTCCACTGGCCCCGCGAGCCTCATGCTCATCGATCCCGATGGCAATCCCATCCTGATTGATCAGCACGTCCCCAAGCCGGCGCGCTGAGGGGGCGCTCCTTCTCGGCTCCTCCACCGTCGCGGCAAAGGCCGGGTTCTCCCTCGGGAAGGGAGTCCCGGGAAGGGAGTCAGACGATTCGTAGGCTACGAGCCCTTTGACACCTTCCCCGGTAACGCCTCCCCGTTACTGACAGGCGATTCCTGGCAGACCCCGGTACGCGCCCTGCGAGGTCCACATCGAGTAGGGCGTCCCACACGACCCGCCGTACGGGTCATCCGTGCCGTAGTTGGGAACCCAGTACTCGAAGTGGAGGTGCGGCCCCGTGGAGGCACCGGACGAGCCCGCCCGCGCTATCCAATAGGAGCAGCCGATGGAGGCGTTCCTGGCGAACTGCTGCGTGTACTTCATCAGATGCCAGTACTTGGTCTTGGTGCCATCCGCGTGCCGCATGATGATGTAGTTGGCCGTATACAGTCCGCAGGCGGCGTACGGGTTGGCCTGGTCCCAGTAGTTGCACCGGTCGAAGTAGCCATCCACCGAGGACTCGATGACGCCACTGGCGGCGTTCATGACCCACACGCCGTAGTCCATTTTGCTGAACCCGCCGACCAGGGCGTAGTCCGTGCCCGTGTGGCCCGCGTAGCGCACGCCACCACACGCGTAGTCCCTGCCACCGTAATCCTTGTACGCGCTCACCGTGCAGCCACCGTTGCCGCACTGGTCGGCGAGCTGCGACATGGGGAAGCGGAACCTCACCGTCTGAGCCGAGGACACCGCCGGGAGGGCCAGCAGCGCGAAGAGCAGCGTCGTGGCGAGCTTCTTCATCGTGTTCATCACTTCTCACCTCCCAGATCCGGAGCCGCCTGGCCCGTGCGCACGTTGAGCTTCCAGAACTCGCCGCCACCCGCGTTGTAGCGAAGCACGTCCTCGTTCTCCCACTCCATGTGGTGACTCGAGACGGGCGGGGGGACGAAGCTCGCCGGCGCGCCCCCGAACAGCGACCAGTTCTCCAGCCCGACGTTGGTGAGTTGCTTGGGCTGCGCGCCCTCCACCGTCGTGACGAAGAACGAGGCCACGCTGGTACGGCCCGACACGAAGACCACCGTCTTGCCATCCGGAGAGATGGTGGGCGTCGCGTCGATTCCAGGCCCATCCGCCAGCACCTTCACGCGGCCTTTCATGTCGATGAGGCCCACGGACGTCTCGTGTCCCTCGCCGTCCCCCACCAGCGTGGCCACCAGGGCGTCACCCTTCGCCGTCGGGAACAGATCTCCACCCACCTTCTGGGCCAGCAGCCGCTCGCGGCCGTTGGGCTCGCGCAGGCGCAGGTTGCCCTGCCCATCCAGCAGCGCCACGTTCTGCCCCACCGAACGCGCCTCCCGGTACTTGAACTCGCGGTCCACCACGCGCACCGTGCCGGTCGGCTCGTCGTACTGGGCGATGGCCAGCAGCGGCACGTCGTCCGTCGCCAGCGGCTGCTCCGGGATCTCGGCGATGACACCCACCATCATGTTGCGACCGTGACCGAAAATCTGCACGAACCGTGCCTTGGGTCCGAACTCCTTCTCGACGACCGGGATGATGCGCTCACGCGCCTTCTCGACACGGCGAAGGTCCGACGGGTTCATGCGACCCGCCGCCGATGCGCTGGTCGTGGCCAGTGTCAACACCACAAGGGAGAAAAATAGCTTTTTCATCCGACTCAGGGGGGAAAGGGGGGATTACCAGGGTTGGCACAACGGGCACTGCCCCGTAAGGACGGAGAAACGTGGCGCGCGTCTCACGCGGAGCCGAAAAAACCACGCCGCACGAAGAGCACCTCGCTGAGCGGTGTAGAGGCGGAGCAGCCCCATTGGGCACACACCGGCCCAAGTGGCCCGATGCAAAAGTGCGGCGTAGCAGCCCCGCCCAGTCTACTCGCTGCCTCCTCACCTTCTTCGGCTCCGCCACCGTCGCGACCAGCGCCTGGCGCTCCTCCCCCGGCCTCGGCCCCGGCTGGGGGGGAGCATGGGTTCGAATCCCTTGTGGCTTTCAGCCAACTTGTCTTCGCAGTACAATCATTGTGTATGCCTATTTTCACTGAACCTCGCGATCCCAGATTTATTACCGTTCGTCGTGGCGGCACCTTGAGTGATGCAAATCACCACCTTCTTGCAATATGGGCTGCCACATGCGCGGAGCATGTCCTGCATTTTTTTGAAGAAGCACGGCCCGAAGATGAGCGGCCGCGCCAGGCAATCGAGCTGGCTCACGCCTGGACACGAGGCGAGATTACAATGCGCCAAGCGCACAAGGCTGCTTTTGTTGCCAATGCCGCCGCCAGAGGGCTGTCCGGCGCGGCAAAGCTCGCGGCCTACGCGGCTGGGCAGGCTGTAGCAGTGGCTCACGTGGCAGCGCATGAGTTGGGCGCGGCGGCCTATGCGATCAGGGCCGTGCAAGCCGCGGCTCCTGAAGCTGAGCGTGAACGAGCCGGCCGCCAGGAATGCCAATGGCAGCGCAAGCAGCTTCCAGACGAAATCCGGGAGCTTGTGCTTGACGACCAGCGGCTGCGCAATCATGTATGTTGGTTCGTATTCGATTGCTGACCAACACAGGATGATACTCTTCTGCATTCCTCTCCGAGGATGTCAAGGAGTTCCCTCCGAGGATGTCACACGCTTCCCTGGGAGTTGGACTGCTCCCGGGTCGAATTCAATGCCAATGATTTTGAGTTGTGAGCCGAACCGCTCGCCCAAGGACTGGCAGCACCGGATCAGCAAGGGCTATGTGATCGTGCGCCAGGCGGTCCCGCCCGAGAATGTCGAGCGGCTCGTCGACCACCTCTGGCGCTTCGACGACGCCAGCACGCCTCCCACCACCTCGTTCACTTCCGCGCTGGGACGCAGCAACAGCCTTCCCTCTAGAAGGTGTCAAAAGAATCGTTCCAACAACTCCCGCCCTACGAGCCGTTTGACACCCTTCCCGCTCAGATCTGCGTCAACGTCGCGGGGCCGTTCCCCTGGTCGCGCAGGAACTCCAGATCCTCGATCATCGTGTCGAACATGTCGCGGCCGGTGCTGGTCACGAAATAGTTGGCCAGCGAGGTGATGTCGGAGGAGATGTTCATGCCCCAGGGCGGCTTCGCGCTCTGGTTTTCGATGTCCCACACCACCTCGGTGGGCAAGAAGGTGAGCAGTTCTTTGCGCGCCGTACGCAGTTCCTCCAGCGCGCGCGCGGCATGCGCCTTCGGCAGCTCGCCCTGGTAGAGCTCGCGCATCAGCACCGGAAAGCGCGTGCCCCAGCCCTCCGGCTCCAGCCGCACGGAGATGGTCGAGAAGAAGGCGTGGACGAAATCGCCCCGTCCCAGCTCCGTTGCGACATTGTCGATCATCAGCGCGATGGCCATGGCGATTACCCGGGAAGGGTGCCAATGAAACTGGTTTCATCGGGACCAACCTTCACGTTCGAGCGTAAGATGGAGAAGGGCTGAATTGAAGGGGGGTCGCCGCTGTCCTCTCGCAGGATGCTAGAAAACCGTTGCTGAAGAAGTATCATCGGCCCTACAAGTCTATCGGATGGAGTGAACGCCATGGTCGGCAAGACGTCCAAGAAGTCGGTGAAGGTCGCCAAGAAGGCCGCCTCCAAGCGGGTCGCCGCGAAGGCGGCCAGACCGAGCAAGCCGGCACCGAAGTCACAGTCGCGCAAGGCCGCGAAACCGGCCCTCCTCTCAGGCGGCAACCCTCAGATCGGGAAGGCCTACGGCGACGCCCCCGTGCAGGCCTACATCGCGGCCATGCCGGGCTGGAAACGCGATGTCGGGCGTCGCCTCGACTCGCTCATCGCGCGCACCGTCCCCGGCGTGCACAAGGCAGTCAAATGGAACTCGCCGCTGTACGGAGTCGAGGGCCAGGGCTGGTTCCTCAGCGTCCATTGCTTCACGAAGTACGTCAAGGTGGCTTTCTTCCGCGGCATGTCGCTGCGTCCTGTCCCCCCCGGCGAGTCCAAGAGCAAGGACACGCGCTACCTCGACATCCATGAGGACGACCAGCTCGACGAAGCTCAGCTCGCCGCTTGGGTGAAGCAAGCCAGCCAATTGCCCGGCGAACGAATGGGAGAGGCCAGTGCGAGAAGTGACGGGCGAGGGACAACAACCCTGAAGAAGACGAAGAGCGGCTCGGAGAAAGGAACAGGAGAAGACTCTCCCTCTCAGCTGATCGATGCGAGAATCAAGGAGCTGGGTGATTGGCGGGGCGAGACGCTCGCTCGGATCCGAACGCTCATCAAGCAGGCCGACCCCGAAGTGGTCGAGGAGTGGAAGTGGAGAGGGGTTCCGGTGTGGTCGCACGCCGGAATGATCTGCACCGGTGAGACGCACAAGGCTGTCGTGAAGATGACCTTCGCCAAGGGCGCCTCGTTGGAGGACCCTTCAGGCCTCTTCAACTCCAGCCTCGAAGGCAACACCAGGCGCGCCATCGACTTCCACGAGGGCGACAAGATTGATGAAAAGGCGTTGAAGGCGCTCATTCGCGCCGCCGTGGCACTGAACACGGCGGTGCGTGCGACCGCTCGCCCCGTCCGCGCTCAGAAGAGACGCTCTGGGTGAGGCATGCAGCCCCCACGAAGCCGCTGCTCATGCTCGAGCAGCCACTGCTTGGTGGGCACGCCCCCCGCGTACCCGGTGAGCGCCCCGCTGGTGCCCACCACCCGATGGCAGGGAACGACGATGGAGAGCGGATTCCTCGCGTTCGCGGACCCGACCGCCCGCGAGGCCCCCTCCCGGCCGATGTGGCGCGCGAGGCCCGCATAGGACCAGGTGACGCCCAATGGAATCTCCCGGAGGGCCTTCCACACCGTCTGCTGGAAGGGCGTCCCGATCGGCTCGAGCGGAAGCTCGAAAGCCCCACGCTCGCCCGCGAAGTACGCCTCCAGCTGGCATCGAGCCTCCCGCAGCACCGGGTGCGCCTCCTCCTCGCTCGCGACGAGCACGGGAGCCCGCTTGTGGTTCTCCAGGTAGATGGCGGTGAGTGCCCCTGCGTTGGCGTACAACCGGAGGGGACCCACCGGGCTCTTCAGCGTCGTGGTGTACAGCTTCATCCGCCTGCTCCTTCCGAGAGAGAAGTCCAGAGGTGTATCGCCGCGTATGAACGCCACGGCCGCCAGGCCTCGGCCCGCGCGCCGGCCTCCTTCGCCGTCACGCCTCCGAGTGCCTTGCGAATCCCGAGATCGCTCGCGGGGAACGCGTCGGGCCAGCGCAGCGCCCTCATGGCGACGTAGTGCGCCGTCCAGGCGCCGATGCCCGGCAGCGCCTCCAGCGCCGCCATCGTCGCGTCCACCTCCGCGTGCCGGTCCAGCCGCACCGAGCCCTCCGCCACCGCCCGCGCCACCCCCAGCAGGCTCCTCGCCCGCGCCCCGGGGAGTCCCAACGCCGCCACGTCGTCCTCCGACGCCGCCGCCAGCGTCTCCGGCGGCGGGAACAGCCGGGAGAGTTCCGCATGGGGGCCATCCACGAGCTCGCCGAAGCGCGCGACGAGCCTCCCGCTCAGCGTGGTCGCCGCGCGCACGGTGACCTGCTGCCCGAGGATGGCGCGCACCGTGAGCTCGAAGGGCTCGAAAGCACCCAGCACTCGCAGCCCCGGGCGCGCCTGGACGCACCTGGCCAGGAGCGCGTCGCGTCCGAGGCACTCCGAGATGACCTCCGGCTGCGCGTCGAGGTCGAAGAGCGCCCGCAGCCGCGTGGCCACCTGCATCAACACCCCCGCCAGTGACAACGAGACCTCGGCCAGCAGCGCGGGGCGCTTCGGATCCTTCCGGACCACGAGCCAGCCCGTCTTGCCCCCCAGGCGCACCGTGCGCCGGTATTCGGAAGCCCCCACGTGCTCGACCCCTGGAATGGCACGACCTCGCAGGTAGAGCAGGAGCTGCTCCCAGTCGAGCGGCGGGCGATAGTCCAACCGGAGCACGAGGGAGCGCGAGCCCCCCGCCTCGTCACTGGCTCGCCGCAGCTCCGAAGGGGGCCTGCCGAAGCGCGCCTGGAAGAGCGCGTTGAAGCGCCGGACGCTCTGGAAACCACTGGCGAACGCGACCTCCGCCAGCGGGAGCGCGGTGTCGTGGAGCAGTTGCTTGGCCAGCGCGAGCCGCCGCGACTGGGCCAGCTCGACCGGCGAGACGCCCAGCTCCGTCTCCATCGCCCGGCGCAGGTGACGGCTGGTGACTCCCAGCTCCGCCGCCAGCTCATCCAGGGACGACTCGTTGAGAAATCCCCCCTCGATGCGCGACACCGCGGCCGCCACCAGCCTCGGGACCGAGTCCACCGGTGCGCTGCCCGGGGCCAGCTCGGGACGGCACAGCAGGCAGGCCCGGAAGCCCGCGTGCTCCGCCTCGGCGGCCGTGCGGTAGAAGGCGCAGCGCTCCTGGCGGGGCGTCCTCGCCGTGCACACCGGCCGGCAGTAGATGCCCGTCGTCGACACCCCGACGAAGAAGAGTCCATCGAAGCGCCGGTCTCGCGCGGTCAGGGCCCGGTAGCAGGTCTCGTTCTCCAGCGTCTTCATCACGGGGCTTTCGTAGCGTGACCGCCCCGCTCTGTCTGGCCGTTTTCGGACCTGACCGCGAAAATCGGGTCGCCGCCGCGGCGGGCCTGTGGGGCCACCCCAGCAGGCGGGATGTTGAGCGCCAGGGAGCAGTTGTCCCCAGGCGCCCATCCTTCCTCCGCGTCGCTCCCGTTACTGCCGCGGCTGCACGTCCTGGCTGCCGCCGGTGCCCTGGCCGCTGCTCGTCACGTCCACGCGCAGCGCCGTCGGCTCACCGCCCTGGTCCTGGTACGAGGCGCGCACCTGGCTGCCCTCGGCGATGTCCGCGATGGAGCCCTGACGCCCATCCACCACCACCTGCGTCTGCGCATTGACCTGCAGGCGGATCTGCGGCTGCCCCGGAGCCCCCGCGCTGCTGAGCAACAGCTCATCCGGGCTCGAGCTCACCACCCGGCCCGTCACCATCTGCTGCATCTGGCCCGACGGCTGTTGCTGGGCCGTCTGCTGCTGGGTGCGCGCCATCTGCTCCTGCTGCTGACGCTGCGCCTCGGCGGCCTGCTGCTGGGACTGCTGAACCTCGGCCTGGGCCTGCTGGGCCTGGTTGCTGGCCTGCTGCTGGGCGGTCTGCGCCTCCTGGCTCTCCTTCTGGGCCTTGGCCTGCGCCTCCTGCAAGTCCTGCTGGGCCTTGAGCACGTCCTGACGCGCGTCGGTCACTTCCTTCTGCTCGCCGCTGGCCCTCGTCTGTGCGTCCTCGGCCTGCTTCAACGCCTGCTCCGAGCGCTCCTGCGCCGTCTCCACCTGGGTGTGCGCATCTCCCCGGACGTCCTGCTGCTGCTGGCCCTGCTGCTTGCAACCGGCCGTGAGTAGCAACGCGGCCACCCCGGCGGACCACCACCACGAACCCTTGGGCATGAGACCCTCCTGTCGAATACGAGACAGGTCAAAGATGGAGCCCGTGAGCGGGACGCCAACCCGGCATGTCCTCGGGTATGGCTCCTCCGTCTGGCCACCCTCCAGGCCTGAGTCCCGGCCAGGACGGCCCACCACCCCAGCCCTTGGATGAGCGGCCCCCTCCCCCTACGTCGAGCCATGGGTGAGGTATGGAATCAGTTCCACTGCTGTTCCCTTCAGAGCGGTTGGGCGACTTCGATCAAATGGCCTTCGACGTCGGTCACGAAGGCGACCTTCACTCCGTGCTCGACGAGGGTAGAGGCGGGCTGAGCCACCGCGCCGCCAGCGGCTTTCGCCCGCTCGACGAAGGCATCGACATCGTCGGTCGTGAACCCGAGGATGACCTCGTCGTTGGCCGGCTTGGGAGCATCGAGGAACTTGAGCAGGACGAAAGTAGCGCCCCCTTCGTGACCCGGCGCGAACAGGATCTCACGGATGTTCCTGCCCGCGATGGTGGCATCCACACGCCCGGTCTCCACCAGACCACACACGGATTCGTAGAAGCTGGCTGAAGCCTCGAGGTTGTCGACGAGGAGCTTCGTGAACCCGAACTTCGTGTTCGATGTACCTGACAAGACTCTCTCCTGTTCGATGCACTCAGGCCGCGGTACGAAACCGCGACACCGGCGCCTCTGGCGGATAGGACGTTGGGCGCCCGATGTCGTAGGCCGAGTTGATGGTGCGAATGAACACGGGATCATGCAGTGGATCCGTGGGCGTCTCGACGTGGATGCCCTTGGAGCGCACGTCCTTGATCAGGGTGTCGAAGACCTGATCAAAGGTGAGATCCGCGGTATGGTCCATGTTCTTCTTCAGCTCCGCGAAGTCCTCGAACACCTCGGCCGACCAGTGAACCAGGAAGCGCAGCTCGTCCGTATGATAGCGCGCGATCACCGCGTCACCGGTTTTGACAATCCAGTGATCGCCACTGCTGGGGTCGCCAGCGAACACACTGGAGAAGTCCAGCCCCGCCGGGGATTGCTGCTCGACAGGCCCATTCGCCTCACCGCGATGGACCATCATCTCGTTCTGGACGAGAACGCCACGATTGTAGATGGGCGGATTCAGGCGCTTGGGTGCCGCGCGGGGCCCGTCGGGCCAATAGGTGAATCCGCTCCGAGGGTCATACGAGAACCAGGTGATGACCTGGGCCATCTTGATGAGATGGTCGCGGAACAGCCCCGACTTCCCCATGACGCTGCATAGCCAGGTCGGCGAATTCTCATAGCGGACGCCACGGAAGCTCGGCGAGTCCAGGTGTCCGGGGTCCGTATTGCCGCACGGGCCGTTCACATTGAAGAGCATCATCTGGGGCCTGGCGTATCTGGCCCCCCAGTAGCTCTTCGCCAGCTCCAGGAACCTGTCGTTATAGAAGCAGTCGTTGATCTCGGGGAAGAGACAGGTCGAAGAGTTCCCGTAGAAGTTGCGGAACGTGGGCGACAGGAACATGTCGAGCGTCGGAGTCACGCCCTCCGGAACCCCACCCGCGGAGGTGGCGATGAGCTCCTCGGCAGAGGCGAAATGCTGCGCGATGATGAGCTTGTGCGGCCCGCTGCTCCGCACCACTCCCAGCAGACGCCGCAGCTGATCCTGCGAATAGACGTTGTCCAGCTCGCGCGGCGGAGCCACCGGGCGAAGGATGCGCGCCAATTCGTCTTTTCGTGCTTCGGTCAGCATCACCTTGCTCCCTGGAAATCCTGTCTCGCCGTTTCATCGACGACCACGACGATGGATGTGCCATCGCGGCAAGCAGAGCACAACCCACGAGCCTCGACGGGGTGCCACTTCCTCGACACGAGCGCGCAGATGTCGAAGAAGTCCGCCCACAGGGGACGCGCGCAGCCGGTAAGCAACCAGGAGACCCAACGGGGTTGCCTGCCTGGTGGGGCGAGACTAGACAGGCGGCATCGAGGCCCTGCCCCATGCCCAAACCACTGAAAAAACAGACGCGAGGCGGTCCTGGCACGCGCAAGACAGCGGAGCCCGCCCCCGAGGATCCGCGTGCCCACCGCAGCCGCGCCATGCTTCGCGATGCGCTCCTCGGGTTGATGCGGGAGCGGGGCTTCGACTCCATCAGCGTCCAGGACATCACCGAGCGCGCCCAGCTCAACCGCAGCACCTTCTACCTGCACTACCGCGACAAGGACGAGCTGCTCACGCACGTCATGCGGGACATGATCCTCGAGCTCTCGCGGAGGAGTCATCAGATGGGTGACTCGCCCGATCGCCTCCATCGAACCCTGGTGGAGTGGTTCCAGCACGCGGCCGAGCACCCCGAGCTGTATCACCTCATGCTTGGCCGAAGCGGCATGCGCGCCTTCTCCATGCAGTTGCGCAAGCTCCTCGAGCAGCTCATGAACCTCGACATGGGGCGACCCGGTGTCTCCGCCCGGTTCCACGGGGTGCCCGTCCCCGTCATGAACCGCTTCATGGCCTCGGCCTACATGGGGGTGCTCGAGTGGTGGTTGGATCGACGCGCCCTCCATCCACCCGAGGAGATGGCACGGTGGCTGGGGACTCTCACCGCCATGATGAACAACAGGCGGTGACGGGCCCCCGGGCGGACTTCTTCGACACTCGCGCACTCGTGTCGATTAAGCGGCGCCCCACCAGGGAGTGTTGGTTGTCTACGAGCCGCTGAAGACCACGGGCGCGACGACGCCCAACGTCATCGACCGTATGGCTCTGGCGGCCTGCGCCCGGCGCGTCTCACTCGACGTCACGACTCCTGGGGAGGCGCTCCTCTTCAAGCGCCTCGAACTCGACGCGCAGGGGCGTCTGGCCCACCGGGAAGGCGCGCCGGTCCGCGACGCCATCACCTCGCTCTACCAGCGCGCCCTGTTGCGAAACCCCACGCCCACCGAGGTGGACACGTTGTCGCAACTGTCCACCCGGATGGAGTCCATGGGCAGCCAGACACCGGGCCGCGACTGGATGACCCTGGCCTGCTTCACCGTCCTCTCCTCCGCCGAATCCGTCTTCTTCTAAGGAAACGTCATGTCACTGCGTAACAATGGACGGCTCTCGCGCCGGGAAATCCTGAAGGCGTTGTCGATGTGCGCGGCTCCGCGAAGGTGTCAAACGACTCGTGGGGCGGGACCTCGTGGTGCGCGAGCAAGCGGAAGGCTCAGTCCAGGTGGCGCCAGAAGGAACCCCGCTCCGTGATGAGGTGCAGGGCCTCCCGCAGTTCCTCGTCATGCTCGGCGCGCGTGGCGAGGTTCGCCATCGAGACGATTCCCACGAACTGGCCGTCGCGTTCCACCACCGGCACGCGGCGCAGCCGATGGCGGCCCATGAGCATGATGACGGCGGGCAGGGTCTCGTGTGGTCGCACGGTTTCCATCTCGTCCGTCATCACATCCTGGGCGTGGAGGCTTTCGGGCGCACGCCCCTCGGCCAGGACCCGGGCGATCAGGTCTCGCTCCGTGATGATCCCGCGCAGCCGTCCGTGCTCGTCCACCACCGGGACGGGGCCACGGTCCTCCTTCATCCGCCACGCCACCTCGCGCAGTCCGCTGCCGGGCTTCACGGTGCGCGCTTGGCGAGTCATCACCTCACGCGCCGTCAGCGCCTCTCTGGGCCGGCGGTGGCCCGTCGGAGAAGACAGCTCGGAGGGAACGCTCGGTGGCTCGCCAGCACCGAGGCGATCCCACGGGCGATACTCACGGGCCGGGTGCCATAACCCCTGGGACGTGTCCCAATCCTGATCGCCCATGCGGGGTCCCCCCCCCAGTCCGACGGCGTCACCGAGCGCGCGATCATCCCAGCCATAGGGCCCGCCCGACACTCTCGCGCTCGCATCCCCGGAGGGAAGCGCGTCGGTGCGGGGATCGGCCATGCCCATCTGGGCGGCGCGTTGGAAGCGGTCCTGGCGCAGCGCGGGGGGCTCGTCGCGCTCGACGCTCCAACCGGTGACGTCCGAGTCCGCGCGCTCACTCGAGCCGGGAGGAGACTCCGCGGCGCGGCGATCCCGCTCCTCGGGGGACTGAGGGCCGTTGGACTGTGGAAGTGGCGCCATGAGGAGTCCTCCTGTTCCCTCGAACCTGGAGCGTCGCGGCGCCATCGGCCACATAGGAGCGAGCGTGCGCATGCCCAGCCACCACGGGCGCCGAGGCATTGCCCCGCGACACCAAACGAGCAACCCTGAGCCGCTCCTGTCCCATGGAGCCGCGACAGTCCAGCCCTTGCGGATCCGCTCCCCCCTCACCCATCTCTCTTGGAGGCCTCGAGGGGATTCATCACCCACACGGGCCCGTCAGACCCGGGCCAGCACTCGCCGAGCTCGTATGCCCCCAGACGAGCCCACGCGGCGCTTGGAGGTGATCGATGGGGAACGCGGAGACTGACGAGGACTCGACGGCGGCTCGACCGGACGAGCTGGTGCAGAACCTGCCTGGAGGGCTCATCTGGGAGGCGGACGCCGCGGCCATCCATTTCTCGTTCGTCAGCGAGTCCGCGGCCGCGATGCTGGGCTACCCCGTCGGGCAATGGCGGGCCGAAGACGGTTTCCTCAAGAAGCACGTCCACCCCGAGGACTGGGGCCGCGTCCTGGAGACGCTGTACGAAGCGGCCGCCAGCGGCAGCATCCAGGCGTGTGAGCACCGGATGTTCAAGAGCGATGGCTCGACCCTCTGGGTCCATACCTCCGTTCAGCGTAGCAGCCGCTCGAATGGCGCGCTCCTGCTCACCGGGTTGACGGTCGACATCACCCAGGGCAAGCAGACCGAGCACGCCCGCCGTGATGCCGAAGCGCATTCCCAACTGCTCCTCGAGAACCTCCGCGACTACGGCGTGTTCATGCTGTCGCTCGAAGGAAAGGTGGCCAGTTGGACTCCCGGTGCGCAGCGGCTCAAGGGGTACCGGGCCGACGAGGTCCTCGGCGCGCCGCTCACCCAATTCTTCCCGGCCAACGAGCTCGAGAAGGGAACGCCCCAGCGACTCCTCGAGCAGGCGGAGTTGGAGCGGAAGGCGGAATACGAGGGGTGGTTGGTCCGCAAGGGCGGCGGGCTGTTCTGGGGGAATGTCATCCTGAGCGCCGTCACCGACGAGCGAGGACGCCTCCGTGGCTTCTCCAATGTGGCGAGGGACCTCACCCCGCGCAAACGGGCCGAGCAGGCGCTGAGAGAAAGCGAGGAACACTTCCGGCTGCTCGTCGAGAGTCAGGACTACGGCGTGTTCATGCTGTCGCCCGACGGAGCGATCGAGACCTGGAACCGTGGCGCCCAACGGCTCGAGGGTTATCGGTCCCACGAGATCATCGGTTCCCCCATGTCGGGGCTCTTTCCCCGCGACGAGGCGGAGGGAGGCCTTTCCAGGCGCCTCCTGGAGAGTGCCTCGCGGGAGGGAAAGGCGGACTACGAGGGGTGGCTCGTCCGCAAGGGAGGGGAGAGCTTCTGGGGACTCGTCACGGTCAGCGCGGTGGAGGATGAAGGCGGCCGCCTCCGGGGCTTCTCCATGCTCGCGAGGGATGTCACCCGGCGAAAGCAGACGGAGGAGGAGCTTCGGCGGAGCGAGGAGTACTTCCGGCTGCTCGTGGGGAGCGTTCAGGATTACGGCGTGTTCATGCTGTCCCTGGACGGGGCCATCGAGAGCTGGAATCAGGGGGCGCAGCGGCTCAAGGGTTACCGGGCCCAGGAGATCGTCGGCTCGAGCATCTCCCGCTTCTTTCCTCCCGAGGAGCTCGCGAAGGACACCCCTCAGCGTCTCTTCCAGGACGCGCTCCTGAAGGGCACCGCGACCTATGAAGGCTGGTTGGTCCGAAAGGACGGCAATCGGTTCTGGGCGATCGTCACCTTGAGCGTGGTGGAAGATGAGCACGGCCGTATTCGGGGGGTGAGCAACGTCGCGAGGGATCTGTCGGAGCGCAAGAAGGTCGAGGACGCGCTGCGCGAGAGTGAAGAACGGCTCCGGCTGCTGGTCGACAGCGTCCAGGACTACGGCGTCTTCATGGTGTCACCGGATGGGCAGGTCGCGAGCTGGAGCCCAGGGGCCGAACGGATCCAGGGATACAGGGTGGAGGAAGCCATGGGGGCGCCGCTCTCCCGGTTCTTCCCTCCCGAGCAAGTGGAGAACGGGACCCCCGAGCGGCTCATCCAGGAAGCGGTGGCGCGGGGACGCGCCGAATACGAGGGCTGGCTCGTGCGAAAGGGGGGCGCCACGTTCTGGGCGAACGTGATCCTCGGCGCGGTGATGGACAGGCATGGACACCTGCGTGGTTTCTCCAACGTCACCCGGGATCTGACGGAGCGCATGCGGACCGAGCGGGCCATGACCTTCCTGGCCGATGTCGGCACGGTGCTCGCCGGGTCACTCGACTATCGCACCACCCTGGATCGGGTCGTCCGACTGGCGACGCGAGCCGTGGCCCAGGCCTGCATCGTCGAGATGATCGAGGGGCAGAGCATCCAGCCCGTCGCGGTGGCACATGTGCACCCAGACCAGGAGCGAATCATCCACGAAGCCGTGCGGAGCATGCCCAGCCAACCGAGGATGGGGCACGGAGTCGCACACGTGGTGCAAACCGGGCAACCCGAACTGCGCTCGGGTCTCTCCGATGTGAGCGGGCTCGGTGAGGCGCTCGGGATCGCGGAGCCCAACCTCCTGCGCGGCATTGGATCTCAGTCGTACATGTGCGTGCCGCTGACGGCTCGCGGCAAGACGTTTGGCGCGATGCTGTTCCTGGCCGAGCCCGGCAGGCACTACGTCTCGGATGACCTGCTCCTGGCCGAGGAGCTGGCCCGCCGCGCCGCGCTCGCCATCGACAACGCCCGGCTGTACGAGCAGGCCCAGACAGCCATCCGCATGCGCGAGGAGATCCTCGCCATCGTGTCGCATGATCTCCGCAGCCCGATGAGCATGATCCAGATGGGGGCCGATCAGCTCCTCTCGGAGTCCAACGGGAGCGAGCAGCAGGCGATGACGATCAGGACCGCTGGGAAGATCCGGCGTGCGTCCGTCCGGATGATCCACCTGATCCGCGACCTGCTCGATTTCTCCAGCATCGAGGCGGGACAACTCAGGATCGAGGTCGCGGAGCACGACGCCGACGAGCTGGTGACCGAGGTCCTCGAGGCGTTGCAATCCAATGCGGCCGAGAAGGGCATCCGACTCGTCAGGGAGGGAGAGCACTCGCACCTGAGAGTCCAGTGTGATCGCGAGCGGATCGTACAGGTCTTCTCGAACCTGATCGGCAATGCGATCAAGTTCACGGCCGAGGGCGGCTCCGTCATGATTCAGATCCGGCTCGAAGTGGACCGGGCCGTCTTCAGTGTCAGCGACACGGGCCCCGGTATCTCCGAAGAGGACTTGAGCCATATCTTCGACCGGTATTGGCAGGCGGCCCGCCGGGCTCGAGAGAGCTTTGGACTGGGCCTGGCGATCTCCAAGGCGATCATCGAATCCCACGGAGGGGAGATCTGGGTCGAGAGCACGGTGGGCCAGGGCACCACGTTCTTCTTCTCGCTACCGCTGGGTTCCTGACCCCCGCGGCGCGCCTGACATTGATTTCAGGCTCCTCGTGGTACGGTCACTTCGGAGGAGTGGACATGAGCCGAGCCAGAGACTTCGCGCGACAGGGCTTCCTCGTACTGCCCGGGTTCGTCCCGGCGCACGCTTGCGAGGCCTTGAAGGCCCGGGCGGAAGCGCTCGTGGCGGACTTCCAGCCAGAGACCGTCTCCATCTTCACCACGCACGAGCAGAGCCGCACCTCGGACGAGTATTTCCTCTCCTCGGGAGATCAGATCCGCTTCTTCTTCGAGGAGAACGCCTTCCGCCCGGACGGCTCGCTGCGCCAGGACAAGACGCTGTCCATCAACAAGATCGGCCACGCGATGCACGACCTGGACCCCGTCTTCGAGCGGTTCTCGCGCACGCCGGAGCTGGCGGCCCTGGCCTCGGAGCTGGGCCTGAAGCAGGCGCTGCTGCTCCAGTCCATGTACATCTTCAAGCAGCCCTTCATCGGCGGGGAGGTGAACAGCCACCAGGACTCGACGTTCCTGTACACGGAGCCCACCACCTGTCTGGGCTTCTGGTTCGCCCTGGAGGACGCCACGCTGGAGAATGGCTGTCTGTGGGCGCTACCGGGTGGGCACACGCTGGGCTTGAAGAAGCGCTTCGTGCGCGCCGAGGGAGGCGGCACGGCCTTCCAGGTGGTGGATGCCACGCCCCTGCCCGAGGAGGGCATGGTGCCCCTGGAGGTGGAGAAGGGCACGCTCGTGGTGCTCCACGGGCTGCTGCCGCACAAGAGCGGCGCCAACACCTCGCCCAAGAGCCGCCACGCCTACTCGCTCCACCTCATCGACGGCACCGCGCGCTACCCCGAGGACAACTGGCTGCACCGCGCGCCCACCCTGCCCCTCCGGGGCTTCGGCCCCCTCGCGACGAGTTCGCCCGACTGATCACGCTTCGGCCACGTCCCTACCCCGTCACCAGCAGCCGAATGCCATAGGCCACCAGCACCAGCGCGAGCACCCGGCGGATGAGCGGCTCGCGCCGGGAGTAGGCCCGCCGGACATGCCCGGTGGACAGGCCCCAGGCCAGCGTCCCGTACCACGCCATGGCGATCGTCACGACGCCCGCGCCCGCCGCCACGCGCACCCACGGAGCAATGCCCTGCACCACCGTGGGAGCGAAGAGGCTCAGGTAGAACGGCAGGGTGTTCGGATTGGACAGACTGGAGAACAGCCCGCTGCGAAACGGCCGGGCTTCCTCCCCCGCCAGCGCCCGCTCCACCAGCGCCTTCTCCGGAGCCACGACCGGCTCCGCCGCGGAAGCACGTGAGGCCGCCCGTGCGGCGAGCCATCCCCGCACGCCCATGTAGAGCAGGTACAGCCCCCCCACGTAGCGCACGGCGCGCATCCCTCCCGGCAACCGCTGCAGGAGCACGGCGACGCCCCCCAGGACGAAGCAGAGCCACACCGTATTGCCCAGGGCAATCCCCAGCACGGCCCTGGCCGCGTGCCGGCGCGAGGCGGACAGCGCCAGGCGCGTGACGATGAACGTGTTCGGCCCGGGCGTGATGACCGCGAGCAGATACAGGCCATAGATGGAGGCGAGCAGGGGGGCGGGAGGCGTCATGGCGTTGACTCCGACCTCATCACCCTTCCCGGCAGGTGTCAGCCCTTGTCTGCTCGAGGCCCACCCGGTGGAGGAGCAACGAAGAGCAGATCTAGCAACGCCTCGAAATGAGTTCGCCGTGTGGTCAACCCCGCGAGCAGAGCGGGGGAGCGAGCCCCGAATGAGGCGCTCGCCCGGCACCCCGTTCAGCGACTCCGAGGGCACGGCGGTGAGCACCGGCTCCGGCCCGTGACGAAGTCCTTTGTCAGGACGCAACCCGGCTGATTCAATCGGACACGTCCGGGCCCGCTCCGCCCCCTGAACAGGATCCGATGAACGCACGTGTCTGGAAGATTGCTCCCCTGCTGTTTGGCTCGGGATTTTGTGCCCTCGTGTACCAGACGGCATGGCAGCGGGAGTTGCGCCTCATCTTCGGAGCATCCACGGCGGCGTCGGCCGCGGTGCTGGCCATCTTCATGGGCGGTCTGGGCCTGGGAGGCGCCCTGCTCGGGGCGCGCGTGGACCGGCACAAGCGTCCGCTGGCCTTCTACGCCGACCTGGAGCTGCTCATCTCCCTGAGCGCGGCGGTGACACCGCTGCTCGTGGTGCTGGCGCGCACCCTCTACGTGACCCTGGGCGGTACGGTGTCACTGGGCCTGGGCGTGGGCACCCTGATCCGGCTGCTGCTCTCGACGCTGGTGCTCGCGGTGCCCACGCTGCTCATGGGCGGCACCCTGCCCGCGGCCGCGCGCGCCGCGGAGACACCCGAGGACGTGCGGCGCCGGGCACTCGCGGTGCTCTACGGCGTCAACACGCTGGGCGCCGTGGCGGGCGCCACCGCGTCCACCTTCCTGCTCTTCGAGGTGTTCGGCACCCGCACGACGCTGTGGCTGGCCACCCTGGTCAACGTGCTGGTCGCGCTCGTGGCGCGCTCGGTGGCGCGGAGTCTGCCCGAGTCCGAGACGGAACAGGCGCATGCCGCCCCCGTCCCCGAGGAGGCCCGGGCGCTCCCCCTGCCCCCACGCGCCTTCGTCCTCACGGCGGCGGCCCTGGTGGGCTTCGCCTTCTTCCTCATGGAGATGGTGTGGTACCGGATGACGAGCCCCCTGCTGGGCGGCTCCACCTTCACCTTCGGCCTCATCCTGATGGTGGCGCTGGCGGGCATTGGCCTGGGGGGCGCGGCGTACGCGGCCTGGGGGCGGACGCGTCCGGCCACCCTGCGAGGCTTCGCCCTGACGTGCATCCTGGAGGCGCTGCTGCTCGCCATGCCGCTGGCCCTGGGAGACAAGGTGGCGGTGCTCGCGACGCTGACGCGGTCCCTGTCCGTCTTCGGCTTCAGCGGACTGGTGTTGAGCTGGACCCTCCTGGCCGCGCTGGTGGTGTTTCCCGCCGCCTTCGTCTCGGGCGTGCAGTTCCCCTTGCTGCTGGCGCTGCTGGGTCGGGGCGGCGAGCAGGTGGGCCGGCAGGTGGGCCTGGCCTACGCGTGGAACACCGTGGGCTCCATCGTGGGCTCGCTGGCCGGCGGCTTCGGTCTGCTGCCCCTGCTGACGGCCCCGGGCGTGTGGCGGACGGTGGGCGGGGTGCTGGTGGTGCTCGGCCTGGTGGCGGCGGCAATGGCCCTGCGCTGGGAGCAGGCGCCGCCCTCGCGGCTGCTCCCCTCGCTGCTCGCGGCCGCGCTCACCGTCGTCCTGCTCTCGGCCGAGGGGCCCTCCGCCGTCTGGCGGCATGGCGGCATTGGCGCCGGACGCAGTCGGGTGGACACGACCTCCACCCAGGAGATGCGCGATTCCGCATCGCGGCTGCGCGGCTCCTTGCTGTGGGAAGCGGATGGCGTGGAGAGCAGCGTGGGCATCCTCGGCACGGACGGCCTGTCCTTCCACGTCAATGGCAAGTCGGATGGCAACAGCGTGGGCGATGCGAGCACCCAGGTGATGGGTGGACTCATCGGGGCCCTCGCCCATCCGAATCCGCGCCACGCCCTCGTCATCGGACTGGGCACCGGCAGCACCTCGGGCTGGCTGGGCTCGGTGCCGGAGATGGAGCGCGTGGACACGGTGGAGATCGAACCGGCCATCCTGGAGATGGCGCGCCAGTGCGCGGACGTCAACGAGCGCGTGCTGGACAACCCCAAGGTGAACATCATCTTCGATGATGCGCGCGAGGTGCTGCTCGCCTCCCACGAGTCCTACGACATCATCTTCTCCGAGCCCTCCAACCCCTACCGGGCCGGCATCGCCAGCCTCTTCTCGCGCGAGTTCTACCAGGGGGTGCGGCGGCGGCTGGCGCCCGGAGGCATCTTCCTGCAGTGGGTGCAGGCCTACGAGGTGGACGCGCGCACGGTGCGCAGCATCTACGCCACCCTCACCTCCGAGTTCGGCGCCGTGGAGTCCTGGAAGACGCAGGCCGGAGACCTCATCCTGATGGCCACCGCGGAGCCGTGGCGCCATGACCTGGAGCGCATGCGGGCCCGAGTGGCCCAGGAGCCCTACCGCCGGGCCCTGGCCGCGACGTGGGAGACCACGGAGCTGGAAGGCGTCCTGTCCCACTTCATCGCGGGCCCGGCACTGGCCCTGCGCCTGTCCAAGGGGCAGGAGGCGTTGATCAACACGGATGATCTGTCCTACGTGGAGTTCGCCTTCGCCCGCAGCGTGGGCCGCTCCCACACGGGCTTCGCACCCGAGCTGTTGCGCCAGCTCGGCGTCGAGCTGGGCGCGGACCGGCCGGAGGTGGCGCGAGGGACGGTGGACTGGCAGCGCGTCGAGGAGCTCCGGCTGCCCGCGCAGTGGGACCCGCCCCGCCGGCCCGACCTGAACGCCAGCAAGCTCCAGGCCCACCGCGCCGTGTATGCCGCCTATAACCGCCAGCAACCATCCGAGGCGTTGAAGCTGTGGCAGCGGACGCAGGCGCAGCCCCGGGACATCACGGAGTTGCGGCTGGTGGGCGAGCTCCTGGTCCGGCAAGGCGATGAAGCCGCCCTGCCCCTGCTGGAGCAGCTGGAAGTCTCGCTTCCCTTCGATGCCAGGTCCCTGCGCGCCCAGTGGTTGGTGAGCAAGGACCGCCATGCCGAGGCCACGCAGTCACTCGAGAGCGCCTTCGCCATGCTTCACCAGGTGCCCTGGGGCAGCAACAAACTGCTCGAACAGGCCATGGCCCTGAGCGAGACCATCGCCCGGAAGGACGCCGCCCTGGGAGAGCGGTTGTGGAACGCGCTCGCCCGGCCCTTCTCCAACAACCGGGGGGAGGACGGCCGCAAGTGGACGCGCCTGGTACTGGCCTCGGTCCTCGGGTTTTCCCAACGGTGCGTCGAGGCCCTCGCGCCCTACGAGCCCCACATTCCCTGGACCAGGTCCTTCCTGGAGAAGCGCGCGAGCTGCTACGTGGAGACCCACCACTCCCTGGAGGACGAGGCGCTCGCGGACATCGCGAACTTCATGTCCATGGAACCTCCCCCCCTGCTGGAGGATGGCGGGAACGCCCCTCCCCCTTGAGGGGAGCACTGCTTGGATTTATTCAAGCAAATCAAAACAACCGGGGATATCTGTGATTGCGCGGTGATTCATGCCAGAGTGGCTTCTTCCTCGTCGTCTCGGCTGGTGGAGGAGAAGTCACCCATGGCGTTGAGCGAGAGCCTCCGGAGCCAGGGACAACAGGAGGCGTCCCTCCTGGAAGCGATTCGAGCCGCCGACCGGGAGCTGACGCGTCACCCGGTGTTTGGCGACTCCAAGCGGATTCACGCGCTGGTGCTGGAGCGCTACAAGTTCGGTCTGGAGTTGTTCGCCGAGCGGCTGCCGGCGGTCGCCGCGCTGCTGCCCTCCCTCACGGAGGGAGGGGATGCACGAGCCCGGCGGCTGTATCGGGATCCGCTCGTGCGCAAGGTGATGGAGGCGGCCTTCAAGAAGCTCGAGCAGGGCGCGCTGGTGGCGCCCCAGGCGGAGCTGGAAGAGATCCTCTCGCTGGCGGCCGAGGCCCTGAAGCGCACGGACGTCGACGGGCCCTGTGAGGCGCGAATGAGCCGGCGCTTCCGGGTCGGGCCGCGCCAGGACACCTGGGTGTGGAGCTTCGACCACGCCGAGGACCCCGTCCTGCGCGAGCTCCGGGAGGGATTCGACAGGGCCTTCTCCAGCCGGGGAAGCCGCCCCGGGCGCATCATCCAACCGGAGCCGGAGCAGGTGGCGCGGCTCGATCGCGCCTGCACCCTGCTGGCGCGGGTGCTGCCCGAGGTCGGTTCGAGCGCGCTCGGACACATCCGCTCCATCTGCCTCCTGGAGGTGGAAGTCGAGGGCGGGAAGATGATGTCCGCCTCGGGGGGAGATGGCATTCCCTCGACCGTCTTCATGTCGCCGGAGCAGTTGCGCAACCCCTGGGACGCCGCCGGACACCTCTTGCACGAGGGGCTGCACCTCAAGCTCTTCGACGTCGTCCGCGCCCACACGCTCGTGGAGCCCCACAGCGCGCCGTTGGAGATTCCCTGGCGCGACATTCCCTGGCCGATGGTTCGCGCCATCTTCGCGTTCCACGTCTACGCGCACATCGAGCTGTACCGGGCCGCGGTCGACCAGGCCGACGCCGGGTTGCTCCGGGAGTTCGGCGAGCCGGGCAGCTACACGGACAACCGCCATGCCATGTCGGTGTCGCGCAACAACGGGAGCGTGCCGTATGGGCTCTCGGTGGAGCGCACGCGCTTTCTCGGCAAGCACCTGCGCACCACCTGGGCCTCGCGGCTCACGCCCGAGGGCCTCCAGCTGACGCGCTGGCTGCAGCAGTGCCTGGCTCCTTTCGTCGACTGGGACGCTTGAGGTGACACATGTCCTCGCAATGGCGCTACACGAAGACGCCGGACCTCAGGCTCCGCCCACTGAAGGAGCATGGCTATCTGCTGGTGTTCACGCCCTCGCGCCCCCGGCTGCACTGGCTCAACTTGAATGCGTGGCTCATCTTCGAGCTCTGTGACGGCAAGACCGAGGAGCAGCTCCGTCAGGCCTACGTGGCCGCCGTCTCGCGCAAGCTCTCTCCCGAGGAGGCCTGGAGCCAACTCCAGGCCGGACTCGCCCAGTTGGAGAGGATCGATGTCGTAAGGAAGTCCGAAGCCAAGGAGGTGTACATATGAACGCCGAGAACCAGATCCAGACGCTCGAGTTCCTCCAGAAGCTGATGGAGCAGACCGAGCTCCTCGAGGCCCCCGTCGTCACCCAGGGCTCCGCCCAGGAGCGCGACTGGCTGCCTCCTCACGCGCAGTTCGAGTAGTCACCGGCGCCGTGGCCCTGAAGCCTCGGGGCCGCGGCGACGGAAGGTGAAAGCCCGGAGCCTGCTGGCGGGCCCGGGTCATCCCCCGCCACTCCGGCTCAGGCCTCGCACAGGCGAGTGACGGAGAGGCCCGGACCCGTGCCACTCACGTGCTCGAGGTAGGCCTGGGCCACCCTGGCCCGGAAGCGCTGGGCATAGCCATCACAGAAGTTCTTGTAGAGCGTGCCGCTGGCGCCCTCGGCCAGCACGGCGCAGCCTCCACCACAGGAGGTGGCGTAGCGGCACTTGCGGCACACGGGGTTGGAGACCACGTTGCGCCCGCGCCAGGCATGCAGGTGCAGGCGGCTCATGAGCACCTCTCCGGACGGAGTGACATGGCCGATGCGCTGGCGGGGATCTCCCGTGCGCTCCCAGCAGGCGTAGATGTCCCCGAAGGCATCGAAGACATACATGGTCGTGTGGGCGCCGCAGAAGGCGGTGCTGAAGCCGGTGCTCCGCGCCTTCTGATCGAAGAGCTGCCGCGCCTTGACCTGGAGCGAGTCGTCCGTGAGGCCGATCCGGCTCACCGCCGGGTGGCGCTGGCGCAGCTCCTCCATGGCCTGGGTGAGCTGCCAGCTGGTGAAGGTGGACCCGGCGTCCACCTGGCCATTGCCCGCGTGGATGGGAGCCACGTAGGACGAGAAACCCGCCTGGCGGCTCCAGCCACGGGCCTCGAACAGCTCGGCGAGCACCGGCAGTTGGTCGATGTTGTTCCGGTCGATGTTCATGCGCACGCTCACGGACGCGCCGCGCTCGAGCGCCAGGGAGATGTTGCGCGCGATGCGCTCGAACGAACCGGAACCATCCGGGTAGATGCGCCGGCGGTCGTGCTCCTGGGGCATCCCGTCCAGCGTCACCTGGAGGGAGGCGAGCCCCTCCGGTCCGAGCAGGTCCGCGTAGGCCTCCAGCTCGGTGGCGTTGGTGATGGCAGCGAGGCGCACCCGGCCCCGGGCGCGCATCTGCTCCATGAAGTACTGGAGGGTGGGCCGACTCCGGGCCAGCAGCGGCTCGCCACCGAAGAAGGTGAGGCCTCGAGACACGTCCGCGCCCTCCTGGAGCCCGTGTGCCGCCTCGATGGTGCGCATGCCCGCCAGGATCCGGTCCACCATGGTGCGATCCATCACCCGCAGCAGGTGCGCGTTGCGCGGCTCCGTGCGCATGTGCGCCTGGAAGCAGTAGGGGCAGCGCAGGTTGCACTCATACGTGGGCATCACGACGTAGTTGGGCGCGCCGCGCAGGGTGGCCAGGTGGTGCCGGGCGCTCAGCCGGGCGAAGAGCGACTCCTCCTCCTCGGGCGTGAGCGTGACGAGATAGCCGCGCTTCTTGAGCACCTCGATCGTCTCGTCCGAGGGCCGGGAGACCTCGCCCTCGATGGCGGGCTCGGGCGTCCAGGTGCCATAGAGAGGATTCGGAGCGTGGTGCGCCTCGAGCGAGCGCAGATAGGTGGCCACCCGCCTGGAGGCCAGGTCATGGGCCCCGGTGTAGGCCTGGACGAGCAGCATGTCCTCGCTGTTGCCGGGCAGGTCCACGTAGATGGTGTAGCTGCTGGTGCGCAGCGTGCCGCGCCCCTCGAGTTCGCTCGCCTTGACCCGCAGGGGCGCGAGCCCCGCGGGCAGGAAGGGGGTTGATGGCAGCTCGAAGGGCTCGAGCTTCACCATGTCCTCGAGTCCTCGCGCTCCCGCACTTCCCGGCTCAGCCGACATGAATGGCGCTCCTCCGACACGCAACGAAAAGAAGGGCGCCGGGGGCAGCACCTGCCCGCTCCTCGGCGCCCGGGGTGATGCGCCCGCCTCAACCCTTCAGCACAGGGTGTTGCAGCTGGGACCTTCGCTGGGCTCACCCGAGCCATCATCCGAGCTATAGCCACCCACCACCGTCTCCAACGTCTCGTCGTCCAGTTCCACCAGCGACGGGATGTCGCTCACCACGTCATTGAAGCTCACCAACTCCTTCTTCATGTCGGCCTCCTCCTGCGTGCACGTACGACCCACCCGGCCCTCTCGAGGGCTGGACAGGAAGGCAGTCTAGCATTTCCACTGCCGTCGACACTCCGCCCCCCTGTTGCTTGACGCTCCATTCGAGTGGTCATTAGTTCGCGCCTCATGACCCTCTCTTCATCGGCCTTCTCCTCGCGCATGCCCCTGGGGCCGCGCTTGCTGCTGTTGACGCTCTCGGTGGTGCTCGCGGCCTGCGACACGGGTTCCGAAGGGCCCAAGAGCACGCCCATCTCCGAGGCGCGCGGACGCGCCAACGGCACCCAGGTGACCGTGGAGGGGTACGTCACGGTGCAGCCCGGGGCCTTCGCCTCGGCCATGGGCAACGAGGGCTTCGCGCTCCAGGACAACACCGGGGGCATCTACGTGAAGCTGGCGCGGAAGCTCGACTTCGGGCTGGGCGCCCACGTCCGCGTGACGGGCACGCTGAACGACGAGTCCAATCTGCGCATCCTCGAGAGCGAGCCCGGCTCCGTCGAGAAGCTGACCGGCACCCAGCAGGTGGAGGCCAAGGACGTGAAAACCGGAGACGTGGGCGAGTCCACCGAGGGCCTGCTCGTGCGCATCAACGCCCGGGTGACCCGGCCCATCAACGACGAACTGCCCTACGGGTATGAGCTGTATGTCGATGACGGCTCGGGCGAGGTGCAGGTGTTCATCCACGGCTCGGCCGGCTTCGACCCGGCCACGCTGAACGCCCTCACGGTGGGACAGACCCTCCAGGTAACGGGCTTCTCGTCGCAGTACGAGGATACCCTGGAGGTGGCGCCCCGGCGGCCCTCGGATCTCGTGGTGCAGGCCCGGTAGCCGACGGCGATGGCCCGCGGGCGCCCCTCCACCTAGGAGAGCGGAAGCTCCAGGGTGGACACGGCGCCCTTGCCCGGTCCCTCGCTCTCGATGAACAGGCGGCCCTCCAGGAGCTGTGCCGCCAGCGCGCTGGAGTGCAGTCCGAAGCCGTGGCCGCCCTTGCGCGTGGTGAAGCCATGAGAGAACAGCCTGCCCTTCACCTCGGGAGCGATGCCCATCCCATCATCCACCACCTGGATGCGCGCCACCGACCCCTCCGCCCGCAGCCGCACCCACAGGTGGCGCGTGCCCTCCGGCTTCGAGTCCAGCGCGTGCGTGGCATTGCTGAGCAGGTTGATGAGGATCTGCAGCACCTTGTGCTTGTCCACCATCACCCGGGGCACCGGCGACAACTCGCGGCGGACGGATACGCCGTGACGCTGCAGCACCGGTAGCTGGATGCGCAAGGCATCATCGATGAGCTGGGCCAGGTCGCACTCCTCCGTCATGAGCGTGGTCCGGGCGTACGTCTGCTGGACCTGGACGATGGCGCGGATGTGCTCGATGTGACGGCCCATCGCATCCATGTCCTCCATGAGGTGCGTCTGCTCGCGCACCAGCTCGTCGGCCAGCGCGGCCAGGTAGCCCGGCAGGTGGCTGCCGCGAGCACCCTCCGCCAGGAAGTCGGCCAGGTCCGCCTGGTGATCCAGCAGCAGCGACGTGGCCCGCTTCAAGCGGCCCACGCGAGAAGCGCCCACGGACTGACGCATCGTCTCGAGGTTGACGACGGCGCTGGTGAGCACATTGCCCACGTTGTGCAGCACGTTGGAGGCCACCTCGGCCATGCCCACCTCGCGCGCGGTGTCCACCAGGCGGGCCTGGGCCTGCTCGAGTTCGTGCGTGCGCTCCCGCACCCGCTGCTCCAGCTCTTCATTGGCCCGGCGCAGCTCCATCCTGGCGCGCTGGACATCCTCGTAGAGCCGGGCGTTCTCGATGGAGATGGCGGCCTGGGAGGCGAGGTGTTCCAGGATCGTCAGACGCGCGGGGCTGAAGGCATCGGTGGCCAGGTGATTCTCCAGGTAGAGCACCCCGGAGAGTTGCTCCTGCCTCGACAAGGGCAGGCACAACACCGAGCGCGCCCCGCCCTGGGCCAGGTACGCATCGGACGCGAAGGGATGGGGCTTGGAGGTATCGCCGATGAGCACGTGCTCGCGCGTGCGCCGGACATAGGAGAGGAGTGTCCACGGCAGCCCGGGGGCCGCTCCCTCCCCGGACGCATCGGACATGGCGGCCACCGCGAGCGTGTCTCCCTGGGGCAGCAGCAAGGCGCCTCGCAGGGCGCCCGCGTTCTCGATGGCCGCGCGCAGCAGCGTGGTCACCAGACGCTCCAGCTCGATTTCACTGGAGACGGCCTGCTGGGCCTTGACGACGGTGAGCGCGTCGATGCGGGTGGAATCCGTGCCGCCGGCGGTCCGCGCGTCTTGCGTGCTCGAGGAGGAAGAAAGCTCGGGCCAGAGCGACTCCAGGTGCTGGACCTTGCCCAGGGCTCCCCACCGCTGGTACGCCGCCCGGGCTTCACGCGCGAAGGCATGAGCGACGATGGGCGTGCGCCGGGTGCGCCAGAAGTTCGCGGCGAGCTCGCTGGCCAGTCCGACGTACTGGGTGGCCCCGTTCTCCCGGGCCGAGCGGATGGCCTCCTCATAGGCGCGCGCGGCCTCCTCGGATCGCCCCGTGATGCGGGCCAGCTCCGCGGAGACCAGTCGCTCGGGCGCGTGGAAGTTCTCGGGGCAGTTCTCCGCCCACTGCGCGAACCGCCGTTGGTGAAGCGCGATGGCCTCGAGGAACTGGCGCTGCTGCTCCGGCGGGGCGCCCTCGAAGCACGCGGCCAGGGACAGGGCGCGGTAGAGGTGGTACCCGCCCAGGTGGAAGACGTCATTGTGGACCCAGAGGAGATCGGCCAGCTTGTCCGCCGCACGAAGGGCCTCCGTGTAGGCGCCGCACATGAAGCGCGATTGGAGCTTGATGATCCAATAGGAGCTCCACGTGCGGATCATGCTCCCGGGTATCCGTGCCTCGAAGGACTGCTCCTCGAAGCCGTCTCCGTTCAGCGTGTCGAACGAGAGGGTGTGCCCGCGCAGTTGTTGCACGTAGCGCTGAACCAGGAGGAGCGCCTCCTGGGGATCCAGGAACCCCATCTTGCGCGCGAACTCGCCGCGGACGATCAACTCCTGGTAGACCTCCTCCAGGTCGTGGCTCATCGCCAGGCGATTGGTGGCGACCAGGAGGTTGCTGTAGGCGGCAACCGTGGTGTCCCCGACGTGAATCGCCTGATGGAAGGCCTCGAGGAGGCCCTGCTGCACTTGGGGCAGGGGCAGGTTCCAGGAACCGATGTACTGCAAGCAGAGGAGGACTCCCGCCCGGCTGGTGGACAGGTTGTAGCGCTCGGTGAACTCGAGCGCGAGCCTGGCGAAGGCAAGGCCCTCCCGGTACCGATTGAAGTACGTGCCGACGACGAGGCCAAACCAGCTGCATCCACTCGCGGTGGCATCCACGAAGCCATGGCGGAGGGAGAGAGAGACCATCCGGCTCACGGCGATGATGATCAGGTGCTTGCTGGTGCCGGCCGCGGCATAGAAAAGCTTGAGCAGGGCCCGGACGATCAGCTTCATGTCCGGGTCGGTCATGGGAGGCAGGCCGATGAGGCTCTCGATGGGACGCGCCCCCAGCAAGGCCCAGGCCTCCTCATGGATGGCCATCGCCTCTTCTTGCGAGGGGTGCCGTGGGAGTGACATGCCCAACAACGTCAGACATTCCAGCATGCAGGCCAGGCCCTCCTGGCCCTCACGCGCGGCGAAGTGGACATCCTGTTTCAGGGTGTAGACAGCCACGGTATCCGAAGCAGTCCGAGCCCGGGGGCGGAGTTCGTCGACCAGACGGCGCGCCTCGGCGATGTCGCCTCGTGTGAAGGCACACAGCGCCTGTTCGAGTCTCACCTTGAAGGCCAGCTCGGGGTCCGTCACCCAGGGGTCTCCGGGAATGAGCGCGAAGGCCGTGGTGAGGTAGGTGAGGGCCGGGAGGAGCGCGACCGCGGACCTGGCCTTGCAACCCGCCTCGGCGTTCAACCGCGCGAGCTGGTGGCGCTCGGCGGACTCCTCGATGAGCTCCATCCCGGCGTTGAGCTGACTCACCACGTCGAAGAGCGAGTCGCGCAGCTGCTCCGGTGACAAGCTCTGGAGCAGCAGGCGGCCGATGCGCAGGTGGACGGCCTCGCGCTCCTCCTCGGAGATGAGGGAGTGGGCCGCCTGATGGATACGGTCATGCAGGAAGCGGTACTGCTCCGGGCCCGTGCGCACCAGCATGCCCTCGCGGAGCGCGGGTTCGAGCCCCTCTTCCACGTCCTCCACCGCCTCCAGGCCGGCGAGGGTGCCCAGCATCTCGAGGGAGAAGTGGTTGCCCACGCACGCGGCCAGCCACAGCAGGTGCTGCGTGCCCGGGGGGAACTGGCGCAGCTTGCCCACCATGAAGTCGACGATGTTCTCCGAGTAGTCCCGGGCCCGCACTCCCTCGGCATCCCATCGCCACCCGCTCCCTGGCACGCGCACCAGCAGGCCATCCTGGTGGAGCGCCACCAGCAACTGCAGCAGGAAGAAGGGGTTGCCGCCCGTCTTCTCGTGCACCAGTGCCGAGAGGGGCGCGACGACCTCCGCTCCCGCTCCCGGCAGCGTGTCGGCCACCAGCAGCTCCACCTGCGCCACGCGCAGGGGCTCCAGGCGGAGGTCCGTCACCCTCGCCCCCGCCTTGCGCATCTCCTCCAATACCAACAGGAGCGGGTGCGAGGGGCTCACCTCGTTGTCCCGGTAGGCACCAATCCAGAGCACCGGCAGGGCCTCCGGCCCCGACAGCAGTTGAGCGAGCAGTTGGAGGCTGGCCAGGTCCGCCCACTGCAAGTCATCCAGGAACACCACCATGGGGTGCTCCCGGCTGGCGAACACCGAGCCGAACTGGCGGACCAGCCAATGCAGGTGGCGCTGGGCCTCGCTCGGGGGCACCTCCTGGAGCGAGGACTGGGGGCCCACCAGCACTTCGAGCTGGGGCACCAGGTCCACGAGCATCTGCCCCCGGCCCTCCCAGGCCCGGTTCACCTGCTCGCGCCACCGGGCGAGTTCCTCGTCACTCCCCGCGAGCAATTGTCGCAGCAGGCCCCGGAGCGTCTGGGCCAGGGTGACATACGGAACGTCCCGCTGGAACTGGTCGAACTTGCCGCTCAAGAAGAGGCCGCGGCGCTCGACCACGGGCTTGTGCAGTTCCTGCACCATGGAGGACTTGCCAATGCCCGAATACCCGCTGACGAGGAACAGCTCCGGCATTCCCGTGCGCGCCACCCGCTCGAAACCCTCCAGCAGGGTGGCCACCTGGGCTTCACGCCCATAGAGCCGTTGCGGCAGTTGGAAACGGCTGGGCATGTCCCGCGTCCCCAGCGGGAACACCTCCCACACGCCCCGGCCCAGCATCTCGCGGCAGCGCTCCAGGTCCGCCTGGAGTCCCGCGGCGCTCTGGTAGCGCTCCTCGGCCACCTTCGCCAGCAGCTTGAGGACGATGGCGGACAAGGCGGGAGGCACCCTCGGGTTCAGCTCGTGCGGAGGCCGGGGCTTCCGTGCCATGTGGGCGTGGAACCACTCGAGCGCGTCCCTCCCCTGGAAGGGGTAATGCCCCGTGAGCAGCTCGTAGAAGGTCACCCCCAGCGAGTAGAAGTCCGTGCGGTAGTCCAGCGCCCGGTTCATCCGCCCCGTCTGCTCCGGTGACATGTACGCCAGCGAGCCCTCCACCAGGTGTGTGGGCGCCGCGTCCAGGTGCTCCACCTGCTGCAGCGTGGCCACCCCGAAGTCGATGAGCCGCGCTTCCCCCGACGGCTCCAGGATGATGTTGGAGGGTTTGATGTCCTTGTGGATGACATCGCGGCAGTGCACCTCCTCCAAGGTGGCGGCCAGGGAGAGGGCCAGGCTCAAGAACCGGGCGAGTTCCAGGGGCTGACCCGTGGAGTCGGACAGGGGTTGACCCTTCACCGGCTCCAGCAGCAGCACGGGGCGCTCGCCGAGTCGCTCGCAGGCGTGGGGTCTGGCCACCCCTCGCACGTCCCGCAACCTCTGCAGGATGGCGAACTCCCGCCGGTATCGCTCGCTCTCCGTGCGACCAGGAGAGGCCACCAGGGGCGTCTTGAGGAGGACGGGCAGGCCATCGGCCTCACGCACCGCCTGGAGCAGCACGTTCGAGCCCGTGGCTCGGAGCGTGGCAAGAACCCTGTACCCCGGGATTTCCAACATGGTCGAGCGCACCCGTTGGCGAGAACCGGTCTCCATGACGTTGTCCGCGCCGGCACTCCAAATTGTACGCATCCAGGGGTGGGCTCGCCCCTCCCCCGCCCCTCCCATGGGGTGACGCGCCGCTGGGCGCGCCTCGCGGGTCCCCGTGAGTGTGCGAGAGGTGACCATCTCGCGGGCCCGCCTCCCTGGGAGTCCTTCCGTGAACGAAGCGGGATTCCTAGATCCCGCTGCACGATGCATTCCACACGCAAACGCCGCCTGCTGTTCGGCACACTGCTCACGCTGGCCGTGCTGGCCGTGCTGGCCGTGCTCCTGAGCGTCTTCTTGAATCCGCTCGCCGCCTGGGGCACCCGGCGTGCACTCAGCGAACTCAAGGGGTTCTCCTCGGACTTCCAGAGCGTCTCCCTGTCGCTCGTTCCGTTGCGCTACGAAATCACCGGGCTGAAGCTCTTCGAGGAGCCCCCCGGCCGCGAGGGGCCTCCGCTCCTCCACGCCGAGCGCATCCAGGCGCAACTGTCGTTCCTGGACCTGCTGCGCGGCCGGGTCATCAGCTCGGTGCGCATCGAGAAGCCGAAGATTTCCTACGTGCTGCGCAAGGCGGTGAAGCAGGAGGTCGAGGAGACACGGGAGAAGCTCCAACCGCCCTTCGAGCGGCTCGTCCGGGCGCTCGAGTCCGTTCCGCCCAGCCGCGTCGACCGGGTCGAGTTCCTGGACGGAGAGCTGCTCATCGAGGACCGTCGAGAGAAGGAGTTGCCGACCATCCGGCTGCACGGCATGGACCTGACGCTCGAGAACCTCGCGACCAACCGCCCCTTGTCGCTCGGCCAGGCGACGATCATCGCCATGAGCGCCACGCTGCAGAAGACGGGACAGGTCTCGATGTTCCTCTCGGTGGACCCGCTCACGCTGCCACCGCACTTCGCTGGCCGCTTCCAGGTGAAGGGGCTCGAGCTCAATGACTTCCACGATCTGCTCAAGGCCAAGACGGGCGTGGACCTGCCCAAGGGCGTCTTCGAGATGTTCGCGAGCTTCAAGACCGAGAAGGGCCACCTCGAAGGAGGCGTGAAGCCCGTGCTCTCCGGCCTCGACGCGAAGCCCGCGGAGAAGGGGCTCGGCGCGCGCATCAAGGCCGCGCTCGCGGACATCGCCTTCGACCTCTTCAAGAGCGACAAGGACGAGGACCCCGAGGGCAAGGAGAAGGTCGCGACCATCATCCCCATCCGAGGCGACCTCAGCAGCCCCGACATCCAGCTCTGGCCCACCGTCTTCGGCGTCATCCGCAACGCCTTCGTCGAGGGGCTCGCCGGCTCCTTCAGGAACACGCCGCCAGCCGTCGCGGGCGAGAAGCAGAACGTCCTCCAACAGGCCGCGGAAGCGCTCAAGCCGAGCGGCGACACGCCTCGCGCCCAACCGGTGAAGGAGTAGCCCCCATGCCAAAGACTTCACGAATCGCGCTGCTCGCCCTCGCCCTCTGCGGCTGTGTGGAGGACCGTGAACAGGCGCGCCAGGAGGCCACCCAGAAGCCCGTCGAGGTGGCACTCGACCCCGAGGCACTCCTCCAGAAAGGAGCGGTGAAGCGCATCCAGGAGGCGCTCGCGAGCAATGACTTCCGGGAGGAGTGGAAGGAGGGCGTCCTCGACGGTGCGACGAGCGCCGCGCTCCGACGGGCCCAGAAGGCCCATCGCCTGCCAGCCACCGGCGTCCCCGATGCGAGGACCATGGAGGCCCTGGGGCTCGCTCCGGGAGACGTGTTCGAGCGCTTGAAGTGACAAGGAATTCGAGCCGACAGCTCGCCACTGGCTTGCGAGCGCTCGAAGCGGGGGGGTAGCGTCTTCCTGGCAGTCACCACCCAGGAGCTTCCCCCATGCGCATCAAGTCCATTCTGGCTGTCTTCATCTCGGGCCTCGCCCTTTCCCTGACGGCTTGTGGCACCGAGGCCGTGCAGATCCCGGAGTCCGAGCCCGCCACCGTCCAGGAGCAGGCCGCGCAACAGAGCACGGACCTGGTGGGCATCTGCCCGTTGAAGTGGACGTGCAACTACCAGAACTACTACACCACGCAGACCCAGTGCGCCGCCGCATGTGGCAGCGACACCTGCACGCGTGACTACGCGTGTACGGGCACCTGCGTCTGCCCCTGAGCCAGCGTCCATCAAGCAGTCCGCCCCCTCCCGCGACGCGAGGAACCTTGTCCTTCTCCTGCTCGCGGGGGGGACCCCTATGAAAGACCCCTTCGATTACGTGGTATTCAGTTGCGCTCCCCCCGCGGTCTGTCTGCTCGGACTGCTCCTGGTGCTCTTGCTGGGGCGAGTCTTTCCCCGGACGGCACGAGTCCTCCGCATGGGCCTGCTGTTCGCACTCGCCGCCACCGCCATGGGGGCGGGGCTCATGCTCCTCAGCTTCCTCTCCACCGATACACAGTCCTTGGATCCCCTGGGCCTGCTCCTCATGAACATCGCGGGCATCCAAGCCGGGGGCTTGCTGTTTGTCGTGGGGCTCTGCGTGGGCTACGTCCGCATGAAACAGGCCGATGCTCCTCCTCCCGCGGAGGGCTCGCCGCCCCCGGAGGGACACACCAGGGAAGGGACGAACAAGGACGGGACCTCCCGGCATGGCACCGTGACGCTGCCCGATGGGCGTGCACTGGCCTGGTCCCAGCGTGGCACCCGTGCGCCGACCCTGCTCCTCATCCATGGTTGGTGCTGCGATCAGCGGTTCTGGGATGCGCAGCTCGAGACCCTGTCCCGCGACTTCACCGTCGTGACGGTGGACCTGGCCGGCCACGGTCTGTCGAGCCGCCTCCCCGCGGGCTCCGCCTATCCCATCGACGCGATGGCTCGGGACGTCGTCACCGCCATCGAGCAGTTGGAGCTGCGCGAGCTCATCCTCGTCGGCCACTCGCTCGGTGGGCCGGTCGCGCTCGAGATAGCGATCGCGACACCGGACAGATGCCGGAAGGTGATTGGCGTCGATACCTTCACCGATGCCGCCATGTACCGGCGCAGGCCACCCGCGGAGATCGCGGAGCGCTGCAACGCCTTCCGGGCGGACTTTCCGAGAGCGATGACGGCGCTCGTCCGCATGATCACGCTGCACGACGCGCTCGGTTACGGCGTGGCCGACTGGATCGCCACCACCATGAGCGCTCGAGAGCCCGAGACCGCGGTGGCCGTGCTGGACGCGCTGCTGCGCTGGGATATCGAGGCGCGCTGGCCGCTCCTCACCCGCCCCGTGGCGACGATCAACTCCGCGCCTCTCGTCCCGCTCATCCAGCCCATCGAAGGACTGGCGGGCCTGGAGCTCGAGATGATGGAGCACGTGGGCCACTTCCCGATGATGGAGGATCCTCGCGGCTTCGAGACCCGGCTGCGCCGGCTCATCGGCCGGGACTCCGCCCGGCCCACCTGAGCACCCGATGGCGCGCTGTCCGCCCGCTCACAGCCGCACGAGCAGCTCGCGGAGGATGGAGAAGCCCTGCCGGAAGTCCTCGAGCCGGGCCTGCTCGTTGGGCGCGTGGTAGTACGCCATCTCTCCGAAGCCGGTGATCTGCACGTCACAGCCCTGGCGTTGCAGGTCCCTCACCAGCGGCAGCGAGCCGGTGAGGGAGAAGGGCTTGGGCTCCACGCCGCGCACCGCCCGCATCGACTCCTTCAGGGCCTCGAGGCCCGGCGAGTCCAACCGGCAGGCAATGCCTTCCATACCGCCCCCCAGGAAGCGGAACTCGAGCGAGCCGCGCTGGCCCGCCGCCGTGCGGGTGCGAGGGAAGCCGGCGATGGCCTCGTCCCGCTCCAGGCGGGCGTCCAGCTCGCGCACGAAGTCCGCCACCTGCTCGCGCACGGCCTTCATGTCGTAGAAGGGCGTGAGGCGGATGTCTCCACGCAGGATGACCTCGGCGGGAATCTTCGACTCCTTGGTGTTGAAGCCCTCCACCACGGTGGCCTTGAGGCTGGAGGAGGACAGGAAGCCCCAGGTCTTCTCGTCCTCGGTGGCGGGGAAGCGCGCGTGGAACCAACGGGCCAGCTCCAGTGACGCGGCCATGCCCAGCTCCAGCGCGTTGACACAGTTCTGCGGCATCCCCGAGTGCCCACCCACGCCCTTCACCTTCAGCGACCACAGCGAGATGCCGCCCGTGCCCACCGTGGGGCCGAAGTTGGCGCTGTCCAGCCAGTACACCGGCTGGCCCGCCAGGTCCGCGAGCCGCCCCTGCTCGGCCACGTAGCCCAGGCCCAGGCCCGGCAGGTCCGAGGACTCCTCGTTGGAGATGAGCACCACCTTGAGCGTGCGGCGCGGACGCTCACCGCGCTCGGCGAGCTGCGCCAGCAGGTCCGTCAGCACCGCCACGTGGCCCAGGCAGTCGGTGACGCCGCGCCCGTAGAGCACGCCTCCCGGCCCCTCCCACAGCGTGAAGGGATCGCGCTCCCAGCCCTCGCCCTTCTCGTCCGCGGGGACGACGTCGAAGTGCGCGCCCACGAAGCCGAGTGTGCTCTCGCCCGTGCCCTTCACGGTGAGCACCAGGCTCGGCCGGGACTCCTTGCCCACAGCCGCCAGCGACTCCGCCTGGATGAAGCCGCTCTGGAGGTGCGGCGCCAGCGTCTCCAACACCACCTGAGCGGCGAGCCGCTCCTCGGGCACCAGCCCCGCGCCCGGGTTGTTCTGCAACCGCGGCGTCAGGGCGATGAGACGCCGGAGCACTTCCAGGAAGCGGTCTTCACGAAGCGAGAGCGCGTGCATGGACGCGGATTGAAGTCCATGCACGCGGAGAAGTCACTGACCCGAGAGGAGGAGGGAAGCGTCGCGGCTGCTCAGAACCGGGTCCACTTCTGGGCGGCCGAGCCGTTGCAGTCCCAGATCTGCACCGCGGTTCCCAGGGCCGTGCCCGCGTCGGACACGTCCAGGCAGAGATTGCTCCCCAGCGCGCTGCGCACCGCTCCGCCGCTGAGCGTCCATCTCTGCGCGGCCGAACCGTTGCACTCCCAGATCCGGACCCGAGTGCCCCACGCCGTCTTCCCGTCGGACACATCCAGGCAGCGGTTGGGAGCGAGGGTGCTGCGCAGCTCCCCACGGACGCTCAGGAACCAGTCCTGCGCGGCCGAGCCATTGCACTCCCAGATCTGCGTGGGAGTCCCCTGCGCCGAGTTGCCGTCGGCGACGTCCAGGCAGCGATTCCCGGCCACCCCGCTGCTGAAGCGGGCGCGCGGGCTATAGAGCGACTCCGCGCCACGGGTGTCCCCATCGGACAGCGAATCTTGCCGCCCGAGGCTCCCTCCCCCATCCCTGCGGACGATTGTCGGCTGGCCATTGGAGGAGAAGGCGTAGGCGTCGTAGTGCATGATGGAGCCATAATCGTAGGGGCCCAGGTCCATGCCATCCGCTCCCTGCTGCCCGTAGGTCTGGAAGTTGTGCGCCGTTCCGGACTGGACGTTGCCCCAGTTGATGATGATGTAGTTGTCCCGGTCGGCACGGCTCTGCTCGTGCCAGAGGCCCACGGCATGTCCGATCTCATGGATCGTGGCGGTCAGACCGCATCCGCCGGCCAGGTCCACCGTCTGCTCTCCCCCCAACCTGCCGACGAACGAGCTACAGCCAGAACCCGGCCGGAACCGCAGGTAGTCCGCTTCCGTCGTGCGCGGCTTGAAGCGCAAGGAGGTCTTGGATTCCCAGTGGCGGATGGCGGTCGTCACCCGGCCGCTGTCGGGCAGAGCCCCATCGATGACGTAGGGGACCGTGGCCCCCGGCCAACGCGAGTACGCGTCCGTCCGGGCCACGGACTGGCCGCTTCGGGTCGGCTCCTCCCGCGGGTCGAGCAGGATGTCCCCCTCCAGGACGGCCCTTCCGTCGATCTTCTCGTAGGTGACCGTCTGGACCCCGCGTCCCGGCAACGCCACCCGGGCGGTCACCACTTCACCTGTCTTTCCGGGGAAGGCCAGCTCCGTCTCATGGGAGACACCGCAGCCGCCCAGCAGCAGGGCGCTCAGCGCGGAAGCACTCATGGACAGACGGGCGAATCGATGATGACGGCTCATGGGGGTTGTACCTTTTCGTGGCGGCTCGGTTCGGGTCGAGCGTGAAAGCACCCTAGCAGGAAGCCACGAAGAAGGGCCGTAATACGTGAAATACGAGCAATCGAAGCATAAAGGAATTATCCGGTGTCCCTGAACCCGGCGGATCCGCCCGGCGTCATCCCACGGCGGCCAACTTCCACCTCGGAGAGGGTCCCCAGCTCGACGGGCTCAATCCACCCTCCAGCGGCTGGAGCATGCGCGACACAGGAGCGCCCTGGTGAGGGAGGCAGCATGAGCAGGGATTGACCCCGCCCAATTCGAGACATCCCGAGCCTTCACCCTCCTGGTGTGAGTCTCGAGACCGATGGCGTTGCCCGGGTCGCGGGCCGGAGATACGGCCCGCATGCGGCTCGGCCGGGAGAAACCGCCGCCAGGCGCTCGCCCCACGTTGTCCGCGGAGCTTCGGACGGAGTGGACGGGGGCGCCCACCCACGTCCCGGTTCACCGGCGGCCAGCGCCCGTGTCACCGCCCGAGCGCCTCCGCGTCCAGAACGAACCAGCCGTGTACCCACGCGGCGCACGGTCCCGAGGCTGCCCGCCCCCGCTCACGACAGACCAACGCCCGCCAGGACGCCTGGGTCGCGCCGATGCTGCGCGGGCGCGTCATGCACACTAAGACAACCAGGATGCCGTCTCCCCCCCCCGGGAATCATGCTAACGTCTACTCGTTAGAGCAACGGCTCGAGGAGGAGAGATTGGAGATGCGCCACTTCTTCTCCATGATGACGGCCCTGGTGCTCATCATTCCCCTGGTGGCGGGAGCCGCGCTGCTGCGGGTGTTCCAGATCTCCCAGGGGGAACAGGCCGTCCTGCGGCGCTATGCACTCGTCACCGAGCAAACACTCCGCGCCGAGCGTCTGAACGCCGAAGGGGAGCGACTGGCCCGTCTGAGCCGCTCGTACCTGCTCACACCCCACCTGGACATCATGAAGGAGGTGGACACCTCGCGCGCCCGGTTCGACGAGCTGGTGCGACAGCTCACCGAGGGCTACCTGGACGAGCAGGAGCGGGCGCTGATGGAGGAGATCTCCCGCGCCGACAGGCTCCTGCGGAGCATCGCCCGGGACCTGCACCAGCAGAGGGGCGCGGGCATCCCCGTGGATCAACTCCAGCCCCCCCTCACCGGGGAGTACCAGTCCCTGCGCGAGGCGTTGGATGAGAGCCTGCGGGTGCTGCTGCGCCATGAGCGCGAGAGGATGAGCGCCCTGGAGACCGAGGCCCATCAGGTGCTCGCCGAGTCGGGCGGGACGCGCCTGGCCGCGGTCACCGTCGCCGTGCTCATGCTGGCGCTCCAGGCGGTGCTCGCGATGCGCGAGTTGCGCCGGCGGCGCCTCGCCCAGGTCCTCGCCGAGCGCAACGCCGCGGAGCGCGCCACCTCGGAAGCGCGCTACTCCGGCATCGTCTCGCTCGCCGCGGACGCCATCATCACCGTGGACGAAGCCGGGCACATCACCCTCTTCAACGCAGGAGCCGAGACCATCTTCGGCTACAAGGCCTCCGAGGTGCTCGGGCGTCCCCTCGACGTGCTGATGCCCGAGCGCTTCCGGGAGCGGCATCACCAGTTCATGCGGACGTTCCTCGAGAAGGGCATCCAGGCCCGGAGGAGGGTCGGCGAGCGCCGGCGCGTCCACGGCCTGCGCAAGAGTGGCGAGGAGTTCCCCATCGACGCGGCCATCTCCGAGCTCGAGGTGGAGGGCAGACGCACACTCACGGTCATCCTCCGGGACATCTCCGAGCAGAAGCGGGTGGAGGACGAGCAACGCTTCCTGGTGAGCGCCGGGGAGCTGCTGTCGTCCACATCGCTGGACTCCGAGCGCACGCTCTCGCGCGTCGCCCAGCTCGCCGTGGAGAGGCTGGCCGACTGGTGCCTCGTCTACCTGTGGGACGAGGGCCGGGTGCGCCTGTCCGAGGTCGCCCACCGCGACCCCGTCCAGCGGCAGACGGCCTCGCTCCTGCGGGGCTTCCCGCTGGACTCCCGCCGCGCCTTCCTCGCACACGAGGTGCTGGTCCAGCACAGGCCCCTGCTCCATTCCCATGTCTCCGCGGAGCAGCTCGCGGCCCTGGCCCAGAGCGATGAGCACCTGCGCCTGCTGCGGCGGCTCAACGTGCGCTCCTTCATGGCCGTTCCCCTGGTGGTCAACGAGCGGCTGTTGGGAGCCCTCACGTTCATCTCCTCGGACTCCTGCCACGTCTACACCCCGAGGGATCTGGAGTTCGCCGAGCAGTTGGGCCGCTACTCCAGCCTCGCCCTGGAGAACGCCCGGCTCTACCAGTCCGCGCGGGACGCCACCCAGGCGCGGGACAGGATCCTCGGCGTCGTCGCCCATGATCTGCGCAGCCCGCTGCAATCCATCCTCCTCGCACTGCCGCTGCTGCAACGGCGGGCCGCGCTCCCCGGCGGGGTGAACGACGAGCGCCAGGGAAAGCTCCTGGAGCGGCTGTCCGCCTCCGCCCATCGGATGAACCGGATGATCGAGGATCTGCTGGACGTGGCGCGCGTGGAGGCGGGGCAGCTCTCCATCCGCGCGAGCCCCCAGCCCACCGAGCCGCTGCTGCACGAGGCGCTCGAGACGGTGCGGCCCCAGGCCCAGGAGGTTCAGCTCGTGCTCGAGCCGCCCGGCAGCCTGCCGCCGGTGCTCGCCGATCGGGACCGGTTGCTGCAGGTGTTCTCCAACCTGCTGGGCAACGCGTTGAAGTTCACCCCCTCGGGGGGAGAGGTCCGGGTGGGAGCCCACGCGGAAGACGGGCAGGTGGTGTTCTTCGTGAAGGATACCGGCCCCGGACTCACGCCCGACGCCCGGCAGCACCTCTTCGAGCGCTTCTGGCAGGCGAACCACGGAGATCGCCGGGGGGCCGGACTCGGGCTGTCCATCGTCAAGGACATCATCGAGGCCCATGGAGGGAGGATCCACGTGGAGAGCGAGCAGGGTCAGGGCAGCTCCTTCTTCTTCTCCGTGCCCATCGCCCTCAACGTGGCCCCCTCCTCGCCCCCGAGATCCTTGAACACCATCGGCCCGTTCTGAGCGGGAGCACGGCTCAAGGGGGCGGTGGAGTCGTGATGCGGCAGATGTCCGACACCTCCAGCCCCCGCGCCCGTGCCCAGGCGAGCAGCGCGGCGTCGGCTCGGAACACGGGCTCCAACGCCCAGCCCGGCGGCACGTTGCCCGAGTAGCCATTGACGGTGGGCACGCCCCGCTCGAGGGCGGCCCACATCGCGTCGATCTGATACTTCCACGAGGGCGCGTGCTCCTCGGCCGGGCCGTAGAAGAAGCTCTGGCAGCCAGGCCCCACCCGTGCCGCCAGCCGTTGCACGTCCGCGCGCGCCGCCGCCGCGTCGAAGGTGCTTCCACTCACGCCCTGCTCGAGCAGACACACCCCGCCCAGCACCGCCGCCCACCACGCCCTGCCCTCGCGCGACAGACGCGACAGGAAGAGGGCCAGCCCCACGCTGGCCGGCAGCAACAACCAGACGCCCATCCGGCAGACAGCCCGGATCGCGCTGGCGCCCGGGACGCCGTGGAACACCAGCCACCAGGGCGTCACGCCCCCGCGGTAGCGCGTGGCGAGCAGGACGGTGACGAGCACTACCGCCAACAACAGCCTCGCGGCCGCGCGGTCCCGGGCACGCCACAGCCCCGCCCCCGCCAGCACCAGCGTCAGCACGCCCACTCCCACCCGGTGCTCCCCCTCCACGGGCAGGCGCGCGAAAGGCGTCAGCCGGCCCATCCAGCCGTAGAGCCAGCTCGAATCGCCCATGTGGAACCAGGAGGCGAAGCGCGGCACCATGCCCTCCGCCTCGAGGAAGGAGCGCGCCCCCACCTCCCGCATCGCCGCCAGGCTGTGCTGGACGATGGGCAGCAGGGCCACCATCCCCACCACGCCCCACAGCACGAGCACCGGCCCGTGCACACGCAGGCCCCGCCACAGCCGGGCGCGGGTGTCGGGGAAGCCGAGCGCGACGAGCCCCGTCAGGGCGAGGAAGAAGCCCAGGAACCAGCCCCAGTAGAAGCCCGCGTAGAGCTGCGCCACGCAGGAGCCCACCAGCAGCGCGCCCCAGGCGGCTCCGGCCCGGCGCGATGTCTCGGGGCGCGTCAGGGCGAGCAGCGCCCCCACCGCGAGCACGCTGTAGAACTGTGGCAGCAATTGGGGGTGGTTGGCCTGATGGATGCGCGAGGCCCCCGCGGCGAAGAGCACCGCGCCCACCATCGCCGCGCTCGCGGACGCCCCGAACCCCCGGCGCAAGAGCCACAGGGCCGCCAGGAAGTTGAGCGAGGTGACGGTGAACACCCAGAACTGGAAGGCCGTGTCGGGCGGCAGGCCCACGGCACGCCAGGCCGCGTACAGCGGCAGCACGCCCAGCAGCGGATCCGAGTAGGCGATGGTGTTGGGGGCCGGGTGGAAGAAGGGCGCGTCCCAGAAACGCGCGTGCGGAGCATCCCCGCGCAGGTAGCGGAAGCCATGCTCGAGGACGTAGTGCACGAAGCGCGCGTCGCCCTCGTCCCCCTGGGTGAGCCGCAGGCCCGACAGCCACACCGCATGGTGCGCCAACAGCAACGCCAACACCCAGCCCACGAGCCCCCAGAGCAGCGGAGAGTTCCAGGGGGAGGACGCTTCACCAGGGCGCGCGGCGGGAGTCGACATGACGGTGCGCGCACCGTTAGCACCTTCGGGGGCCTCGCGGGAGATGTCCGTCAGCCGAGCGCAGCACCTCGCGCGCACGGGCCCCGCCAATGGCCCCCAGGGACTCCATGGTCGAGGCCGAGGAGTAACGAGGCCAGGCCGGGAGTGACTTGATTTGTCAGCGGTCCGCCCCAAAGCGTCACTCAGAATTCGCGAGTCCCTGTAAAAGCATACGCACGCCCAGACGACTGGCTGCCCCCAAGCCCTGGCACGTCTCGTGCCAAGAGGTCCGGCACACGCAGTCCCACCCCCTGAAGAGACGCGGTCCGTGACCGCGCGGGACACGTGTCGCAGCACGACAACACCCACGCCCCCTCCCCCCCGAGCCTGCTCACGGGCAGTGTTTGGGCGCACTCGAGAAAAGGGCAATCATGAATCAAATGAACAAGTGGATGGCGATTGGTTTTCTCCTTCTGGGAGCAACGGCCAACGCGGGACCCCGAAACAATTTCGGGGTCTATATCGACACCCAATCGAATATCGTCTTTGGCAGCCCGGCTGGAGCCTACAACTCTCCCGATTCGACGCAGCAAATCGGTTGTTCGATCATCTCCAACCGCCAGCCCGATGGGAGTTGGCTCGTGTCGATTCGATGCCATGCGCGAAACGCGGCCGGCTACCAGGCCAGCTGCGAACTCTACAATCCCCCGGCCCCCCTGCTCCAGGTCGTCAGTGCCATGAATGACACCTCCCTGATCTCGTTCAGATGGGACGCGCAAACCGGGGAGTGCACGGCGCTGCATGCATATGGAGAGTCGACGCAGGCCCCGAAGCTGGCTTCTTCGCAGACCGCGAGCGCCAATGCGGCGCTCCCCGCGGCGAGCCATCCCGCCGTGAGCGCCAACAAGGCGAACGACTAGCGAGGGAGCATCGGGAGTCGTGAGGGCCGCCGAAGGTGGGCATGGGCGGCCCTCGCCGTGCGCGGTGTGTCCCGGAGTCAGTGTCTCTGGACAATCTCCCGGGATTGGATGATGGGAGGCTTCATGGAGACCCAGGATCCCGAACCCATCTTCCCGCATGAATTGCGTGACGCCTGGCCCGCGCTCTCCCGCGATGAGCGGGTGGAGAGCTTCAAGCTGGTGCCGCACGCCACCGCGGATGACTTCTTCCTGTCGCTCTCCGCCCAGGGGCAGGCGGATCTCCTCCTCGCGCTCGGCCCGGGGGAGCGGCGCACCTGGCTGCGGCTGCTCGCCCCGGATGACGCCGTGGACGTCATCCAGCCACCGCGCCCGATACCCGCGACGCGCTCCTGAGCGAGCTGGACGACACCACTCGCCGCGAGGTGCACGCCCTGCTCGCCTACGCCGAGGACAACGCGGGCGGACTGATGAATCCCCGCTTCGCGCGCGTACGGCCGGAGATGACCATCGACGAGGCCATCAGCTACCTGCTCCGGCAGACCCGCGAGACGGTGGAGACCGTCTATTACGCCTACGTGTTGGACTCCCAGCAGCACCTGCTCGGCGTGGTGTCCCTGCGCCAGCTCTTCCAGTCCGCCCCGGACAAGCGCGTGGAGGACGTGATGAGCCGCGACCTCATCACCGTCTCCGAGGACACGGATCAAGAGGTGGTGAGCCGGCTGTTCGCCTCGCAGTCGCTCATGGCCATCCCCGTGGTGGACGCCGAGCGGCACATGAAGGGCATCGTCACCGTGGACGACATCGTCCAGGTGGTGCAGGAGGAGGCCACCGAGGACATCCAGAAGGTGGGCGGCATGGAGGCCCTGGACGCGCCCTACCTCGAGGTGAGCTTCCTCTCCATGATCAAGAAGCGCGCCGGGTGGCTGCTCGTGCTGTTCCTCGGCGAGATGCTCACCGCCACCGCCATGGGCCACTTCGAGGACGAGATCGCCCGCGCCGTGGTGCTCGCGCTCTTCGTGCCCCTCATCATCAGCTCCGGAGGCAACTCGGGCAGCCAGGCCACCACGCTCATCATCCGCTCGCTGGCGCTCAACGAGGTGCGGCTGCGCGATGTGTGGCGCGTGGCCCGGCGCGAGGTGCTCGCGGGTGTGGCCCTGGGCGCCATCCTCGGTGGGGTCGGCATCATCCGCATCCTCGTGTGGCAGCACTTCTTCGGCTCCTACGGGGAGCACGCCGTCCTGGTGGCCCTCACCGTGGGCCTGTCCCTCATGGGCGTGGTGACGTGGGGAACCCTCTCCGGCTCCATGCTCCCCTTCGCCCTGCGCCGCCTGGGGTTCGACCCGGCGAGCGCCTCCGCCCCCTTCGTGGCCCCCCTCGTGGACGTCTCCGGACGTGTCATCTACTTCACCGTGGCCAGTCTCCTGCTGCGAGGAACCCCGCTCTGACGTATCCAGGGTAGTTCCTACCCCCGGAGGCAACATCCATGAGCACGAGCACCCTCACCAGTGAGCTGTGGGCCCCCCAGACGCGCCACAACCCCCTGCCCTTCTACGCGCGCATCCGCCAGGAGGCCCCCGTCGTGCGGATGATGGATCCCTACTTCCAGACGCCGGTGTGGATCGTCACCCGCTACAAGGAAGCCGTGGAGCTGCTGAGGGACAACCGCTTCACCAAGGATGAAGACAAGCTGCCCGAGAACTCACCCTCGCGGATGCAGCGCATCGACTCGCTGTCGGCCATCAACCAGCACATGCTCTCGGCGGATCCCCCGGACCACACGCGCCTGCGCACCATCGTCTCCAAGGCCTTCACCCCGCGCCGGGTGGAGGAGCTGCGCCCGCGCGTCACCGCCATCGCCCAGCGCCTGCTGGACGAAGCCCAGCCCCAGGGCAGCATGGATCTGCTCGACGCCTTCGCCTTCCCCCTGCCGGTGACGGTCATCGCCGAGATGCTCGGCGTGCCCGCGGAGGACCAGGACCAGTTCCGCGAGTGGACGAACGTCATCATCAACCCGCCGCTCAATGGCGACGTGGGCCCCATGCAGAAGGCCGGCATGGAGTTCCTCCAGTACTTCCAGCAGCTCATGGCCCGGCGCCGGGCCGAGCCGCGCGATGACCTGCTCACCGCGCTCATGACGGCGGAGGAGCAGGGAGACCGGCTGTCGCCCATGGAGCTCGTCAGCATGTTGTTCCTGCTGCTGGTGGCCGGCCACGAGACGACGGTGAACCTCATGGGCAACGGCGTCTGGGCGCTGCTCAAGCACCCCGAGCAGCTCGAGCGGCTGCGCGCCAACCCCGCCCTCATCGACTCCGCGGTGGAGGAGATGCTGCGCTACCGCGGCCCGGTGGAGACCACCACCTACCGCTGGGCGCTCCAGGACACCGAGCTGCACGGCCAGGTGATTCCCGCGGGAGAGGCGGTGCTCGCCTCGCTGCTGGCGGCCGACCATGATCCGGCGCAGTTCCCGGAGCCGGAGCGCTTCGACATCACCCGCGAGCCCAACCGGCACATCGCCTTCGGCTTCGGCATCCACTTCTGCCTGGGCGCGCCCCTGGCCCGGCTCGAGGCCACCGTCGCCCTCAACCTGCTGCTCGAGCGCATGCCGCGGCTGCGCCTGGCGGTGGACGAGCGCGAGCTGCGCTGGCGCGAGGGCATCCTCGTGCACGGCCTGCAGCGCCTGCCCGTGGCCTTCTGAGCGCCCGGCCCCGTACCGTTCATGACAGGATGGACGGCGCGTATGTCCATCCCCTGTCCCTACTGCCAGCACCCCTTCCCGCCCGGCGCCCAGTCCTGTCCGGGCTGTGGCGCCTCCCTGCTGCTCGAGGCCGTCCCCGGCGGCACCCAGCCCGTGTGCGCCGTGCACCCCACGCTGCGCGGCCTCGGCACCTGCTCGCGCTGTGGCACGTTCGCCTGTGCCCGGTGTCTGCGCTCCGGTCCCCAGGGCGAGACGCTCTGCGTCCGTTGCCACCAGTTGGAGCCGGACGCGCCCATGCCGTGGGATCAGCGCCAGGAGCTGGGCATGTGGCGCGCCTTCTGGAAGACGCTCGGCCAGGTGCTCCTCCACCCGGGCACCTTCTCCCACGCCCGCGCCGAGGGCCGCACGAGCGACTCCCTGCTGTTCGCGCTGCTGTGCTCAGTGCCCGCCTGCTTCATGACGGGCCTCACCTACATGCTCATCTTCGTCGGCATGCCCTCGCTGATGGAGGCGTTCCCGGAGTCGAGCCAACCCACGGGCGATGGCTCCGGACCGGTGTTCATGCGCTGGCTGGGGGTGGTCATGTTCGTGGCCACCACGCTGCTCGGGCCCCCGCTGTCCGTGCTCATGACCCTGATGGGCGCGGGCGTGGATCACCTCGTGCTGCGCGCGGGCGGCGTCACCCGGCCCTTCAACGTCACGCTGCGCGCCCACTCGCTCTCCGAGGCCGCCTGGACACTCGGGATCGTGCCCTTCATCGGCACGCAGGTGGCCCCCTTCTGGGCACTGGTGTCGCGCTTCTTCGCCTACCGCGGGCTGCACCGCACGACGACCGGCACGGCGCTCGTCGGGACGCTGCTCGCGCCCCTGGCCTCTTGTTGTCTGTGCGGCGGAGGCTACATCGGCCTGTTGTTCCTCATCTTCAGCCGCGCCGCCCAGAAGTAGGTGGTGTGGCAGGCGCCTAGAGGGCGTAGGTGGCGTAGCAGGCGCCCACGGGCCCACTGCCCGTGGTGGGCACGGTGGACGCGGCTTGCCACACGCCCCCCACGCCGCACTGCTGCCACTGCGCGTTGCTCGCCGACTGCACACAGGTACGCGCCGGCACCGCTCTGCCCAGCGTGACGGACTGGCACCACGGCCAGGAGACCGTGCAGGTGGAGGGCTTCGCGCTGGTGCCGTCCGTGAAGGCGCCACCCAGGCACTGCCGCCAGAGGCCATCCGAGGAGCTCTGCACGCAGCCGCCCTGGGCCACGTCGGCGTCCACCGTGCCCGAGTAGCACGCGGTGGTGGAGGGGGCCCAGTCGTACTCGCCCTCGAACTGGTTGTACTTCGCCGCCACGAGCGACGAGCCCCCCACGGTGGTGCGGCCACACTGGATGGCATACGCCCCCACCCAGGGCGTGTACGTATAGAGCGCCGCGGTGGCCTTGTTGGCCGGCTTCACCGAGCACGGGTCCGACGTGCTCTTCGTCACGTTCGGCTTCCAACCCGACACGGTGGCGCGCCCGGCGTCCAGGTCCGTGAGGTAGCCGCGCAGCTTCCGGGCCGAGCAGTCCACCTGGTTGCCAAAGCCCGCGTACGAGGTGTCACACCCGGCGCTGTCCGGGCACCCGCACCCGGTGGCCTTGGCGAGGTTGGTGGAGGTGCCGCTGGTGATGAGGCTCGACTCCGTCTGGATGCGCGCGAGCATGTACAGGGGGTTGATGCCCGCGGCCTTGGAGCGCTCCACGATGAGCACCGCCGCCGTCTTGTTCCACGCGGGGTCCGTGTAGCCCGCCAGGTACGAGCCCTTGAGCGCGAGGAACTGCTGCACCTGCGCCGGGGTGATGCCCTGTCCCCCGGTGAGGTCCGTGTCCTCCAGCAGCCGGTTCATGTCGTACGCCGTCGTGGCCGCTTCGAGCACCTCACCGGTGAGCTCGTCCACGACCTCTTCATCCACGGAAGGGCCACAGCCCACCACCCACAACGCCGGCAACAGCCACCACGCGCGTCGGAGATTCATCGCCTGCCTCGCTCAAGGCCGGGAGGACGGGGCCGGATGGCACCGGCCTCCACGGCGGGGAAGGCGCTCTTCTTAGCATCTGAGAAAGTGAGATTTCCTGATATTTCCAGGAAATGTCGCGTCGGGGGCCCTCAGGGCAGCGAGCCCGCCGAGAGGGCGCGGGAAGAGCCCGCCGAGAAGCCCAGCACCGGCAGGGGCAGGCCCACACCGAAGAAGAGGTAGCCCCGGTCGCGGAACACGTTGTAGCCGTAGCCCACCTGCACGAAGTCGCGGAAGAGCGCGAGCGTCACGGCGGCGCCCAGCTCGGGCGTGCCGTCCTTGTCGAAGTCCAGCGCGGACAGGTTGGCGCCAATCCCGGGCGTCAGCACGTTGTTCCAGAAGCCGCTCGTGCGCGAGGCGCCCTTGAAGAGCACGCTGTAGGCCGGAGCCACCTGGAAGCGGCTGGTGGAGGAGCCCCCCATGTCCCGGGGCTGCTGGGCGAAGATGAGGCCCACCACCGTCTCCAGGTGCACGAGCACCCGCTGCATCTGCAACTGCCGCACTTCCAGCTCCTGGGCGGGGCGCTCGCCGCGCCGCAGGGCGAACTTGAGCACCACGGTGTCTCCCTCCGCGCGCCGTCCCGCGTCCGCCAGGTCCAGGGTGGTGCGCTCGGGCAGGTCCTCCAGGGCGAGCCGGAGCACCTGCGCGCCCAGCTCCAGCGCCGCGGTGTGGGTGGACTGCGCGCCCGCGAGCGTCTGGAACACGGACGTCAGCGTCTGGAGCACGGCGCCCACGTCGGTGGTGAATGTCTGTCGGCACTCGGTGAGCTGCTTGAGCAGCCGCTTGCCCCCCTCGTCCAGGCCCGCGGCCTGGGCATTGAGCGCGGTGAGGAGCACGGAGAACTGCTCGACGCTCTGGCGGGTGCGCCGCGCCGCCTCGTCCAGGTCCTCGTTGGTGCCGATGAGGAAGTCCGCCGAGGAAGACGTACTGGGGGGCGCGCGGTACTTCGCCGCGAGCCCATCCATGAAGGCGCCATAGGACTCGAGCTGGGCCCGGGTGGCCTCCGCCGCCGCCCGGAGCCGTTGGGTGGTGGGATCCGTCCCCCTCAGGAAGGCGTCCAACTGCTCGCGCAGCGCGATGACACACGCGCGCGTGCTGGAGAAGAGCTGGGCGAGCCGCTCGCGCGCCTCGGGCCCGAGCGCCCCGGAGAAGCGGCGCGACTGGATGTCGCGCGCGAGCTGGTCGGCCTGGCGCAGCTGCGCCTTCTGCTCCTCGGTGAGGAGGATCTTGAAGCGCTCGATGTCCACGCGGCCCTGGGGTGCGTAGGTGTCGAAGTTGGGCAGGTGGATGGGACGGCTGCCCTCCCCCCGCGTCGTCACCCAGACGCCCATCTGCACCGAGACGCCCTCCTGACGCAGCACCTCATCCAGCTCGCCGCGCAGCCGCCACGCCTCCTGCGTGCCCACCTGGGTGATGGTCGCGTAGAGCTGCTCGATGGAGGCCCCCGCGTTGCGCTCCAGGGCGACGTTGAGGGACTCGCGCAGCCGGGCGCGGCGGGGGTCTCCGCCGGACAGGGAGCGGTGGGCGTACTCCATGACCTGGAGCGAGGACTTTCCCCACTGGCGATAGGCCCCCTGCAGCTTCGCGTTCGCCGCAGGCGTTCCCCCCTCCCGGGCCCACTCCGACAGCGCATCCTCCAGGGGTTTGAGGCCCGCCTCCGCCCCCTCGTTCAGGAAGGACTGGAGCTGGAGCAGATCCTGGATGAGCTCCTGGCTGGAGGTGCCCGGCGCCGAGGCCCGGATGCGCTCGAGCAGCGCGGCGCGGTCCACCCCGATGTTCAACGTGCTGCTGATGTCGACGATGGCGACCCCCGGCCCCACCGCATGGGAGGCGCCGTCGAGATCCCTCTCCTCGATGCGCAGCAGGGTCTGCGCCAGGGCCGGCGCCGCGCCCAGGGACACCGTCAGGGCCCACGCCCGGAGCAGCGCCCTCATGGCAGCACTTCCGCGCGCATGTAGGCCAGGTTCACCCGGAAGTTGTCCGCCGCCTCGCTCGAGGAGATGACATCGTGGATCGCATCCCCCAGCGACAGGACGAAGGCACGCGCCTCCCCACCGAGCACCGCCTGCTTCAGCCCCGCCGTGCTCTCCTTGAGCTGGACGATGTCGGACTCGATGGCCGACAGATCCCTCGCCCAGATGACCCAGCGCGGCTGGTGCTCCGTTCCCGCGAACATCCCCGCCTTGGACACCAGCGCCTCCCGGTCGGGACCGCTCCCCAGCACGACGAAGAGGACATGGGGCCGGTCATGCACCCACTGGCGGAAGAGATGGCTCGCCGCCTGCGCGTCGTCGAGCGGCAGGACGGTGGTCTTGCGGAACTCCATGGCGTGTTCCCTTCGGTGAATGAACGGCCAGGCAAGACTCTACCGCCACCCCGACATTTCCCGCCGGGGCGCCTCCCAGGGCCTCAGTCGCGCAGCCGGCGGCGGGCCCGCTCCCGGGCGGCCTCCAGCGCCGAGTCCACTCCGGACTCTTCCCGGGGACGCTCCGGCTCGGGCGTGGCGGAGGGGGGCGGTGCTCGCGGGGCCGCGTCCGCCCTCGGCCGCTCCGGCCCCTCGGGAGGGCCCGCCGTCGCCGCCGCGGAAGGGGCCGTCCGAACGGGCCGGAGCCTCGGCGCCGACAGGAAGCGGCGCGCGGCCACCTCCGCCAGCAGCGCCACCAGCGCCAGTCCCACCAGCCACGGCGCGAGCGCCACCCGACCCTCGGACTCGGGCGCGCGGGCGAAGAGGCCCGTCAATGACAGGCGCTCCTCGCCTCCACTCACGGACGCCAGCCCGCGCAGCACCTCCAGCCCTCGTTGGGCGCTGCCAGGCTCGAACTCGGGCGCGTAGGGCAGCGTCACCGGGGGTGCGCGCAACGCCCGCGTGCCCAGCTTCACCACCGGGTGCCACGTGCCGCTGCCCGGCAGCGTGTACTCGGCCACCACCCGATCCTCGTCCTCCCACCGCATGGGCAACTCCACCGGGGCGCCCCGTCCATCCCCCGGCAACAGCATCAGCGTGGGCAGGGCTCCCGGCAACGGCGCGTCCGGCGCGAAGTCCAGCGTCACCCGCAGCCGGTCCCCCCGCCGCTCCGAGCGCGCCACCGCCTCGTCCGCCCCACCCGCGCCCCCCATCGTCCAGCGCACCATGCCCTCGAGCGCCGCGCGCAGGCCGCTCCAGGTGCGCAGCTCGCCCGTGTACTCGCCGTCCACCTCCGCCAGGAAGGCCACCACCCGCCCCGCCCCACGCGGCCACAGCGCCAGCACCGGCGCCGCGTTGTCATCCAGCGTGCGCAGCGCCACGCTCGCGCGCGGCTTGAGGTAGGTGAGGTTGTAGCCCCCCACCTGGGGCAGCCCCAGCCCCGGCAGACGCCCGAGCAACGGCAGGTCCGGCGCGGCCTCGAGCGAGGCGGGCGTGTCCACGAAGGTGGCCCGCGCCACCGCGAGCGTCTCCTGGCTGAAGATGCGCGGCAGGCTCGTCGCGTCCTCCGCGAAGTAGACGCGGCCCCCGCCCCGGACGGCGATCTCCTTGAGCAGCGGCGCGTAGGGGTCCTTCTCCGTGCCCAGGCCGATGACGGACACCGTCACCTTCTGGCGCCGCAGCTCGTCCAGCGTCCGCAGGTAGTCGTCCGGCTCCACCGAGTCCGCCGCGTCCGAGAAGAGCAACACGTGCCGGGTGGGCTGGCGGCTGCTCAGCACCTGCTCCCGCCCCACGCGCAGCGCCTCGCCCACGTAGATGCCCCCGCCGCCACTGAAGCCCCGCGCCACCTCGTCCAGCGGCAGCCCCTCCGACACCGGGCTCATCGGGAAGAGCTCGTGCGGCTCGGTGTCCACCATGTGCACGGACACCTCGTCCTTCTCGTTGAGCAGCGTGAGCGCGCCCACCACGCCCTCGGCCGCCAGCTCCATCTTCGTGCGCCCGTCGGGCACCTGGACGCCCATGGAGCAGCTACAGTCCATCAACACGCTCATGGCCACGGCCGAGCGGCGCTGCTCCTCGCGCATCTCCAGCGACACCGGCAGGAGCGGCTCCACCGGCGAGCGGCGGTAGCCCCCTTCCGCGAAGCTCGAGCGGCCGCCCGTCATCACCAGCCCCCCACCCGCCTGCTCCACGTAGGCGGCCAGGGCATGCAGCCCGGACTCGCCGAGCCGGTTCGCGTCCACGTTCTCCAGCACCAGCGCGCCCACGCCCTCCAGCGCGTCGAGCGAGAGGATGAAGGGCGCGCGCACCTCCAGATTCAGGCCCGCCGCGCGCAGCGCCTGGGCGAGCGTGCCCTGGGGCGCGTTCGTGAGCAGCATCACCCGGGGAGGCCCCTCCACCCGCAGCACCGCCTGGCCCACGTCGTTCTCCACCACCCCGTCCCCGGGCGCCTCCACCACCAGGCGGTAGGCCGCGAGGCCCGGCGCGTCCACCAGGTCGCGCAAGGGCAACAGGTTGGAGCCGGTGTGGAAGTCGAAGGGCCCTCGGAGCAGCACGCGGCCATTCCGCTCCAGGCGCACCGTGCCCGTGACGGGCGCCGTCGCCTGGACCACGCCCGTCATCTGGAAGGGCTCGTGCGCCGTCACCGAGGCCGGGGCCTCCAACGCGACGACGGCCAGGTCCAGCGGTGCGTCCTCTCGCGCCACGTGGCGGAAGTCCACGGCGAGCCCCCGGGCCGCCAGCCGCCGCGCCGCGCCCCGCGCGTCCTCCCCCGTGGCCCGTCCGTCGGACACCACCAGCACCCGGCCCGTGCGCCCGGGAGGAATCAACGCCCCCGCCGCGTCCAGCGCCGCCGCCACGTCCGACGCCTCCGCGTCCACCGGCCGGGTGAAGCCGCCAAAGCGGCCCATCTCCGACAGCGGCTGCTCCACCCGCGCCTCGCGCCCGAAGGAGATGACGCCCACCCGATCCCCCGCCCCCCGCTGCTGCTCCAACAGGCCCACCCACTCCGAGGCCAGACGCCCCGCGTCCGCCGGCATGGAGCGCGAGCGGTCCACCACCACCACCACGTCGCTGCCCGCGTGGCGCAGCACCCACTCGGGGCCGGAGAGCGCCCCCAGCACGAGCAACAGCAGCACCCAGCGCAGCACCATGGGCGGCCCCGGACGCCGGCCCCGCTTCCACAGGAAGAGGCCCAGCGGCACGAGGAGGATCCACACCTGGGGCAGGGAGAAGCTCATGCCGCCTCCACGCGCCGCGTGAGGAAGAAGTCCGCCAGCAACGCCGCCAGCAGCACCCACAGCGGCCAGCGCTCACGGCCCTCGGAGGCCGGCCGCCCCGCATCATTATTACCCTCGGACGCGGGCCGCTCGCCCGCGCCGCGCCCCCGCAGGTCCGACTCGCGGGCGTCCAGCGGCAGCACCTCCACCGCGTCCACCGGCTCGCCCTCGCGCACGAGCGTGTAGCGGCCCGGAGACTCCGGAGCGGGCAGGCTCAAGGCCCCCGCGCCGAACAGGAGACGCTCCGACTCGGGGCCCTTCAGCGAGTAGCGCGCCCCCGCCCGCGTCACCACCGCGAGCGGCTCGCCGAGCGGAAACTGCCGCCGGGTGAAGCCCTCGCGCGCACGCCGCGCCTCGTGCACCACGTTGCCCAGCAACACTGGCCAGGCCGAGGTGCGCTGCACGTTGGAGCGCGCCAGGTCCACGTTGAGGTGCACCCGGCCCTCCTCCTCCGAGACGAGCACCGCCTCGCCCGCCGTCATCAGGGGACGGCCCGGTGGCGCCTCCGCTCCCGCCGCCCAGCGCACGCCGCCCAGTTGCACGTCGTCCAGCAACGGGTGGCCCTTCTCCGCGAAGAAGGGGCCCACGAAGGTGCGCACCGCGCCGCCCACGCCCACCGTCACCCCCGCATCCGAGCCCCTCGGCCCCACGACGAGCGCCCCCTCGCCCGGGCCCACCTCCATCCCGGGCACCACGGAGAAGAAGCGCTCCAGTGCCGAGCGCACCGGCGCCTCCAACCCCTCGGCCCACGCCACGCGCAGCGGACGCTCCGCCGCGGGCGGCAGCCGCACCACCCCGTCCTCGGGCAGCGCGTCCGGCGGCAGGGACACCTCCACGTCTCCCGCGCCCTCGAAGGTGAAGCGCAACGTGGCCGCGCCCTCCTCGGGCAGCCGCACCCGCTCGCGCCGCTCCGTGCCCTCCACCGCCCCCGGTCCGGGCCTCGCCACCACGCGCACCTCCGTCTCCTCGGGGCCCGACCCCCAGCGCGCCACCCGCAGCGTCACCGTGGCCGTGGAGCCCTCGTCCCGGCGCCACGCGGACACCAGCCCCACGTTGTCCCGGGGCGCGCCCAGGGCCGTCCACCGCACCGGGTCCGGCACGGCCACCCCCGGAGCGGGCAGCGCATCCGTGAGGAAGTGCACGCGCTGGCCCGGGCCCGCCAGTTCCTGGGCCCATCTCAGCGTGGGCGCCACCTCATGGTCCGCGCCGAGCGCCCGGAAGGACTCCAGCGCCGCCAGCGCCCGCGAGGGCTCCGCCTCCGGCCCCGCGATCACCCGGGGGACTCCCCCACTCACCAGCACCGTCACCCGCGTGGCCCGCTCCTCCTCCACGCGCCGGGCCGCTTCCACGCGCACCCGCTCCACCCCGGACACCCCATCGGCACCCCGCGCGGACAGGGACAGGCTCCCATCCACCACCAGCACCAGGTGCCGCGTCCGCTCGCGCTCGCCCCACCGCGCGTCCGCGAGGAACAAGGCCGCGGCCACCACCGCCAGCATCTCCAGCAGCAGCGAGGCCTCGCGGGTGAAGCGCTCGAGGCGAGGGCCGGCCTCGGCGCGGGGACGGGGCGTGCGCCAGAGGAACAGGGCGCTCACCACCACGGGCTTCTGCTTGCGCCGCAGGAAGTACGCCGCCACCAGCGGCACGAGCGCGCCCAGGGCCAGCAGTCCCCAGGGAAAACCGAGGCTCATGCGCCCCCCGCGGGGGGAAAGAGGGGCCGCAGCGCTCCGGCCACGAGCGCCTCCAGGGCCTGGTCCGCGCGCAGCACCAGGTGCGAGGCCTGGGCCCGCCGCGCCGCGGCCCCGAGCAGCTTCTGGTGCTCGGCGAAGCGCCGCGCGTAGGCGGCCAGCACGCTCCCGGTGAGCAGCTCCTCCAGCGCCTCGCCGCTCTCCGCGTCCACCAACCGCGCGCCCTCGCCTCCCGAGGGCTCCAGGTCCTCCGCGTCCAGCACCTGCACCAGGAAGAGCGCCGCGGCCCCCCGCGCCAGCCGCGACACGAGCTCCGCCAGGGGCGCCTCGAAGAGGAAGTCACTCACCACCACGCGCAGCCCACAGGGGCGCAGCGGCGGCAGCCGCCCCAGCGCCGAGGCCAGGTCCTCCCGCGCGTCGAAGGCGGCCGAGCGCAGCACGCCCCGGCACACCGAGCCCTGTACCCGCTCGGGCCGGGAGCCTCCCACCAGCAGCGTCGGCGCCAGCCCCTGCCGCGCGCCCACCTCCGTGGCCAGCAGCGCCACCTCGCGCGCGCACGCGGCCTTGCGCGGCGACACCGCCATGCTGCGCGAGCCGTCCAGCAGCACCTCCAGCCGGGGCGACACCTCCTCCTGGCGCACGCGCAGGATGAGCTCGCCGGTGCGCGCCACCGCGTTCCAGTCCATCTGCCGCAGGTCGTCCCCCGGCTGATAGGCGCGGAAGTCCTGCACGTCCAACGAGGAGCCCGCCGAGGCGGCACGCACCTCGCCCACCCGGCCGCGGTGGGGCGTGCGGGGCAGCGCCAGGGCGAGCCCCGGAGCCAGCCGCGCCACCTCCGCCTCGTCGAAGTCCACCGGAGCGCTCATGCCGCGTGGACCTCTCGCTCCCGGGCGGCGAGCGAGCGATCCGCGAGGAAGACGGAGAGCGCGGCGAGCAGCCCCACGCACCCGAGCAGGCGCCAGGCCAGCGCCGGCTCATCCAGCGGAGGCTCCCCATTGGCGAAGGAGATCAGGCCGAGGAAGGGGTTGAGCAGCGAGAGGAACGTGGGGCTCTCCTCCTCGCGCCAGAGGAGGAAGGACACCAGGGAAGGCACGAGCAGGCCCAGCCCGCCGATCACGAAGAACAGCAACCGCACCACCGCTGGGGAGGAGAACACCGGCGAGCGCGACAGGCGCGCCACCCACAGCGGCAGCGAGAGATAGAGGAGCGCGTACAGGGGCAGGGCGACCACCGCGGGCAGGCCCACGGAGGACCGGCGCGTGGAGAGGACGATGAGCACGCCGCAGGCCGCCGTCCAGAAGAGCAGCAGCAGCACGGCGAGCCGGAAGCCGCGCAAGGCGCCCGGACGCAGCAGAGACCAGGGCCGCGTGGCGGCACGCAGGGAGCGAGCCTGTCCATCCACATCCGTGGCCAGCACGAGGCCGCAGAGCGTCAGCAACACGCACCCGAGGACGCTCACCTCGAAGGCCATCCGCTGGGAGCTGGAGTCCCACCAACCGAGCAGGACGACGAGCACGGAGAGCACGGTCTGCACGACGAGCGCCCGCCGGGGCCCCCACGAGTAGTTCTCGGTGGGCAGCGACAGCCGAGCGGCCGCGGTCTCGAAGAGGAGCCAGGCGCAGGTGATCATGAGCCACAACGCGCTCAGGATGAAGGCGAGCGCATCGTCACTGGCGAGGAGGGAGCGGAAGCCCTGCTCACACAGGAAGTAGGCGCTCACCTGCCCATAGATCAGCCCCAGGCCCAACACTCCCAGCAGCGCCAGGTGCGCGAGGCCGCGGCCCATGCGCCCCTCGGCGAGGGTGGCCGTGCACACCGCCACCACGGTGAGGAAGAGGAACCAGCACGCCCCCAGCAACAGCACCAGCAGGAGCGTCGGCAGATCGATGCCGTTGAGGTAGTAGCTGAAGAGGAGGAAGGGCCCCACCGCCGAGGCGTACAGCCCGCCCTGCACCAGGGAAGAGGCCACCTTGCCCCGGAGGATGCGCCGGGGCCCCAGCCCGGTGAGCAGCAACAGCACCCACGTCTCGTCCTCGCGCTCGCGCGCCAGGGAGCGGTAGGCGCCATAGGGCAGGAGGAAGAAGTGCACCATGCCCAGACAGAAGAAGAAGGCGAGGAAGAAGGTGCGCCCCTGGGGCTTCAGGCCCTCCTCGATCGTGGCGACATAGGCCGCCAGGGAGAGGATGAAGCAGGCCAGCAACATCAGCCCGAAGCTCAACCAGAAGACGCGCGAGCGCAGCCCCTGGCGCACCTCCTTCACCACGAGCGGGTTGAGCCGCTCGGCCCACCGCGCGAGCCACCAGGCGCGGGGCGCCTCCACCGAAGCCGTCGCGCTCACGTCCCCGCCCCCTTGGCTACATCCATGAAACCCCTCCAGGTGCCCCGAGGCCCCCGAGTATAGAAAGGAAGGCATCTTCCCAGGCAGACTGACGCCATGTCCTCCCGCCCATCATACGTCTGGTTCTCCTTCTCGCTCGCCATGGCGCCCGGGATCACGCGCGAACGGGTCGAGGGTGCCCGGCTTCCCGAACTGCCCGAGGGGGAAGTGGCGGCGGCGCTCGACGTGGAACTCCTCTATGACGTGCCGGCAGCGGACTGGGGAGGCCACGTGCCAAGGCTGGTGGATGCGCCGGGCCGGCGGGTGATGGGGCGCGTGCGCGTCATGCCCCTGGAGAGCTGGCCCCAGGTGACGAAGCTGGAGGAAGCCCTGTCCCTGGCCACCAGCGAGCGCCCGGTCCGGGTGCGCACGGCCAAGGGCGCCATGCTCTCCGCGAGGGCCTTCACCCCGCCTCCGCCCGAGCCCTCGCCGGGACTGGTGAGCGAATCGTACCTGGAGGCGCTCGCCCGGGCCGCCGAGCACGCGAAACTGCCCACGGACTACGTTTCGCGCCTCCAGGCCGAGGCCCGGCTCATCCAGGCCGTGCAGCGCGGCCACGCCAGGTGGCCACGCTGAGCCGCGCCGCCGTGGGCCCCAAGGGCAGGAAGTCTTCGGGCCCGCGCCACGCGTCAGGCATTGGGAGATCAATTGATACACACCCCGTCTGGACGGAGCGTGGCAAGCTGTTTCGAGTCTGACACCTCTGCCCGGCTTCGCGTCTCCTCTCCGAGCCCTGGTGAATCGTCCGGGCTAGTCTGCGGGCCATGGCCATGCGTCTTCCCGCTCGCCTCGCCAATGTCCTGCTCTCCGTCCTGCTCGCCTGCGCGTGCTCTCCCGAGTCCGAGCCTGGCACCTCTCCCGATGCCGGAGGAGACATCGCGAGCGGGCGGGTGCGGCTCGAGGCGGGCTTCGAGGGGACGCCGCAACCGCGCGGCAACATGCTCCGCATCCACGTGACGGACACCGCCGGGACACCGGTGGAGGCCACGCGGGTCTCCGTCAGCCTGTGGATGCCCAGACACGGCCATGGTGCGCCCGCGCCCGCCGTCACCCGCGAGGCGCGCGGGGACTACCTGGCCACCGTGGACTTCACCATGCCGGGCACGTGGACCGTCACCATCCAGGTGGACACGGAGGGCCGCAGCGACACCCTCGAGTTATCCGTGGAAGCCCCGTGAGCGTGTGACGTTTTGTCGCGGCGCCACGCCCGAGCCGCTGACGTAGGGTGATTCTCCATCCATACATCCCAAGGAGAAGCCATGACGCCGAATGACACCTCCTCCGCCCCGAACGCCAGCCCTGGGCAGCCATCCCGGAAGCTCCTGCTGGCCGCCGTGGCCGGCCTCATGGGGCTCGGCTCCGCTGGCTGCGGCCAGCCCGACGAGCCGCCTCCTTCTCAGGGCGTACCCGATCCGGAGCCACAGGGGCCCCACGTCGTGAGCCGGAGTACCGTCGAGGGAGGGCTGACCTTCGAGCGCTTCTCCGCTGACTGCGAGCAGCGGGGCGGCTTCGTGCAGACGCATGCCGTGTGTTCTGGCAACAACTCCTGCAAAGGCGTCTCCTACAACCGCTTCGATTACTCGCTCACCGAGCACACCTGTAAGGCAATCAACTCCTGCGGTGGCATGAGTTGCGTCGAGCTCCCCGCGGACTCGGGCAAGACGGGCGAGACGGTCTACAAGAACTCGTGCGGCCCTGTGTGCCACAGTCATACCAACACGACGGCATTCGTGTACTACGTGGCACCGGGCACCCATCTGGACACCGCCCGGCAGCAATTCCTCAGCCGTTCCCGGCTCTACCAGCAGTCCATCGTGGCCTTTGGAATCCACGGGGTGAGCGCCGACGGAGTCCTGTCCGCCAACATGCCCGCGTTTCACGAGAAGTACTCGCGCAAGGAAATCGAGCGCGTCGTCGACTACGTGCGCCAGTTGGAGCTGGAGGTCGAGGCCTATGAGGTCATGGGGCCCGCCGCCCCGGTCCCATGAGCCGTCCGGTCCCCACGCTGAGGGCGGATGCCCTGGGGCTCGGGCTGCGCCTGCCCCACCTGGAAACACTCCAGCAGGCGTGGCCGGAATCGGTGGCCTACGTGGAAATCATCAGCGAGAACTACCTGGGGGCGGCGGCGCCCCCTCGGAGGCACCTCGCGTGGGTGCGCGAGCGCGTACCCGTGGTGCTCCATGGCGTGGGCCTGAACCTGCTGGGCCATGAGCCGCTGGACGAGGCCTACCTCGACGACGTGTGTCGGTTGGCGGACGCGATGGACGCTCCCTTCGTGAGCGACCACCTGTGCTGGGTGCGCGCCGGAGGACTGTCGCACCATGACCTGCTGCCAACGCCCTTCCGGGCGGATCTGATCGACTTCGCCGCCGAGCGGGCCGCGTGGGTGCAGCGCCGGCTGGGCAGGCCCTTCGGGCTGGAGAACCTCTCCTCGTACGTTTCCTTTCCCGAGTCGGACCTGACCGAGTGGGAGTTCTACGCCTCCGTCGTCCGGGAGGCGGGGTGCTACTTCATGCTCGACCTGAACAACATCTACGTTTCGGGGAGGAATCACGGCTTCGACCCCCGCGGCTACCTGGACGCCATCGACTTCGGCCGGGTCCTCCAGGTGCACCTCGCGGGGCACGAGCCCGAGCCGGACGGAACGCTCGTGGACACCCACGGCCAGCCCGTGGACGGGGCGGTGTGGGAGCTCTACGCCCAGGCGTGGCGCCAGGGAGGGCCCTTCCCGACGCTGCTGGAGTGGGACACGAACGTGCCGCCCCTGGCTCGCGCGGTAGAGGAGTTGGAGCGCGCCGCCGGGGTTCGCGCGTGAGCCCCGCTCGTGCGCCCCCGGACTGGCTCGCCGGTTTCCAGGAGCGGTTCGGTGCCACACTGCGCACGCCACTCGATGCCTCGTCGGGCACGCTGCGCCCGGTGGAGCAGGGCACGGGGCGGGGGCTCTACAACCGGCAATACTGGTTCCGGCTCTTCGAGGTGCTCCAGGGCGAGTACCCGCTCACGGCCCGACTCCTCGGGCTGTTCCCCTTCAACCTGCTCGTCCAGCGATTCGCGCGCGAGCATCCCCCCCGGGAGTGGGACCTGCGGCTGGCGGGCCGGGGCTTTGGAAGCTGGCTCCGCACGCAGGTGTCCTCGCTGCCCGCGGGGCTGCCCGCCGCGGCCCTCGCCGAGGCGGCGGACATCGACACGGCCTGGAGCGAGGTGTGGATGGCGCCGGAGGTGCCCGCCTGGACTCCCTCTCCAGAAGAGCTCGCGACGCTCGAGGGGCGGTTCCTGCGGGCCTCCCCCGCGTGCCGCCTGCTGGAGGAGAGCTGGCCCCTGGTGGTGCTCCGGCGGACGCTGGGGCCGGACGCGGATGCGCGGCGCCAGCCCCTGCCGAGCCCCCTCCCCACGCGCCAGCACTGGATGTTGCTGCGCCACGGGGAGGCCCTGGTCCAGGTGCCGCTGTCCCCGGTGAGGGCGCGCCTGCTGTGGGCCCTGCGCACGAAGACGTTCGGCGCCGCGCTCGCGGAGGTGGAGGCGTCCCTGCCGCCCTCGGAGCACGAGGCGCTCGTGGCGCACATCGGCACCTGGCTCGCCGAGGGCCTGCGGTGGGGCTTCTGGGTGGGGACGGCCGACCGGTAGGGCGGAGCAGGCGAGGGCCGCGTGCGACACCGTGCCGCATTCCGTGGACGCAGCCGCGCTTGCTACGACAAGAGGCCATCGCTTCCAGGGGGGAAAGCATGGGCTCCGAGCGCATCGGCGTCATCGGTTCTGGCAACACCGCGAGGGCTCTCGCGGCCTACTTGTCGCACCAGGGACATTCCGTCTGCGTCTACACACGCCACCCGGAGAAGCTCGACACCATCCGCCGCCGGGGCCACATCGAGGCCACGGGACTGCTCGAGGGGATGTTTCCCATCGAGGAGGTGACGAACGAGCCGGAGCGCCTGGCGCGCCAGTGCGGGACGCTCTTCGTGGCCAGCGTCACCACCGCCTACCTGGACGTGGCGGCGACCCTGGCGCCCCACCTGCGCGAGCACCATGCGCTCGTGCTCTTCTCCAGCAAGCTGTGCGGCAGCCTGGAGATGACGCGCGCGCTTCACGGGCATGGCGTCCAGGGGGTGCCCATCATCGAGACGGATGCGCTCTTCGCCTGCCGGGCACGCGAGGACCATGGCATTTGGATCGCCGGCCTCAAGGGCTGGACGTTCCTGGCCTGTCCCCAGCGCTCGGGCACGTTGAGCCACGGCCCGCTGGTGCGCCGCTTCTTCCCGGGCCTCGAGGACGCGAGCAACCTGGTGCAGCGGGGGCTCACCGACTTCGGCGCGCTCGCGCACGCCATCGTGTCGCTCGTCAACCTGGGAAGCATCGACCGGGGAGAGCGCCTGCGCTTCTACGTGGAGGGCTTGTCCGAGCGCACCATCGTCCTGCTGGAGCGGATGGAGGAGGAGTTCCACGCGGTGGCCCGGGCCTACGGGACGAGCCTGCTGCCCATGAAGGAGCTGCTCAACCGCTACTATGGCTGCGAGACGGGGAGCCTGCTGGAGGCCATGCGGACCGTGCCTGGCTATCGGGAACTCTATGCCCCCACGAGCCTGGAGCACCGCTTCCTCACCGAGGACATCGCCACCAGCCTGGTGCCACTCCAGGGGCTGGCGCGCAAGGCGGGGGTGGCGGTGCCCATGGTGGACGCCGTCATCACCTTCACCTCGGTGCTCAGTGGCCAGGACCTCGGCGCCAAGGGGCGCACCTTGGAGCGGCTGGGGTGGGGCGACCTCAGCCATGAAGCCATCGTGCAGTGGATGGCGCAGTGAGTGGACAGCCCGGACGGACCCCAGGAGAAGACATCATGACGTACTCCCCTCCCTCGCTGGATTGGAGGAGCTGGCTGAGGCGCTGGGACGCGCAGCAGACGGGCTACCTGCCGCGCCGTGAGCAGCGCTTCGAGGTGATGCTGGACGTGCTCTCGGCGCTGCTGCCGGAGGAGTTCGTGCTGGTGGACCTGGCGTGTGGGCCGGGCTCCATCAGCCAACGCGTGCTGGAGCGCTTTCCGAAGGCACGGTGCATCGCGGTGGACCTGGACCCGGTGCTGCTGACGCTGGGGAGGGGAGCGCTCGGCGATGGAGGGGGGCGGCTGCGCTGGGTGGCGGCGGACCTGATGACCGTGGACCTGGTGGCGCGGTTGGAGGTGTCGTCGGTGGATGCGGTGCTGAGCACCACGGCGCTGCACTGGCTGCCGGCCGAGCGGCTCGTGGCGCTCTACCACCAACTGGGACGACTGGTGCGTCCCGGGGGCGTGCTCCTCAACGGCGACAACATTCCGTTCTCGCGCCGGCCCAGCCCCTTCCAGCGGCTGGCGGAGCAAGCGCGCCGGAGGGATGAGGCGAAGGCTTTCGGCGAGCGGGGAGTGGAGGATTGGGAGGTCTGGTGGAAGGCGCTGGCGGCGGAGCCGGGGATGGGCCCGCTCATCGAGGAGCGCCAGCGCCTCTTCGCCGGCATTCGCCGGGACTGGAGCGAGCCGTTGCTGGAGGTGCACGAGGCGGCGCTTCGCGACGCGGGCTTCCAGGACGTGGGAGTGCTCTGGCAGCACCTGGACGACCGCATCATCCTGGCGGTGCGCTAGGGCCGCGTGTACCCCCGGCGAACTGGACACGCGCCCCAAAGAGGCCTACTGGCTGAACTTCTTACATGAATGTGCTTGCTCGAATCGGACTGCTCGTGGGGCTCTCGTGGGGCATCGGGGGCTGCCTGCTGTCCGACGACGTGTGCACCCCCGCGGACACCACCTATTCCTGCTGCGTCAAGCAGCACCTGGACGATGCCTCCCAGTGCAACACACTCGAGGCGGAGGTGAGAGTCCTCACGCCGACGGTTCACCCAAGTACGCCACGCACGCAGGGGACGGCCGTGGCGGTGGGCACCGTGATCGCGGCGGCGACGCTCTCGTCCGATGGGGAGATCTTCTCCGGGAAACTGCGCGCGGCCGTGGAGAAGATCCTGCGCGAGTGCGCCGTCCAAGCACACGAGACGGTGAATCGCAGACGCCTTGGCGCAGACCCGACCTGGGAGCAATGTCAAGAGATTGTGGAACGCAAAGCAGGAGGCAGAGCCCTCACACTGGCCATGAAACTGGGTAATGAGAAGCATGCTGAGGCCATCGAATGCGCCAGGAGTCGCCTGAACCACCTGTTGCGAGGGCGCTTCAGCCTGGAACAACGATACCGTCACGATAAAACAACAGACCAACTCGAGTTGGTGAGCCCGGAGCAATACCAGAAATCAATGAGGACCAATCAAGGCAAGGACATGAAAGGAACGCTCGTTCCCGACGTTGTCATCCACGCCAAGGACAACCCATTGAAGACTCAATTCACCTACGACTTCAAGTTTCCGTGCCTCGAAAGCACCCTACCCACATGGAACGCCTACCCTCGAGACAGCCCCTACTACGGTAAGAACCAGGGACAAATCTATGAGAGAGCCTTCGGAGCTGCCTTGCGCGTCACCCCTTGGGAGATCATCTGATGAATGGCCGCTATCCTCACTTCAAAGGACATACGCCGGCCGGGCTCCATATCTTGCGCGATGGGCTCGTCATGAACTTCTTCATCCAGCGCTCACACCGGGAGATCGGACATTCCATCGCCCACGCGTTGGAAATCTATCGCCAAGCCGTGGGGATCGAGAAACTGGGTTTCTACACGGGTGAGGAAGGTTACATTCTATCTCTCGACAAAGAGGCTCTAGAATACATCCAGCAGCAACTGCTCGATTGGGACGGCTGCGTCATCCAGCTCTGGGAGCACCATGACCAGTGGAGTGGATACCGGTTCGACTACCGGGGTCGGATGCTCGGCACGGACACCTACATACACTCGCCCGATGAGGTCTGTTGTGCTTCGTTCTGGCTGCCCACCGAGTACCTGGAAGAGCAGGGCCCGGCACGAGTGAAGGAACTGGCTGTGGCCCTGGCACGAGAAATTCCACTCACCTCGGGTTATGCCAATCTCGCATTCAATGGCATGATGGACACCTTTCGGGTCGGTCCGCTGATTCATGACTTGTGCTTCCGCTACCCGGGACTCGATATCGTCGATGACAACGTGACCTATGACCTGGGCACACGTCCCAAAGGTGCCTATTGGCTGAACTTCTACGGGCAGCCCCTCCTGGACAAGCTGGGCGGAGTGGCGGGACTGCGCGAGCGGCTGACCCTGCCCGGAATCTCCGTCGAGGAAATGCAACCCGACAAGGTCCTGGTGCAGCTCGGCGAGTGGCCGGAGGCGGACGGCGAGCTGCGGCCCTACCGCCAACTGGCGCGCGTGCTCGAGCCCCACCTCTACCAGGAGGCCCGCCCCGTCCTCCCCCCCGAGGACATGCGCCGCTGGGAGCGCCGCTTCCTCGACTGAAGCTCACTCTCCGCGCGGAGCGTCCACGGGCTCCGGCAGCTGCGGGGCCCACGCGCACACCCCAGAGTCCCCGTGCATGGGGACGCAGATGTAGTCCGGGGCACACGGGTCTTCCTCTCCGAGGCTACAGATGTCGTGGCACGTCCCGAACAGACACGCGCTATACCCCGGGCACGGCGAGGCAAAGGAGCCCTCGCCCGTACACGGCGTGACACACTCCATCCACGCCTCTCCGGGCCGGACCGGACTCGTGTCCACCTTGCACGTCAGTCCTTCCGCGCAGGGCTCACGCTGGCAGTTCGGGCCATGCACCCGCGCGCACACCGACACGCCCGGCGTCGTCTCCCGCACACACTGCTCTCCCTCCGGGCACTCCCGGCCCTCGCACGTGGGCAGACATACCGGACCGTTGGGATCGTCCTCGGCGCAGAAATACCCCTCCGGACACGAGTTGAAGGGCCAGAGTCCACACCGCCGCGCGCACCAGTCCGCGCACACGAGTCCCCGCTCGCAGGCCCCCTCGTCGCGCCGGGGTAGACGCAAACAGGACTCCCCCTCCTCGCGCACGCCCACGAAGGTGCAGGAAGCCATCGCCGTCTTCGTCCCGTCCCCCACCGGGTTCCACCGGCACACCGATCCCAGAGCGCAATCCGCGTCGATGAGGCAATCACTGCCACTACACGTCTGGCGGTCGTAGCGCCGGTCCGAGAAACAGGCCAGGGGCGGATCGCACTCCGCGCTGCTCGTGCAGGCCGCGAGGAACGAGGGCCGCGCCAGGCGCTCGTCGGGGGAAATCATCGGCAACCGCCGCCACGTCCCCGCCCGCTGCGGCGAGACGCTCATCCACAACAGCCCCACCAGGGGCAATGCCAGCAACACCCCCACCGCCACCGCGCCCCAGACCCGCCCGTTCATCCGCACACCTCCCGCCTCACGCCACCCGACCCCGCGTCACCCGCATGAAGGCATCCTCCAGGTTGCGCTCGCGGTGGCCGAACGCGCACACCGGCACGCCCGCCTCCACGAGCACCTTCAACAGCCGCGCCGCCACCTCGTCTCCCCACGCCGCCGCGGCCCCCTCCTGCTCCAGACGCACGCGCAGCGCCTGGCCCTCGCGGGAAACCTCCTTCACGTGGGGCTGCTCCCACAACAGCCGCTCGGCGCGCGCCCACGCCTCCTCCCCCTCCGCTCCCGGAAGCAACCGCACCAGCAACTCCACCACCGCCGTGCCCGCCGCCTGCGCGAGCACGTCCGCCACCTTGCCCGTGGCCAACAGCCGCCCCTGCTCGATGATGGCGCACGTGTCGCAGATCTCCGCCAGCTCGGTGAGGATGTGGCTGGAGATGAGCACCGCCTTGCCCTGATCCGCGAGCGCGCGCAGCAGCTCGCGCAGCTCGATGCGGGCACGCGGATCCAGACCGTCCGCCGGCTCGTCGAGGATGAGCAGCTTCGGGTCATGCAGCAGCGTGCGCCCGAGCGCCACGCGCTGCTTCATCCCCTTGGACAGCGCGTGGGTGAGCTTGTCCGCCAGGGGCCCCAGTCCGGTGAACTCCATCACCGACGCCAGCCGCCGCGCGCGCACCGGGCCCGTCAGGCCGTAGGCGCGCGCGAAGAAGTCGAGGAACTCGAACACGGTGACATCGTCATAGGTGCCGTAGCGGTCGGGCATGTAGCCGATGAGCGGCCGCACCTTGTCCGGCGTGTCCACCAGCGAGTACCCATCCAGGAGCACCTCGCCCGCGGTGGGCGTGTCCAGGGTGGCGAGGATGCGCATCGTGGTGCTCTTGCCCGCGCCGTTGGGCCCGATGAAGCCGAGGACGGTGCCCGCCTCCAGCTCGAACGACACGTCGTCCACCGCGCGCAGGGCGCCGAAGTCGCGCCGCAGTCCCTTCACCTCGAGCAGGCTCATCCCTCCACCTCGTCTCGCGTCCGCGTCATGGTCCGTCCACCCGTCCCCGCACCAGGTGCGAGCCCTCGTGCAAGCGCACCGGAATCGCCGCCGAGAAGGTCCACCCCGCCCCCTCCAGCCTCGCGAGGAACCCCCCCTCGGGCAGGGGCTCCTCGACCATGCGCCCGAGCACCGGGTAGAGGCGCCGAGCCACGGCCTCGGTGGGACGCAGCTCCTCGGTGACGTCGTCCCGGGTGCTCGCGGGGAGCCGCGTGGCCAGGCCCTCGGCGCCCTCGGCGAGCGCGGGCAGCTTCCACCACCCGCCCCCGGAGCGCACGTAGCCCTCCACGAGCGGCGCGCCGAGCGCGTTGCGGACGCGCAGCTGTCCTCCCTCGGCCGACACGCCGAGCCGGGCGCGCGAGGGCTGCACGGCCACCTCGCCCCATTCCTGGTAGGTGCGCGCGGAGAGGAAGCCGCCCGTCACCACCATGCCCCGGGTCCAGTCCGCCTCGAGGGGCCGCGACTCCCAGTCCGCGTCCGAGGACAGCAGCGCGCCCAGCACGGGCACCTGGAAGGGCTCCGGCTCCAGGTTGGCGTAGTAGCCCCCAACGCCGACGGTGACGGCCCGGTCCCGCTCCCGGTCCAGCCAGGTGACGCTGTAGCGCGCGGCATGCAGCGAGAAGCCCTCCACGAGCACCGACCAGCCCACGAAGGCCAGGCACGTGACGAGCGCCACCGAGGGCACGGCGATGAGCAGCGCCACCGGCCCCTTGCGCCGGGCCAGCAGCAGCCCGCCGGGACCTACCGCCAGCACGAAGAGGGTGATGAGGCCCAGGAAGCGGCCCACCGGAGCCTGGACACCGGGCAACAGGGGCGACAGGCCCGTGCCCAGGGCCTGCTGGTGTCCCCATCGGCTCGGAGGCGGAGCGGGATGCACGGGGCCCGGAGGAGGTGCACTGTTGGACTCCAGCGCGGCCGCGTCGGCGAGCAGTCCGGCGGCACAGCCTTCCACCCCGTCACACAGCCGGACCTGGCCGAAGCCGTAGGGCTGGACGTCTCCCGGAGTGGACCGGGTGAGCAGTGGCAGGCGCTGGTCCACGTCACGCGGCGGATGGAGCAGCATCAACGAGCCCCCCGTGGCCGCGTAGGCCTCGAGCGCGCTCCACACATCCGCGGGCAGCGCGGTGACGTCCCCGGCCACCACGATGCGGGGATGGCCCACGTAGGCGGCGAGCTCACGCGGCGCGTTCTCGGGAGACAGGAAGCGCACCGCCAGCTTCCCCTCTTCCACGCGCGGCAGGTGCGTGCCCTCCGCGAAGGCCTTCTCCGTGCCCAGCACCAGCACGGTCTGTCCCGAGCCATCCGTCGCGTAGAAGGAAAAGACGCGGAATTTCAGGCCCGGGCTCTCCACCCGCACGAGGCCGTGCCGGGAGAGCACGGGGACGGGCATCCAGACCGACAACTTCTCGCGCGGACCCACCTCCACCGTTCGCCTGGAGACCTCGACGCGCCGCACTTCCGTGGCGGTGGCCGTGACGCCGATGTCCACGACGCGCGGCGTGGAGCCCGTGTTGTGGAGCTCCACCTCCAGGGGGAAGTAGCCCCGCGGCGGCCGAGGCAAGGTGGTGGCCACGGACACCCGCAGCTCCCCATCGGACGCGCTCTCCGGGGCGCCCGAGATCTCCGTGTAGCCGGGCAGGCGCGTGTCCTCCTCGGCCGCGCTCGGGACCGCTTCCTCGATTTCCACCTCCGCCCGGGCGACGCCCGCGCACAGCCCCAGGACGAGCAGCAGCGCTCTCCAGGCCTCACGCACGAGGCACCTCGGGAGTGGACTGGAGCAGGGAGCGCACCACGTCCCAGGGGCCCACCTTCTCGAGGGATGCCTCGTAGGCGAGCACCAGCCGGTGGTTGAGGACCGCGGGGGCACAGGCCGTCACCTCGTCGAAGCCCACGTTGGGCTTGCCCCGCATCAGCGCGAGCGCGCGGCCGGCGGCGGCCAGGGCGAGCGCGGCGCGGGGGCTGGCGCCGAAGCGGACGAAGCGGCGGACGGACTCGGGCGCTCCGGGGGCGCGCGGATCGCTCGCCTCCACCAGGCGGCCGATGAAGTCCGCCACCGGCACGGGCAGGTGCACCCGGTCCACCGCGGCGAAGAGCGTGGCGAGCCCCGCCGCGTCCGTCACGGGCGGCAGCGCGGGCGGAGCGCCACGCACGCGCGTGGTGAGCAGCGTGGTGAGCGTCTTCGCGCCCACGGGCGGCACCTGGACGCGGAAGAGGAAGCGATCGAGCTGCGCCTCGGGCAGGGGGTAGGTGCCCTCCAGCTCGATGGGGTTCTGCGTGGCGAGCACGAAGAAGGGATCCGGCAGCGGGCGCGTCTGGCCGAGCACCGTCACGCCCCGCTCCTGCATGGCCTCGAGCAACGCGGCCTGCGTCTTGGGGCTGGAGCGGTTGATTTCATCCGCGAGCACCACGTGGGCGAAGAGGGGCCCCTCGCGGAAGGTGAACTCGCGGCGGCCCTCGCCCTCCAGGACGTAGGTGCCGGTGATGTCGCCGGGCAGCAGGTCCGGGGTGAACTGGATGCGCCGGAAGGGCAGCCCGAGCAGCCGCCCGAGCGCCTTGCACAGCTCCGTCTTGCCGAGACCCGGCAGACCCTCGAGCAGCACGTGGCCGCGCGCGAGCACCGCCGCCACCACCTGCTCCACCACCTGCGTCTGATCGAGCAGGACCTGGTTCAACGCCTTCTGGAGCAGGCTCACCCGCTCCGCCGCGCCCTGCACCTCGGCGGGACTCAACAATTCCGACACGGCCGACTCCTCTACGAGTACTTCTTGGTTACTTCGTCTTCCGCCAGAGAGACTTGCCGTAGATGAGCAGGAGATCTTGAGGAGATGCGACCGGCCCGCATCAAATGGCTCCGAGCAGAAGAACAAAGAAAATAACTCATCTAATAATAAAATCTAATTTAAAAATAAGTAAATCTACAACATCCAATAAGGAATACAACAAAACAGACCGAGGCGTTTACCTTCGTGGGACACGATGGGCTTGCTTCATTACCATAGAAGTCATCTATATAAGCTTACCGGTCACGTAACCAGGACAAGTTCACTTGGGGACCAAATTGAGGAGACAGTAGTGAAATCAGGGAGGGAGAAGGGTGGCGATGAGGGCTGGATTCATAGTGCCGACCACAAAAGGCCCCAGACACAAGCAGGCAAAAACGTGGCTCTTCAGTCCCACTCCGAGGTAAATTGGAAGCTAGGTCCTCGAAATAGAGGAACTCCAAGTCCCAAGGGGGTTCAAGTGACGAGTGACGGAACAGTGGCCGAAAGCACGACAGCGCCCCCAAGACGCCGCAGTGGCAACATTCTTGGTGAACTCGCTGGTGAATCAGATCGAGAGATGCTGGATGCGGCATTTTTCGAGACAGCTACGTTTCGCGAGCTTGCAGTCGGCGAAGACTTCCGATTCGTGGTTGGGCGTCGAGGAGCAGGCAAGAGCGCATTGTTCCAGAAATTACATGCCCATCTAGAAGCGACCAATGTTCCAGTAATTGCGGAAAGGCCGCAGCCTGAAATTGCTCGTTCGTTTCAAGCAAAATTGCGAACTCTTTCGGCAGAGTATGATACGGCAAGCTATATAACAAAGCTTACTTGGAAAGTACAAGTTCTAAGCGCAGCTCTTGAACGACTGAAGAAGCATTACAAGTTCCACCGCGTTGATGACTTTGATTTTTTAGAAAATTACCACAAACAACACCCAGCTCTTTTTGAGAAATCCGGCATGAATAGAAGTTTGTTCGTGTTGGAGAGCGTGCTCTCACCAGGACTGGATGCGGACGAAATTCCCCGCATTATCGCTGAACGGTATAATGTCAATGCACTTGCAAGCGCAGTATCCAATACTGCCGCGCACCTCAACCAACGCATAGTAGTTCTTTATGATGCCTTGGATGCTGGATGGGTCCCGACACCTATTGCCACGGCCATTCTTGGAGGTCTTGCCAAAATAGCGGCGGAGTGTCGCGAGCAAGACTCTCGCGTGCATTGCATACTTTTCATTCGCGACAACATGCTTCGCGCACTTTCCCACCTAGACAATGACTACACACGGGACATCGAAGGAAATGTCCTGCGCCTCCAATGGGAAGAGGAGTCATTACTCAAAATGGTAGCCATGCGTTTGCGCGTCGCATTCGACTGGAAGGGCGAAAACGACCTAAAAGCATGGAGCCGCTTTGCGCAGCGCGGACTGGAAGGGCGAGAAGGCTTTCGTACTTGTCTACGTTATACCCTTTACAGACCACGCGATGTAATCGCACTGCTCAACAGTGCGTATCAGATAGCCCTTCAGGCAGGACGCCAAAATATCATCGAGAGCGACCTCGACCCGAGTGCTGCACGAATTTCTCGAGATCGGCTTCAGGACCTTTTCCGTGAGTACCATGCTGTTTTGCCAGGGCTAGACTCTTTCGCCCGGCTTTTCCAAGGGCGCCCGTCAGTTTCGACGTATGCTGAAATTCACACACTGTTGGAGGATTCAGCGCATGCACCACTTACTGGTGCTGCTGGTCGCGACTTCGCTCTGCTGAACTCTGGGGCAGAGATATTCTCTGCTCTTTATAGTGTTGGCTTTCTCGGCATTCGGCAACCAGATCGTGAGACATTTGGATTTTGTCATGATGGTTCGGATGCGAGTCCCTCCACAATGGAGCCTCTGCGGGAGATAATCATCCATCCATGTTATTGGAAAGCACTAGAGATCCAGTCAACGCTCGCGCCCGAACAAGTTGTCATGCGCATTGACGATGTCGACGATGCGGTAGCGGAGGGAGACACCGAGGCGGAAGGATCTTCCAAAAAGCGCGTAAATGACATTCGAATGCGCAAGCTAGGTGAAACAGTTGACGAGCTACGTGATATTGAAGATGGCCAAGCTGATGCGGCGAAATTTGAACGCTGGGTGCTGCGCGCCATAACAGTTCTTTTTGGTGAGCATCTTGAAAATATCCAGAAACACCCTAACGCAGCCGAACATCAAAGGCGCGACATCGTTGGAACAATAAAGACTGACTCTGGAATATGGGGTCGAATTCTGCATGACTATGGAGTTCGCCAGTGTATTTTTGAAGTAAAGAACTACAGGGAACTTGGCCCTAGCGAGTTTCGGCAGGTCTGGGGTTACTTGTCCGGTCAGTATGGGAAACTGGCTTTTATCATAACCAAATCACCAGATGAAGCAATGAGTCGAGTGGAGAAGCAGTGGATCAAGGAGGGGTGGCGAGAACATCAAAAGATGGTGGTTGTTATCCCTGCTTTCTTGCTTCAGCGCGCACTCAACAAGTTACGTAGTCCCACAAGCAACAAAGAGTATGCCGATAAAATATTACGCAAGCGTCTTGATGCCCTTGAGCGCTAACTGCAGTACTACTGCGGCAACGAACAGAGGCGGTTTTAACTCAACTGCCTGAAGAGGATGAGGCAGCAGGCGAGTTGGGCAAGGGCGAAGTGGATGTCGTCACGCCGGCCTCGAAGACGGGGCGACAGCCTCTCCAACTCTTCATCCGCCAGGGCCTTGATGCGCCGGATGAGATGCTCCTTGGGCGCTCTCTCGGCTGGACCGATGAGGATCAGGAACGTCGCCTGCTTCTTCACTTCTCCGCGCATCCGGGCTACCTCTCGCGTGAGGTGCAGGAAGCTCCTTCACCCGTTCGGTTTTTTTCAGCAGCCTGCTAATACGACTCGGTCACTTCCAAGGGCGACGCGACTCCTCAGGAGGAAAGTCTACTCGGAGAGAGGCCCTAACATTAACCGCCTCGCCAGGGCCTCTGCATTAGGCCTTCCGGCTGCCCCACGCCGGTTTTGTCAGGACCTCGAAGTCCACTGCTTGGCCACCTGCTCCACAACATGGCGCATGCGATTGCTCCTCCGCAGTCTCTTCTCGTGAAGGTTGGCCAGATTTGGGTCATCAACTCCGGGGATATGGTGCACTGACGCACCCGACGTCCAGATTCCGATTGAAGTAGGTTCGGCGTGCAGGCCATCCCGGAGCTGGTGGTAGGTGATGTCGATCCAGTAGCCGCAGCTCTCCACCCACCAGTGCGAGGGTTCGTTGGAAAAGGTTTCGGGCTCCTCTTCATCAAACGGTATGGCCTGACCCAGACTAATTCGTCCACGGACTGTCCACGCCGTTATGCCCAGTTTTTCCAGTACCATCACCAGTGCCGTAGAAGCATCCTGACAATCGATGGGGGTGGAGCCAGGTTGCCCGGCTAAGGCAGCCCTGACAGAGGCCGCGACGCGCAACAACGATTCCCTATTAGTACCGGCAATTGCCGCAGCTTGGTGAATAAGATAAGGATTTATCACAGGCTGCTCAGGGATTCGGATACCTTCGGGAAGTTGTCCCATCTGGGATGCCAGTTCGGCAGCAATCACCGCTAGTTGCGCATCCCGCTTCTCGCCTTTCGGAAGGTCCGCGATCGTCTGCCCGTCAAGGCCAGTCTTTATGTGGATGAGGCTGAAGTGGGTCAGGTGCCGGGTGTGGGCGACGTTTGCCCGAAGACGGTTTTGAGCCTTCAACTCATGCAGCGCCCACCTTGCCCGGTTACCGAAGGCAATCACCCAACCGGTGATATGTCCTATTTCGCGCTCAAGCCTGCTGAGATTGACGGGCTGGAGCAGATCCTCTTCATTACCCTCCGTCCGTCCAGTCCTGCCGATGGCCGAGCGATCGTACTCTACTCGGGTCCATGCGTTAGTAATGGTCGCTTCTTCGGAGGTTGGGACTCCAGGCGGGCCCCACCTACGCAGGTGCTCGATTACCTTGTCCAGATGTGTGCGGGTCTGCTTGGCCGCGGGACGGCGGGCTAATAACTCTTCGTATCCCGGGCAAGAGAAGACGTAGGCAACTTGGGTGTTTGTGCCAACTTCGATCCAGGGACGTCCATCCGGTTTGCCCATGCTGTCAAAGCCCCGTTTAGTAACTTCCAACCCCTTAGTACTACAGTTGGACTTCCCCTCTGGGGGCATGCGGCCTCGCTTCGAGGAAAGTCCAACTGTAGTACTAGAGCCGGTTTCGGTTGGAGTCTGATTTGACCCTCTGCCCGAGGGGCAACCAGCCAGGAATGAGCCCTATCGGAACCGACTCTTAGTACTACTTGGTCACTTCCTGAGTGAGACCTCGCTCCTCCATAGGGGAATTCTCCTCGGCGAGCACGCGAAGTGACCGAGTAGGACTAGGGCTGCTCCCCGAAATAACGCTTCACCAGCTCCCGATTGCGCGGCAGCAGCGGCCCCGTGGAATGTCCCGCCTCCGCGTCGCCCCGCGCGCCCTCCCCCCGCGCCCCGCCCCCTGGACCCGCCTCGCGCCGCTCCGGCTCCACGGCCTTCAGGCCCCACAAGCCCGCGGCCTCGCCGCCCTGCCCCTTGGGCAGGGGCTTGAAGGCGAGCCGCTCGGGATCCATCTCCGCCTTCTCGCCGAACACGAGCGGCTGGGTCTCCTTGCCCCCGCCCTCGCCCACTCCCTTGCCCTTGCCCTTGCCCGCCCCACGGCTCGCATGGCCTCGCGAACGGCCCTCGCCCTCGCCGTTGCCCTCCCCCTCGCCTTGTTCCCGGCCGGAGCGGGCTCCCTTGCGGCCCTCCCCCTGACCAAAGCGCCGCTCCAGCTCACGCTGACGGCGCTCGAGCGTCGCGCGCAGGTCCGCCACCTCCGCGCGCGAGCGGGGCGTCTGCTCGCCCTGGCTCCCCGCGCCCCCCGCCTCGCCGGTCCGGGGTGCCTCACCCGGCTGGCTCTCTCCAGAAGAGCCGGGAGAAGAGCCGAGCTTCATCAGCGCGCTCTCCAGGGCCTCGCGCTCGCGCGTGGCGGCCTCGGCACCCGAGGCGGCGTCCAGCGCGGACTCCAGCTCCCGCGCGGCCTCGGACGCGGAGGCCAGCTCGGCGGCGGCCCGCGCGGCCTGGGCATCGAGGGAGTGGTCCAGACGATCGGCGGCCTCCCAATCGGCGGCGTCGAAGCGGCCCTCGGCGACCTCCTCGGCCAGCCGGCGCAGCTCCTCGTCCACGGCGGAGCCCGGGGGTTCTTCTTGGGCGAGCGCCTCGGCCTTGGCGCGCACGGCGTCCACCTTCGCCGCGGCGGCCGCGTTGGCGGGGCGCACCGCGCGGGCGGGCAGTGGCAGCAGCAGGCCCGCGGCGAGGAAGACGAGCGCCGCGAGCAGGGCGCCCACCGGACGCCGCCAGGCCACCGGGGGCGGAGTCACCGCGCGGGCGTACTGGTTGGCGGCGAACTCCCACTCTCCCACGGGACGCTCCAGACGGGTGAGCAGCAAGCCGCCCGCGCCCGCCGAGCGATCCGCGAGCACCGCGGCGTGGGCGAGGGACACGCGCCGGGCGCGCGCCCGGAGAAACCACCAGACGCCCGAGGCGAGCAGCGGCACGGGCAGCACCCAGAGGACGGAGTCGCGCAGCACCAGCCGGCCCACCACGCACGCGGTGGCGGCGGCCCACACGGGCACCGCGCCCGCCTCGGCGAAGCGCACGGTGTGCAGGCGTCGCTGGACGCGCCGCACGGGCGCGAGCACGAGGGCCTGGAGACGGCGTTCATCGCTGGCGGGCATTGGACTCGAGTCTCAGCCAGGAGGCCGTCCCATCACAAGCCGGACAGAAGGAGCCGCCTCCACGCCCCCGGCTATCCGCCAGACGTCACTCCCCGGCGAAACGCGCCCCGGGCGGCGGTGGGCGCGCGTAGAGACGCCGCGACACCCACAGGAGGCGGCTCGAATGAAGCTCCAAGGAAAGGTTGCCCTCATCACCGGCGCGGACTCGGGAATCGGCAAGGCGACGGCGGAGATCTTCGCCCGGGAGGGGGCGAGCGTCGGCATCATCTACCACTCGGACGAGCAGGGCGCCCAGGAGACGCGCCGCCTCGTGGAGGCCTATGGACGGCGCGCACTCGTCCTGCAGGGAGACGTGGGGGACTCGGCCTCGGTGGCGAGGTTCTTCGAGCGCACGGTGGCGGAGCTGGGCGTGCTCGACGTCCTCGTGAACAACGCGGGCCAGGGCATGGGGAGCAAGGTCCCCGTCGACGAGCTGGAGGACGCGCAGCTGGAGAAGATCCTCCGCGTCAACCTCATGGGGCCCGTCTTCTGTGCCCGCGCCTTCATCAAGCTGCGCAAGAAGCACGGCGGCAAGGGGCGCATCGTGAACATCAGCTCGGTGGCCCAGCATCTGCCCACGCCGGAGAGCGCACCCTACGGCATGTCCAAGGCGGGCCTCGGCTCGTTCACGCGCAGCCTGTCGGTGGAGCTCGCCCCGCACCGCATCAACGTCAACGGCATCGCCCCCGGCCTCATCCAGACGCCCATGACGCAGAAGCGCCTGGACGACCCCAAGCAGCGCGAGCAATCCCTCGAGCAGATTCCCTGGCACCGCGCGGGGCAGCCCGAGGAGATCGCCCGGCTGGCGCTCTTCCTCGCCTCGGATGACGGCGACTACGTCACCGGGCAGACGTGGACGATCGACGGCGGCCTGACGATGAACTGGGGAGGCGCCTGAGCCGAGCGCTTCCCCTCGGAGCGCGCTAACCCGCCTGGGCGCGGGAGGGAACGGGCCGCGCCTCGGGCAGCGGATAGGCCTCCCACCCGGGGGGCCACACCACGCGCTCGGCGGTGAAGCGGTGGGTGTCGTCCTCGGGCCAGGGCGCGCCGAGTGGCTCCTCCACCAGCTCGAAGACGCCGTGATCGAAGGGGCGCCCGGGGCCCGGAGTGGCGCGCACCACCCGCTCGCGCAGGCCCCGCCCGGCCAGCTCCAGCGAGCGGTAATGGCAGTAGGGGTTGTTGCCACGCTGGTTGAAGAGCGTATGCGCCATCTGGCTGCAGCCGCCCCGGCATGCCTCGGCGTAGCGGCAGCCCCCGCAGTAGCCCCACATGTGCGAGACGCCCTCGGGTGCTCCCGCGCCCATGTTGAAGGTGAGCTCGCGCGTCTCCAGGATGTCGGACAGCGGCTGCTGGCGGATGTTGCCGCCGATGTACTCGGAGGGCAGCGTGGGGCAGCCCTTGACGCTGCCATCCGCGTGGATGCCGAGCACGGACAGTCCGGCCATGCAGCCCGACCAGCCCTTGCCGAGACTCGCGAAGAGCCACTCGTCGTACGGGCCGTAATAGCCAATGTCGTTGGCGGGCGCGAGGGCGAGCCGTTCTTCCTTGAGCGCGCGCACGGCGACGCGGGCGAGCGTGCGGTAGAGCTCGGGCAGCTCCGCGGGCTGCAACAACATCCACGCGTTGTCCGCGCCGTTGCCCATGGGAGAGGTGAGCTGCAACTGCCAGGCGCGGATGCCGGCGTCGCGCAGGCGCACGTACAGCTCGGGCAGCTCCGGGGCGGACAGACGGTTGATCTGCGTGTTCGCGCTGAAGGGCAGTCCCACCTCGCGGAAGTGCCCCAACGTCTCGAAACAGAAGCGGAACGAGCCGGGCTTGCCACGGATGCGATCATGCGTGGCCGCCAGCCCATCCACGGACACGGAGACGTGCGCGATGCCCACCTCCTTCATCTTGCGCGCCGTCTCGCGCGAGAGGCCGTAGCCTCCCGTCACCATGGTGCAGCGCATGCCGTGGGCGGAGATGGCCCGCGCGATGTCGAGCCAGTCCGGGCGCAGGAACGCCTCGCCGCCCTCGATGGTCACCTCCTGGATGCCGGACTCGGCGAGCTGGCGCACCAGGTCCAGCGCCTCCTCGGCCGACAGTTCATCCTCGCGTTTGCTCCCCGCGCGCGAGCCGCAGTGGCCGCAAGCGAGGTTGCATTTCAGGGTGAGCTCCCACACGGCGAGCGCCGTGCGGGGTTGGATGACCGGGGGCGGCATGACGCGAGCAGAAGCCTAGAGCGAGTCCTTGCTCAGGTCCGTGGGGGGAGGCGTGGGCGGAGGCGGGGGCAGCGCGTAGCGGGCGCTGCCGCCGCGCACGGTGTCCAGCGAGCCCTCCTCGATCTCCAGCACCTCGCGGGTGCGCTCCTTCTGGCGCTCGATGACCTGCGTGCGGGGCAGCTTCTTCTCGACCTTCGTCGTCATGGCGGACCCTCTCACTGATGGTGGAGACGGGAATTCTAGGGAAAACCCAAGCCCTGGGTCAAATCCCGGCCCGGAAGACGGACGCGCGCCCGGAAGAGCCCATCGACAGGCGGCGCGAAACACGACGCCCCGGACCGTGGCTCGAAAAGGCCAGGGTACCGGGGCGTCGTGCTTCCACCAGCGGACGAGCGGCTCCCTCGAGGAGGAGGGAGCCGCCCGGACGGCGTCACTGCACCGCGAAGATCAGGTCGTCGCGGTCATCGTAGGCGCCGCTGCTGCAGGCGGACGCGCTGCCCTGGTAGCGGAAGTTGGCGCGGATGGCCTGCACGCTGCCCGCGGGCAGGGTGTACGTGGCGGAGATGGTGGTGGTGCCGGTGGAGCTCGGGCTGTACGTGCCGATGAGCGTCCAGGTGGGGCTCGCCACGTTCGTCGTGTAGTAGAGGTCCAGCTTGTCCGAGGACGTGGAGTAGGCATACACGGTGGCGTCGATCTTCACCGTCTTGCCCGCGGCCAGGTTCGTGCCGTCCGTGGTGCTCACCTTGAGGGCGTCGTTGGACTCATCCGAGTGGTAGGTGCCCGAGGAGCCGTCCGCGCAGCTCGAGTTGATGGTGTTGGGCGCGTTCGACTCGGGGCCCCGGCTACCACGGCCGTTGAGCAGCGTGCCCGAGTCGCAGCCGATGCCCGCCGCGGCGCAGCGGGGCGCCTTGTACGTCGCGTCGTAGGTCGCGGTCGGGATCGTCCCACCGCCACCGCCATCGCCGCCCGTCGGAGGAGGCGTGACGCCCGTGGTGGCGCCCTTGGCCACCTCGGCCACGAACGAGGCGCCCAGCTTGGCGAACTTCACCGAGTTGGCCGCCGTGCCGCCCATGTACGCCAGCGTGTCACCCGTGGTGTGGATCTTCGGGTTGCTCGTGCTCATCGACGCCTCGAAGGGCATCGAGGCCGGGTAGCCCGCGCTGGTCCACGAGGCGTGGTCCGAGCAGCCGTAGCCACAGGTGATGTTGGTGTAGGTGAGCCCCGGCTGGTACTTGGTGATGAGGCTGGTGGTGAACGCGTTGAGCGTGGCGTTGGTGTTGTCCGTCACCATGCTGAAGTCGTAGCTGGAGCCCTTGTAGTTGGTCATGTCCAGCTGCAGCACGCCCACCACGTTCACGCTGCTCGCCTTGAACGAGTTGGCGATGGCCTTGGAGCCGTACAGGCCCACCTCCTCGCCCGCGTACGCCATGAACTTCACCGTGCGCGCCGGCTTGTAGCCATTGAGCACCGCCACGCGCAGCACCTCGGTCACCGAGGCCACGCCCGACGCGTCGTCATCCGCGCCCGGCGCCGTGCCCGTGGAGGGGCTGCTCTGGTTGATGGAGTCCAGGTGGCCGCCAATCACCACCACCTCGTTGGGCAGCGTGGTGCCCTGGATGGTGGCGATGACGGAGGGCTGCTTCCAGGTGTGCGCGAACTGCTCCACCGTGATGTCCGAGCGCCCGGCGGCGATCGTCGTCCACTTGTTCTTGAGCCAGGTGGACGCGTCCACGCCGTTCTGCACGTTGTAGTAGCGGTTGGGCCAGTTGGTGGACAGCGAGTTGATGGTGCCGCGGATCTCCGTCTCCGTCACCGAGCCCAGCAGCGCGCTCACCGACTCGGGGTTGTTGATGTTGTAGCTGATGAGCGAGGCGGCCAGCGTCGGGGGAGCGTTGGCGGCCTCCATCGCCGCGAGCGCCTCCTCCTGGGAGTCATGGGCGATGAAGCCCGCGCAGCGGTTGAGCTTGTCGTGCACCGCCAGCGCCAGCTGCTCCACGTGGGACTCGCTCACGCGCAGCACCGCCACGCCGCCCTTCTGGACCGTGGGCGCGGCCAGCTTCAGCCCCTTGCCCTGGAAGACACCCCGCACGGGCTCCAGCGCGTCCGTGCCGATGGTGATCCACACCTGCTTCTCCCGCGGGGCCTCCGCCAACGCGGGCGTGGCACACGCGAGCCATACGGCGACAGAACCGAACTTGCTCATTCCCATGGACTTCTCCTCGGGTGCTTCTTCAGGGGGGTAGTGCAAACCGGAGCAGTCCGGTTCTCACTAAAGGTGGACTTATCCACCAATGCAGGAACTTATTGCACCCACGGCCCTCCTGGGAAGATTTCGAATCGTGAAGTCTCCGACGAAGGTCGGCGGACGTTGGAGGTCAGAGCATCAAGCCCCCCGGGAGGGAGGGGTGCGCGGAGGCGGCGCTCCCGGGTGGGGCCATTCGTGATAGCAACCCCCGAATGCAGCCAGGCGAGCCGCTCTTCGTTCATCCAGGATTGAAGGTCAGACCGTGTGAGTGGGGGTACGGGGTGTTCTCGGACGAGGCCATCCCCGAGGGGACCATCCTGGAGGAGTGCCACTATCTCAAGGCGCCCTTCCGCACGGTGCGCACCTCACCGATGTCGGACTACGTGTTCAACATCGAGTGGGGCCCCCACGAGGAGGACCAGGGCGGCGAGTGGGTGGCGATCGTGTTCGGCTTCGGGATGATCTACAACCACTCGCAGGAGCCCAACGTGTCGTACTACCGGGGCTACCAGCGCGGCCCCTCGCCCAAGGACGTGTTCACCTTCTACGCGCTGCGTGACATCGAGCCGGGGGAGCAGTTGTGCATCAGCTACGGGGAGAACTGGTGGAACACGCGCGGCCAGCAGATGCCCTGAGCCCGGGCCGCTCGCCCGCCTGAGTGCTCCCCCCGTGAACGGCCACCGGACGGCGCGCGCGTCCCGGAAGAGGCGCCGGGAGGGGAGGCATGGGTGCTTCCGTACGCCCGTCCGTGTATGATTCCAGCGCGTCTGGATCAACACGGGGGGTGGCTCCACGGGCTTCGTGCTCCGCGACAATGGACGGCGCCTCCCCTTCTCAACCCCCCGGTTCGGGAACGCGTCGCAGGGAACGTCGCCGGACATGAAGAACAACGAAGCCATCGCCCAGAGCAGGTCGCTGCCGCCGCGCCCCAGGGCCGTGGCGGGAGCACTGGACGAGCGGAGGGTGGCCGCGGAGCTGGAGGCGCTCTACCCACCGGCGCCCGCCGTGCCGGAGCCGCCCCCGGGCCCGCCCGCCCCCGCGTCCTTCGACGACACGCGCCCCGGCAAGCGGGTGCACAAGCTGCGCCCCGGCGTGAACCTGCAGCACTACGAGCTCATCCGCGAGCTGGGCAGCGGCGGCATGGGCACCGTCTTCCTCGCACGCGACGTGCGGCTCGGCCGGCGCGTGGCCATCAAGTTCCTGCACACCCAGGACCCCGAGCTCACCCAGCGCTTCATCCTCGAGGCGCGCGCCACCGCGCGCTGCAGCCACGAGAACATCGTCATCATCCATGAGGTGGGCGAGTACGAGAACAGCCCCTTCATGGTGTTGGAGTACCTCCAGGGCCAGCCCCTCACCAAGGCGATCGGCACGGCCCAGCTGCCACCCACACGCGCCGTCGAATTGATGGTGCCGGTGGTCAAGGCGCTCGCGTGTGCCCACGAGCAGGGCATCGTCCACCGCGACCTCAAGCCGGAGAACATCATCGTCACCGACTCGGGCGCCATCAAGGTGCTCGACTTCGGCATCGCCAAGACGCTCCAGGGCGCGGAGACGTCCGACTCCGCCGCGTTCCCCGGTCCGCTCCGGGTGCCCTCCGGCGGCCCCCAGGAGCAGGGCGAGCTCACCCACTTCGGTGCCCTCATGGGCACCATGGCGTACATGTCCCCGGAGCAGTGGGGCATCGGCGTGCCGGTGGATCACCGCACGGACATCTGGGCGGTGGGCATCCTGCTCTTCCAGATGCTCGCCGGGAAGCACCCGTTGGAGCCGCTGCGCGGCCCGCAGCTCATGGTCACCGGCGTGCTCGACGATCCCATGCCGCGCCTGCGGCAGATGGCGCCCCGGGTGCCCGCGGAGCTGGCGGCCGTCGTCGACCGCTGCCTGCGCAAACACAAGGAGGAGCGCTTCGCGGACGCGCACTCGCTCTTGCGCGCCCTGGAGCCCTTCCTGCCGGGGCGCGTCGGCCGCGAGCTGAGGCTCGACGAGAGCCCCTACGCGGGCCTGTCCTCCTTCCAGGAGGCCGACGCGGACCGCTTCTTCGGCCGCACGCGGGAGATCGCCGCGCTCGTCAACCGCATCCAGGACCGGCCGCTGCTCGCGGTGGTGGGCCCCTCGGGCACGGGCAAGTCCTCCTTCGTGCGCGCGGGCCTGGTGCCCGTGCTCAAGCGCTCGGGCACCGCCTGGGACGCGATCGTCATCCGCCCCGGCCGCCACCCCCTGTCCGCCCTGGCGAGCACCGTGGTGCCCCTGATGAGCTCCACCACCACCGTGGAGGAGGACATCCAGGAGCAGGAGCGGCTCATGGAGCGGCTGTACGCCGAGCCCGGCTACGTGGGCAGCGTGCTGCGCAGCCGCGCCCGGCGCCAGAAGCGGAGGATCCTCGTCTTCGTCGACCAGTTCGAGGAGCTCTACACGCTGGTGCCCGACGCGCGCGAGCGCCTGGCCTTCACCGCGTGTCTGACGGGCATCGCGGACGACGCGACGAGCCCCATCCGCCTCGTCGTCTCCCTGCGCTCGGACTTCCTGGACCGGGTGCCCGAGGACGAGCAGTTCATGGCGGAGCTGGCCCAGGGGCTCTTCTTCCTCACCTCGCCCTCGCGCGAGGGCCTGCGCGACGCGCTGGTGCAGCCCGCGGAGATGGCCGGCTACCAGTTCGAGACGCCCGCCCTGGTGGACAACATGCTGGAGCACCTGGAGGCCACCCAGGGCGCGCTGCCCCTGCTCCAGTTCGCCGCCACGCAGTTGTGGGAGGAGCGGGACAAGAAGAAGCAGCAGCTCACCGTGGACGCCTACAAGTCGATGGGCGGCATCGTCGGCGCGCTCGCCAGCCACGCGGACAGCGTGCTCGCGGGCATGTCCGCCCCGGAGCGCGCGCTGGTGCGGGCGCTGTGTCTGCGCCTGGTGACGCCCGAGCGCACCCGCGCCCTGGTGGCGGTGGACGAGCTGCGCGAGCTGACGAAGGACACCGCGGAGATGCAGCGGCTCATCGACCACCTGGTGCAGGCGCGTCTGCTCGTCGTGCAGACGGGAGGCGGCGCGACGGGGGCCACGGTGGAGATGGTCCACGAGTCGCTCATCCACAGCTGGCCCACGCTCAAGCGCTGGCTGGACGAGGGCCAGGAGGACTCGGCGTTCCTCGAGCAGCTGCGCCACGCGGCCCGGCAGTGGCAGGCGAACAACCAGGACTCCAACCTCTTGTGGCGCGGCGAGCTGGTGGACGAGGCCGCGCACTTCCAGCGGCGCTTCCGCGGGGAGCTGCCGAAGCAGCAGCGCGACTTCCTCGCGGCCGTGTCCGCGCAGGCCAGGAAGCGCCGGCGGCTCAGGAGCGTGATGGTGGCCGGCAGCACGACGTTCCTGGTGCTGCTGGTCATCGCGGCGGCGGTGGCGCTGGTGGTCATCCGCAACTCGCAGCGCGAGGCCCAGCGGCAGGCGGCGGCGGCCCAGGCGGCCGAGGCGGTGGCGCGCGGGGCGGAGACGGCGGCGCGCGCGGCGGAGGCCGAGGCCCGCCAGCGGCTCGCCGAGGTGCAGGCCAAGGAGCTGGAGCGACAGAAGGCCCAGAAGGCGGCGGAAGAGGCCAACGAGCGGGTGGAGCTGTCCAACGCCGAGCTGCTGCGCAAGAACGACGAGCTGATCCTCGCGCTGCAACGCGCCCAGGTGGCGCGGCTGCGCGCGAAGACGGCCCGCAAGCGCGCCGAGCACAGCGCCGTCACCGCGCGCGACGCCCAGGAGGACGCCATCCGCGCGGCGAGCGAGCTGTCCAGCCTGCTGCACCGCGAGCAGCAGCGCGCGCAGCGTCTGCAATCCCAGCTCGGCGGCCCCGTCATCGAGGTGTTGAAGTGAGGCACGCCGTGACAAGGGGGCGCGTGGCCCTGGCCATGTCGGTGGCGCTGCTGTCCCCGTGGGCCCCGCCGCCACTGGCGGCGCCACGCTCCCGCGCTCCCCAGCAGACCCTCTCCGCGCCCGAGGGGAGCCGGGGAAAGCAGACGGGCTCCCGGAAGGCCCGCGACAAGCGGTCGCCGAAGGCGCCTGCCGCCCCCGGGCCGTCCTCGTCCGAGCCCCCGCCCTCCGCCCTCGCGCCCGACGCCCCCACGCAGCCCCGTCCGGAGGCGACTCCGCCCGCGCCGCCCCCGAGCCCCGCCCCCGAGCGCCCCTGGGCCCAGGGCGTGCCGCTCGAGAATCAGCAGCGGGCGCTCGAGCTGTTCCAGGCGGGCAATGCCCTGCTCAAGGACGCCGTCTTCGTGAAGGCCAGCGAGAAGTACCGCGAGGCCCTCGGGCTGTGGAGCCACCCGGCCATCCACTACAACCTCGCGCTGGCGTTGATGAACCTGGACCAGCCCCTCGAGGTGCACGAGCACCTGGAGGCCGCGCTGCGCTTTGGCGTCGAGCCGCTGGAGGCGGAGAAGTTCGAGTACGCGCGCAACTACAAGCTGCTGCTCGAGAAGCAGCTCGCGCGTCTGGACGTCACCTGCGACACGCCCGGCGCCACCGTGCTGCTGGATGGCAAGCCCCTGTTCCAGGCCCCCGGGAACTACTCGGGCCTGGTGCGTCCGGGCGCGCACACCCTCACGGCGACGCGCCAGGGCCACCTGCCCCAGAACCTGAACCGCACCCTGCTGCCCGGCGAGACGGCCCACGTCGCGCTGCGGCTGTACACCACCGAGGAGCTCACGCGCTACCGACGCCGGTTCCCCGTCGCCATGCCCTGGCTGGTGATGGGCGCGGGGGCGGCGCTCGCCGGAGGCAGCGCCTGGATGCACGTGCGGGGCCGCAGCCACTTCCGCTCCTTCGACGAGGGCATCGCCGCGTGCGGCGGCTGCGTGCCGCCCCTCTCCCTCGCCACCCAGCTCGAGCGGGGCTACCTGCTACAGACCTCGGCCATCGTCGGCTATACCGTCGGGGGCGCGGCCTTCATCACGGGCGCGGTCCTCACCGCGCTCAACCAACCCCAGGCCTACCGCATCGACCCGGCCCAGCTCGCCCAGCCCCAGGTGAGCATCAGCCCGCTGCTGGGTGGCGGCTCGGGCGGAGTCCAGGCCCTGGTGCGCTTCTAAGAGAAGACTCCCATGAACCGAGTGCATTCCTCCGCCCTCCCCACCCGCCGCGACCGCCCGTGGCCCTGGGCCGTGCTGCTCGGGGCGCCCTTCCTCGTGCTCTTCTTCACCGCCTGCTTCGAGCCCACGAGCGTCATCTGCGCCACCGGGCTGGTGTGCCCCGCGGGCCAGCAGTGCGCCGCGAACCAGGACGTGTGCCTCAAGACGGACTGCGGCGATGGCCGCCTCCAGCCGGGCGAGGCCTGTGACGACGGCAACCTGCTCGAGGGCGATGGGTGCAACCGGGACTGCCGCTCCATCGAGGTGTGCGGCAACGGCATCGTGGACGTGAGCCAGGGCGAGAAGTGCGATGACGGCAACACCCGGGACGGCGACAAGTGCGGCGCCGACTGCAAGTCCAACGAGGCGTGTGGCAACGGCATCACCGACACCCAGGTGGGCGAGCAGTGCGACGACGGCAACAACGACAACGGCGATGGGTGCAGCGCCGACTGTCTGTCGCTGGAGGTGTGCGGCAACGGCTACACGGACGGCTCGCGGGACGAGCAGTGCGACGACGGCAACACCGAGGGGGGCGACGGGTGCAGCGCCGACTGCAAGTCCAACGAGATCTGCGGCAATGGCATCGTGGACCAGGCGCGCGGCGAGGTGTGTGACGACGGCAACACCGAGGAGGGCGACGGGTGCAGCGTGGACTGCAAGTCCGACGAGACGTGTGGCAACGGCATCGTGGACCGGGCCGTCGGCGAGCTGTGTGACGACGGCAACACCCTGCCCAACGACGAGTGCAGCTTCGACTGCCGCTCGGGCAAGGGCTGCGGCAACGGCATCCGCGACGATGACGAGGAGTGCGACGACGGCAACACGTCCAACAACGACAACTGCCTGAACTCCTGCCTGCTGGCGATCTGCGGCGATGCCGTCGTGGATCGGCAGCAGCCGCGCCTGGAGGACTGCGACGACGGCAAGGAGACGAAGCAGTGCAACCACAACTGCACCTGGCGCGTGTGCGGCGATGGGCTGGTGAACGCCACCGCCGGGGAGCACTGCGACAACCCGGGCGCCGTCGACAGCCTCGGCTGTGACAGCGACTGCACCATCGCCGTGTGCGGAGACAACCACGTCAACACCGTGCGCGGCGAGCAGTGCGACACGGGAGGCAACTCCCCGACCTGCGACGCCGATTGCACCCCGGCCGTCTGCGGTGACCGGTTCCTCAACCCGGCGGCGGGCGAGCAGTGCGACACCGGCGGCTTCTCCGCCTGGTGCGACAACGACTGCACGCCCGCGGCCTGTGGCGATGGCCTCGCCAACCTCCAGGCGAACGAGCAGTGTGACGACGGCAACCGGAGCGACGAGGACGACTGCCTCGGCACGTGCCGGCCCAACGTCTGCGGCGACGGGCGGTTGAACCGCAACGGCCCCAAGCGCGTCGAGGTCTGCGACGACGGCAACGCCATCACCGAGACCGAGTGCCCCTACGGCACCCTCCAATGCACGGCGTGCAACGCCACCTGCTCGGAGAGCCGCACCCTGAAGGGCCGGGCCTGTGGCGATGGCGTCGTGAACGACGCGCGCGAGAAGTGCGACGACGGCAACACCACCACCGAGACCGCCTGTCCCTATGGCGTGCCCCAGTGCACGGCCTGTGACGCGGTGTGCTCGGCCGTCCTCACCCTCACCGGCCCCCGCTGCGGCGATGGCGTCGTGAATGGCCCGAACGAGAAGTGCGACGACGGCAACACCCTCACCGAGACCACCTGCGACGACGGCACCGCCCAGTGCACCCGGTGCGACGCCACGTGCTCGGCCATCCTCACCCTCACCGGCCCCGTCTGTGGAGACGGCGTCACGAACGGCCCGAGCGAGAAGTGCGACGACGGCAACACCCTGGCCTGTGGCACCTGCGACAACACGTGCACCCGCGCCCAGCTCTCCCAGGCCAGTGGCCTGCTCACCATCCAGAACCGCGGCGTCTTCTTCCGGGAGGGGGACACCTTCACCCTCGACGACGGCCTCCACCCTCCGGTGGTGTTCGAGTTCGACCGCGATGGCTCCGTCGCCCCGGGCCACCAGAAAGTGCCCGTCACCAACGGCCTCCCCACCGACCAGGTGGCCCAGTCCATCTACTCCGCCATCAACGGCGTGGGTGGTGACTTCCAGATCTCCGCTTCGTCCGTCGAGGGCAACTACGTCTTCCTCACCCACGACCAGCACGGCGCCTTCGGCAACAGGCCCATCCTCGAGAGCACCGACAGCACCGGCGACGTGAAGGACGCCCTCATCGCCACCGGCATGGCGGGCGGCAAGGGCTTCGACTGTCCACAGGCCACCGGCTGCGCGCGCAACGAGGACTGCGCGCCCTCCCTCTCCTGCTCCCCCACCACCCACACCTGCGTGCCTCCCTGAATCCCCGGGCAGGTGGGAGTCCTACACCTCGCACCTGAGCGCACGTGAAGACTGATTCATTTGACTTTCCAACCAGGGCGAAGAATGAACGCGGCGCGTTGATGTTACACGCGGCATGTTTTCTCCCGGCACGCTCCTCCCTCGTCATTCCTCGGGTCTCGCATGATGTCCTTCGTCCTCCTGGCCCAGACGGGCAATGAGCAGGTTGGCTGGCTGAGCCGCAAGCTGCTCGGCGTCACCCTCACCAGCGCCGAGTGGGTGCTGTGGGTGCTGGTGGTGCTCTCGGTGTTCTCCATCGGGCTGATGCTCGAGCGCACGGTGTACTTCGCCACGCACCGGCTGCCGGACTCCGAGGCGCTCGCGGTGCGGCTGGCCCGGGGCGAGCTGGAGGCGGTGCGCGCCGCGGTGGGTGAGCGCAAGGGAATGGAGGCCGCGGTGCTGCGCGAGGCGCTGGCCTCGGTGGAGCAGGGCCCGGACACGGTGGAGCAGGTGATCGCCTCCACGGTGGCGCGCGAGCGTCCCCAGTACGAGCGCTACCTGTCCTTCCTGGGCACGCTGGGCAACAACGCGCCCTTCATCGGGCTGTTCGGCACGGTGCTCGGCATCATCAAGGCCTTCCACGACCTGGGCAACATGGGCGCCAAGGGCGCCGCCATCCAGCAGACGGTGATGGCGGGCATCTCCGAGGCGCTCGTCGCCACGGCGGTGGGTCTGGCGGTGGCCATCCCCGCGGTGGTCGCCTTCAACGTCTTCAACCGCCAGCTCAAGACACTCACCTCGCGCACCAACGCGCTGGGCCATGCGCTCGTGGGCAGCCTCAAGGCCCGCAACGGCTCGCGCCCCGGTGCCTCCACGGAGGCTCGCTAGTCCATGGCCGGCGGCGCGCAGGACAACGACGAGGAGATCACCGGCATCAACGTCACCCCGCTGGTGGACGTGGTGCTCGTGCTGCTCATCATCTTCATGGTGACGGCCAACTTCATCGTGCGCGAGACGGTGGAGGTGGACCTGCCCCGGGCCGCCAACGGTGGCGAGACGGTGCAGGGGCTCGTCAACGTGGTGGTCGACAAGCAGGGCAAGCTCTTCTTCGACGGCGCGGAGGTGAGCGAGGACGAGATGCGCCGCCGCGTCACCGAGGCGCTGGCCAAGGACAAGGAGACGCGCGCCATCATCAGCGCGGATCAGAGCCTGCCGTATGGCCGGGTGATGCGGCTCATCGACGTGGTGAAGGGCCAGGGCATCGCCAAGTTCGCGCTCAACATCGAGAAGGACGTGGCGCCCACGGCCTCTCCCGCCACGCCCTGAGGAGGGCCCCCGGACATGAGCCAGGCCACCCTCTCCGCCCTGCCCCCTCGCCGCTCCCGCGACTGGGTGCCCATGTTCCTGCTCGTGTCGCTGGGCGCCCACGGGGTGGGCTTCGCCCTGCTCTCGAACGTGGCGGAGCGCCCGGCGCCCGACATGCAGCGGCCCGTGGAGATACAAATGGTGGAGGTCATCAAGCCGCCTCCCCCTCCGCCACCTCCGCCCGAGCAGGAGCCGCCCAAGCCGCCCCCGCCCAAGCCGAAGGCGCCGCCCCCGGTGAAGGTGGCCCGGGCCGAGAAGCCGCCTCCGCCGCCTCCGCCAGACGCGCCGCCCCCGCCCCCCAACGACGCGCCTCCGCCCGAGCCATCCGCCAAGCCGGTGCCGCTGGTGGTGGGCCTGTCGCTGTCCTCCACCACGGCCGCGGGCGGCTTCGCCGCGCCGGTGGGCAACACCGTCTATGGCAAGACGGGCAACACGGCGGCGGATCCCAAGGACGTGAAGGGGTACTCGGCGCCCAAGTACGTGCCCGTGTACCAGGTGGATACCCAGCCCACGGTCGCCTCGGAGGTGAAGATTCCCTACCCCGACGAGGCCCGGCGCGCGGGCGTCGAGGGCTCGGTCACCATGTCCATCACCATCGACGCCGAGGGGCGCGTGGTGAAGGTCGTCGTCGTCAAGGGGCTCGGCTACGGGCTCGACGAGGCGGCGCGCGGCGCCCTCCTGCGCTTCCGCTTCAAGCCCGCCATCAAGAACGGCGAGCCGGTGTCCACGGAGATGAAGTACTCCTACACCTTCGTGCTGGACTGACGGGCCCGCGCCGGGCCCGCTCGGGGCCTCAGCTCACCGCGGGCTTCGTGCCCGGCGCCAGGTGCACGTTGATGCTCTTGCTGCCCGACACCGACAGGTACGTCTCCACGTTGCCCTTGCCGCCCGGCTCGAAGGAGATGACCTGCTCGTGGGAGCCGAACTTCGCCTCGATGCTCAGCTTGCTGCCCGCGGTGGTGTAGGTCGCCTGGGCGGCCCTGGAGCCATTGAGGTTGATCTCCGCCTTGCCGCCCTCGAGCAGCTTGAGCGTGAGCGACAGCTCGCCCTTGTAGAAGGGGGTGTCGATCTTCCCCTTGAAGGCCGCCTGCTGGGGACCGAGGTCCACGAACTCGCCGCCGCCCACGTTCACGAAGAAGACCACCTGCGCGAAGATGTTCAGCGGCGTGCCCGAGGCGGTGCCTTTGCCAATGAAGTTGCGAAAGTCGACCATGCTGTCTCCCGCCGGAGTGGAAGGGGAGCGGCGTGCCGCCCCACTGGAGAGTCCACATCGTATGCACGCCAGTGCCTCGCGCCCGACAGGCTTTTGACGCGCGGGGAGCGGGTGTCAGGGGGCCAACGGGCCGACCCGGCGCGCGCTACGGCGCGGGGACGAGGAAGTCCTTGATGACGGCCATGTGCTGCATGTTGGTGGCGCCGCTGTCCGCGCTCTGTGCCGGGGAGATGTCCGACAAGGGCGAGTACACGCGCGTGTCCACCACGAGGCCCCCGCTGAAGGAGCTCGCGCCGATGACGGTGGACGTCTGGTAGGCGCGCAGGTTGCTGCTCACCAGCACATGGTCATACGGCTTGGCGCGCGTGGCGTTGGTGTTGCCATTGCCATTCCTGTCCGCCGGGTAGGGGCTCGCGGTGGAGACCACGGAGGAGAAGGTGGAGAAGAGCGCCTCGCTCCGGGAGTCGGAGTTGAAGTCGCCGCCGATGGCGATGAAGGAGCCCGCGGGCACCTTGGACTTGATGAAGTTGACGAGGTTGGTCGCCTCGGTGTTGCGCACGGAGCTGCTCGTGGTGAGCAGGTGCACGCTCACCACCCAGAGGTCCGTGGGGCCCGGGATGTCGATGCGCGCCCAGGCGAAGTCGCGGTTGGTGACCTGCGTGTCGTCCCACTCGCCCGAGGCGACGATGGGGTAGCGGCTGATGACGCCGTTGGGGATCTGCGCGCCGGCCTCGCGGTAGTAATAGAAGCTCGAGCCGAAGGCGGTGTTGACGAAGGAGCGGATGGCGGTGGCGGAGTTGTCGCCGTAGTTGAACTCCTGGATCATCACCACGTCGGGCTTCGTTCCCTGGAAGATGCGCGTGCCGTTGCCCGGGTCGTAGCTCTGGTAGTTGCCGCTGGAGATGTTGGCGGCCATCAGCCGCACCCGGGTGCTGGCGAGCGGCGCGCTCTGGGAGACGGCGTCCGAGGCCATCGGAGCGTCCGACCCGATGTCTCCTCCGCAAGCGGAGAGCGAGAGGGAGAGAAGGGAGAAGAGCAGACGCGAGCCAACACGGCTCTGCTTCGAGGCGAGGGAGCTGAGGGGCATGAAGTTGTCCGGTGGGAGGGCGAGGAGGCAAGCCCATCAGACAAGGAAGGAGGGCAAGCCAGCAAGGGGGCCCCTGGGTTGTACCGCTGCTCACCCATGCACATCTCCACGAGCGTTGGCCTCGAAGCCAGGGAGCGACAGCGATGCGAAAGGCAATGGCCGGCGCGGCGGTGTGCGTGCTGGGACTGACAGGCTGTATGGGCGCCCCCTTGCGGTACGGTCCGTCCGAGCCGCTCGTGGACACCCAGGTGCCCATCCAGCAGGCGGAGGAGGCGGGTGCCGCCCAGCATCCCGATGCGGCGCAACACCTGGAGTGGGCACGGCAGCAAACGCAGGGTGCGCGCCGGCTGATCGAACAGAACCGGCGGGATGAAGCGGCGCTGTTCCTGAAGCGGGCGGCGGCGGACGCGGAGCTGGCCCTGGCGCTGGCACGCGAGGCCCCGGCCCGCGCCGAGGCTGATCAGGTGCTCCAGCAGGTGCGTGAGCTCCAGCAGACCACGGTGCCAGCGCAATGACGACGGGAATGCCCAGGGAGAGAGCCATGCGGGGATGGAAGGCATTGACATGGGGAGTGCTTGGGACCGTGGCGCTCTCGGGGTGCGCGGCCATGACACCGCGCGAGCTGGTGGATGCGCGCGGTGCCTATCAAGAGGCCTCCGCGGGCCCGGCGGTGCAGTACGCCCCGGACGCCCTCGGACAGGCCCGGGAAGCGCTCGACGAGGCCAACCGCTCCTATGATCGCGAGAAGAACACGGAGCGCACGCGCACGCTCGCCTACGTGGCGCTGCGCCGGGCGCAGATCGCCGAGTCCCTCGCCCGCACTGCGGTGGCCCTGCATGAGCGGCAAGAGGCGGAGCAACAGCTCGCCCTGATTCGGACAGAGGACGCCGAGCGCGTGCGGCGGGAGCTGGCGCAGTCGCGCCAGGAGCTCGCCGAGGCGCAGCGGCTGCGCGCGGAGGCGGAGCAGCGCCAGGCGGAGATCCAACGCCAGCAGGAGGAGACGGCGCGCCTCCAGGCCGAGCAGGACGCCCAGGCCCGAGCCCAGCGCGAGGAGCAGGAGCGCCAGGCGAAGCTCACCGAGAGCCAGAGCCGGATGGAGCAGCTCAACGCGCAGCTCGAGCAGGAGCGCCAGGCGCGGCTCCAGGCGGAGCAGCGCGCCGCGGCCGCCGAGGCCGAGGCCCGCGCCCAGCGCGAGGTGGCCGACGAGCTGCGCAACATCCGCCAGGTCCAGGTGAAGGAGGAGTCGCGGGGCCTGGTGCTCACGCTCTCCGGCAGCGTGCTGTTCCGCTCGGGCAGCTCGGATCTCCTCGTGTCGGCCCGGCGGCGGCTCAACGAGGTGGCCGAGGCGCTCAAGAAGGCGCCGAACCCGCTCGTCATCGAGGGGCACACCGACAGCCTGGGCTCGGCGGAGCTCAACGAGGAGCTGTCGTATCTGCGCGCCGAGGCCGTGCGCGACTACCTCATCGGCCGGGGCGTGGACCCCGAGCGCATCCGCACCGAGGGGCGGGGCAAGGACGAGCCCGTCGCCTCCAACGCCACCGCCGAGGGCCGCGCCAACAACCGCCGCGTGGAGATCATCCTCGAGCGCGGCGTGGGTGGCTCGGGCGCGCGGCAGGACCCCAAGCCGTAGCCAATGAAAAGGCCCCGCCGCCCGACAGGGGCCGCGGGGCCTTCCGCGCTCACGCGAGCGCGCCCGGAGACTCAGGGCTTGGCGGGGGCGAGCTGCGAGGGGTGGCTGGGCACCTCGATCTCACCGGCGACGATCTTCGCGCGCAGCTCCTCGACCTTCTGCAGGGCCGCCTCGCGCCCGGGGAACTCCACGCGCACGGGGGCGTAGGTGACGCCACCCTCCTTGAGGCCCAGCACCACGTCGCCGCCCGTCAGCTTGCCCTCGCGCAAGTCACGCACGGCCTCGTACACGGCCAGGTCCACGCGCTTCACCATCGAGGTGAGCATCGCCTCGGGCGCGAGCGGGGACTGATCCGAGTCCACGCCGATGACGAACACGTTCTTCTTCGCCGCGCGCGCCTCCTTCACCGACTGGATGACCCCCAGGCCGTCCGAGCCGGCCGCGTGGAAGATGATGTCCGCGCCCTTGGAGACCAGATCCTGAGCCACCGCCTTGCCGGCGGACACGTTGTCGAAGCTGCCGGTGTAGTTCACCAGCACCGTCGCCTTGGGGTTGGTGGCGGCCACGCCCGCGCGGAAGCCCGCCTCGAACTTCTTGATGAGGGGCACCTCGATGCCGCCCACGAAGCCCACCTTGCCCACCTGCGTGACGAGCCCCGCCAGCGCGCCCACGAGGAAGCTGCCCTGCTCCTCGCGGAACACCGCCGTGCGCACGTTGGGCAGCGTGTACGGCTTGCCATCCGCGCCGACGATGGGACTGTCGATGAGCAGGAACTTCGCCTCCGGGTTGCGCTTGGCCACCGTCTCCACGGCGCCCTCGAGCATGAAGCCCACGCCCACGGACATGTCCACGCCCTGGTCCACCAGCAGCTGCAGGTTGGGCTCGTAGTCCTCGGCCACCTTGCTCTGCAGCACCACCGGGGTGACACCCACCGGGGCGATGCCGCGCGAGGCCAGGTCCTGCACGAGCGTCGCCTTCAACTCCTCCGGGGAGGCGTCCGCGTAGCGGCCCGACTCCATCTTCTTGCCGGCGGCCCACAACTCCAGCCCGCGCAGCGCCGAGTCATTGAAGGAGTGATCTCCCCGGCCGCCCACGTCCGTCACCAGGCCCACCTTCAAATCCTTGGCCTTGGGGGCCTCGGGGGGGGCGGAAGGAGCGGCGGCGGAAGGAGCCGTGCCCGCCGGCTTCTCGTCCGACTGCTTCTTGCAGCCGGACACGAGCACCAGGGCGGACAGCAGGGACAGGCGCAACAAGGAGGAGGAAGGGGCCATGGTCGGCCTCTAGCAGAGCCGCGCCCTCCCCATCAAGTCACCCCGGCCCCTCAACCGAGCCACTCAACCGAGGAGCGCCGCTCCGATGATGCCGCTGTCGTCGCCCAGCTCGGCCTCGGTGATGAGCAGCCCCTCGCGCGACGTGCGGGAGGAGAACTGCTGCACGCCCTCCACCACGCGGCGGCGCAGCCCCGGGCAGTGCGTCAGCACGCCGCCGCCCAGGATGAGCCGCGCCGGGTTGAGCACCGTCACCTGGTTGGCCACGGCCATCGCCAGGTACAAGCCGATGCGCTCGTACAGCTCGCGCGCCACGGCGTCGCCCCTCTCCGCCGCCTGCTCCAGCGTCACCGGCGTCACCAGGTCGGGGTTGCCCCCCGTCAGCTCACGCACCATCGGCGCCTTGCCCGAGGCCAGCAGCTCGCGCGTCTGCGCGATGATGTTGTGGCCGCCCGCGTAGGCCTCCAGGCAGCCCTTCTCGCCGCAGCCGCACAGACGCCCGTCCGGCACCACCTTGGTGTGGCCCAGCTCTCCGGCCACCCCGCCGCCGCCCTGGATGAGCTTCCCATGGGAGATGGCGGCGCTGCCCACGCCCGAGCCCACGAACACCGTGTACATGTCCTGGGAGCCCCGCCCCGCGCCCGCGCGGAACTCGCCCCAGGCCGCCGCGCGCAGGTCGTTCACCAGCCGCACCGAGTGGCCCAGGCGCTGGGCCAGCAACGAGCCCAGCGGCACGTTGCGCCAGCCCAGGTTGGGCGCCACCGCCATCACGCCCGAGTCCCCTTGAATCTGCCCGGCGGCGCCCACGCCGCACGTGCGCACGTCCGCGGTGCCCGCGTCCTTGAGCGCGTGCAGGGCCGCCTGGGCGATGGCTTCCACCACCGCCGGAGGCGTGCGCTCCTCGAGCGCCACCTTGTTGGCGGCGATGATCTTCCCCTGCTCATCCACGACCGCGGCACGCGCGAACGTGCCACCGAGATCGATACCAAGCCTGGCCATGTGCGTGCCTTCTCCGTCCGTCACGGAAACCCGTGCCCCGGGTAGGGGCGTCCGGGCCCCTTTAACTCAGGCGCCAACCTCGCGCTGCATCTTCTCCACCGTGCCCTCGATGAGCTGGCGGATCTCCTCCAGCCGCTCGGGGGTGCGCGCCTCGAAGCGCAGCACCAGGATGGGCTGGGTGTTGGAGGCCCGGATGAGCCCCCAACCATCCGAGAACGTCACCCGCACCCCATCCACGTCCACCAGGGCGTGGCCCGCCTTGCGCAGCCACTCGGTGGCCCGGCGGACGATCTCGAACTTCTGCTCCTCGCGCGTGTCCACGCGCAGCTCGGGCGTGGCGTACGTCCGGGGCACGTCCGCGAGCAGCTCCGACAGCGTCTGCTTCTCGTGGGTGAGGATCTCCAAGAGGCGCGCCGAGGAGTACACGGCGTCATCGAAGCCGAAGTAGCGGTTCTTGAAGAAGATGTGGCCGCTCATCTCCCCGGCCAGCTCCGCGTGCTCCTCCTTCATCTTCGCCTTGATGAGCGAGTGGCCCGCCTTCCACATCACGGCCTTGCCACCGTTCTTCGCGATGTCGTCGTAGAGCGTGTAGGAGCACTTCACCTCGCCCACGATGGCCGCGCCGGGGCTCGCCTTGAGCACGTAGCGGCTGAAGAGGATCATCAGCTGGTCGCCCCAGAGGATGTTGCCCTGGTCGTCCACCACGCCGATGCGATCGCTGTCGCCGTCGTAGGCGATGCCCACCTCGGCCTTCTCGCGCTTCACCGCGGCGATGAGGTCCTGCATGTTCTCCACCACCGTGGGGTCCGGGTGGTGGTTGGGGAAGCGCGCGTCCATGTCGCAGAACAGCGGCACCACCTCGAAGCCCATGCTCTCGAAGAGCGGCACGGCCACCGCGCCCCCCGTGCCGTTGCCCGCGTCGATGACGATCTTCATCCCCTTGCGGCCCACCTTCACCGTCTGGGTGACGAAGTGGTTGTACGGGGTGATGATGTCATAGGGGCTCACCGTGCCCGGCAGCTCGGCGCACTCGAAGTCGCGCTCCTCGATGAGCTTGCGCAGCGCCTGGATCTCCGGGCCGTGGAAGGTCGTCTTGCCCGCGCCAATCTTGAAGCCGTTGTACTCGGGCGGGTTGTGGCTGCCGGTGATCATCGCCAGGCCGTCCACCGGCAGGGTGTTGGCGGCGAAGTACGTCAGCGGCGTGGGCACCACCCCCACGTCGAACACGTTGAGCCCCGTGCTCGTCAGGCCCCGGCACAGCGCATCGCGGAAGGTCGTCGAGGACTCGCGGCAGTCCCGGCCCACCACCACGCTGCGCCCACCCTTGCGCCGCACCACCGTGCCTAGTCCCTGCCCGAGCAATTCCACCACTTCGGGCGTGAGATCCTTATCGACCAGTCCACGGATGTCGTACTCGCGAAAGATGTGCGCGTTCATGAGGCAGTGTTTTTCCTGAAGCCCTCGAGGGGAGTCCGGTTCGAGGGCGGCGCACTGTACACAAGCGCGGATCGGGCGGGTATCCAAGCGCGGTTGGATCAGCCGCCCCTCCCCCCGGCCGCTCCCCGGCCAGGAACAAATCCTTCACCCCCGGAGTTTGACGCGGGGCGCCACCTACACGTTCCCACTTCCCGACTCCCGGCGCTCAGCCCCCCACCGGCTCGGCGACGGAGGAGGAGGACTGCTCCAGGGGCACGTGGCCCTCGGCGTCCTTCACCCCGGCGAGCCGCTGGTCGAGCTCGGCGCTCAGGTGCTCGAAGACGTCCCGGCCGATGGCTCCCTTCTGGTAGCTCTTGAGCAGCGCGTCCTTCTCCACGATGAGCATGCGCCGCACCGCCTCCTCGTGCTCCTCCTCGTGGAAGCGCGTCGTCTGCTGCTTGAGGGCGGACAGCTCCCGCTCGGCCTCGGCGGCCTTGAGCTGGTAGTCGCGCTCGAGCTGCTCGAGCACGTCCGCGGGGATGTCGCGCGTGCGGCGCATGGACTCCAGCGACGTGAGGGCCGCGTGGATGGCGCTCATCCGCCCCCGCGCCCGCTCGTACTTCTCCTGGTAGACGTCCTTGACGACCGTGATGCCCAGCCGCTTGAGCAGCGGCGCCATGGTGAGCCCCTGGACGATGATGGAGAGCACCACCACGCCGAACGTCATGTTCACCAGCAGCTCGCGGTGGGCGAAGTCGTCGGGGAGGCCCAGCACCAGCACCATGGAGATGGCGCCGCGCAGGCCGCTCCAGGTGAGCACCGCGCTCCAGCTCCAGGGCATGCGCTCGGAGGTGAAGCGCAAGAGCCCCGACACCAGGAACACCACCACCGCGCGCCCGGCGAGCACCGCCCCGTACGCCAGCAGGATGGGCTTCCACGACGCGAGCAGCGAGGCGAGCTGCACCTCCAGCCCGATGAGCAGGAACACCACCGAGTTGAGCGCGAACGCCAGGTACTCCCAGAAGCTCGCCACCGCCACGCGCGTGGTGGGGCTCATGCTCAGGTGCGCCGTCCAGTTGCCGCACAGCATGCCGGCCGTCACCGTGGCGATGACGCCCGAGTAGTGGAAGTGCTCGGCCACCACGAACGAGCCGTAGGCCGCGATGACCGTGAGGGTGATCTCCACCATGGCGTCATCCACGCGTTGAATCACCTGGGACACGCCGAAGCCCACCGCGCCCCCGATGAGCCCGCCCATGCCCGCCACCCGGATGAAGTCCAGCGTCGCCCCCCCCACGGTGAACTGCCCTCCGGACGCCACCGCCACGATGAGCGTGAAGAGCACCACGGCCGTGCCGTCGTTGAGCAGGCTCTCGCCCTCCACCAGCACCGCGAGCCGCTTGGGCGCGCCCAGCACCTTGAACAGTCCCACCACCGCGATGGGATCCGTGGAGACGATGACCGCGGCGAACACCAGCGCGGACAGGAAGCCGAAGCCGGGCACCAGATTCATCCCCCCCACCACCGGCGACAGGAGCAGCGCGGTGATCGCCACCGACGCCACCACCCCGGGAATGGCCAGCGCGTGGATGGCCAGCTTGTTCTTCCAGAACTTGCGGAACTCCACGTGGAAGGCCGCCTCGAAGATGAGCCCCGGCAGGATGATGGCGAAGAGCAGCTCCTTCGTCAGATGCGGCGGCTCGAAGGCATGCACCACCCCCAGCGTCAGCCCCGCCACCACCAGCGCCACCGTGTAGGGAAACTTGAAGTAGCGCGCCACGATCGCCACCGCCGTCGCGATGGAGAAGAGCAGCACGAAGCCCAGCTCGAAGTTCATCGTCCCACCAATTTTGAGGTCAAAACATACTACCCCACCACGAGGCCGGGTGGAACAGACGCGGAGACGCGAAAGGCGGGCGAGGAGCCGGGCGCGCTCCGGACATTGGCGCCCGGAAGGAGGATGGGGCATTGCTGCCAGGGCATGAGCGCCTCGTCCTCCTCGACCGACCTCTCCGACACACTGGCCGAGGGCCTCTTCCAGCACCCCGCCCTCTTGCGAGCGCTCGTCGACACGCTCTCCGAGCGGGTCATGGTCTCCGACGCCACGGGGCGCATCATCTACTTCAGCCCCTCGGCCCTCGAGTTCCAGGGGCTGGGACTCAAGAGCATGACGCAGGAGGAGTGGTACCAGCACTTCCGGTTCTCCGACCCGGACACCCGCGCCCCCGTGCCACCCGAGCGGCTGCCGGTGAACCGCGCGCTGCGAGGCGAGGAGGCCCCCTTCATCGATCTCTTCGTCCAGGCGGATCACCTGCCCACGGGGTACTACGTGCGCGTGAGCACCCGGACCGTGAGAGACGGGCAGGGGCGCCTGCTCGGCGTCCTGCTCTTCCTGCGCGACATCGCCCAGGAGCGGCGGGCCCAGGCCGAGCAGCGCCGCACCGAGCAGCGCTTCCACCTCATCGTGGAGGCGGCCCAGGAAGGCATCTGGATGCTGGACAGCGCGGGCCGCACCACCTACGCCAACCACTACATGGCGCGGATGCTCGGCTATACGGTGGAGGAGATGTTGGGCCAGCACGTGCTCGCGTTCGTCGACGCGGACAGCCACCGCCAGGTCACGCTCAACCTCGAGCGGCGCATGCAGGGGTACAGCTCCGTGCACGACATGGCGCTGCGCCACAAGGACGGGCGCTCCATCTGGACGATGCTGTCCTCCAATCCCCTGCGCGACGAGGAGGGCCGCTACACCGGAGCGCTCGCCACCGTCACCGACATCACCCAGCGCCGCGAGGCCGAGCAGCAGGTGCGCCGGCTCAACGAGGAGCTGGAGCGCCGCATCGCCGAGCGCACCGCCCAGCTCGAGTTCTCCAACCGGGAGCTGGAGGCGTTCGCCTACTCGGTGGCACATGACCTGCGCGCCCCCCTGCGCGCCATCTCCACCTTCAGCCTCGCGCTGAGCGAGGACTGCCCGGGCCAGCTCGACGCCACGGGCGAGGACTACCTCCAGCGCATCCGCGGCGCGGCGCAGCGCATGTCCGAGCTCATCGACGGCATCCTCACGCTCTCACGAGTCACCAGCACGGGGCTGCAGGAGACGGACGTCTCCCTGTCCGCCCTCGCGCGTGCCACCGCCGAGCAGCTCCAGCGCGGGCAGCCCGAGCGCACCGTGCACCTGCGCATCCAGGAGGGGCTGGTGGACCGGGGGGACGCGCGCATGCTGCGCTCGGTGCTGGAGAACCTGTTGGGTAACGCCTGGAAGTTCACCCGGGAGAGCCCCCGGGCGGAGATCGAGTTCGGCGCCCTGCCCGGGGAGGGCGGCCCGGGGCGCGTCTACTTCGTCCGGGACAATGGGGCGGGCTTCGACATGGGGTATCAGTCCCGGCTCTTCGGCGTCTTCCAGCGCCTGCACGGCCCCCAGGAATTCGAGGGCAATGGCGTGGGTCTGGCCACGGTGCGGCGTATCATCCAGCGCCATGGAGGCCGTGTCTGGGGCGAGGGGCGGGTGGGTCAGGGCGCCACCTTCTTCTTCACCCTGCACGACACCTCGAGTGGAGGCGCCCCCCCCTCCACGGACGGACAAAGGGACGCTGGACGAAGGAACAGCTGATGGCCACCCCCCTGAAACTGCTGCTCGTCGAGGATCTCGAGGACGATGCCCTGCTGGTGCTGCGCGAGCTGCGGCGCGGCGGCTATGACATCACCCACACCCGCGTCGAAACGGCCGAGGCCTTCACCCAGGCGCTCGACCAGGGGCCCTGGGACGCCATCATCGCGGACTACGCCCTGCCGCGCTTCGACGCGCTGGCCGCCTTCCGGCTGGTGAAGCAACGGGGCCTGGACCTGCCCTTCCTCATCGTCTCCGGACAGATGGGCGAGGACACCGCCGTGGCGGCCATGAAGGCCGGCGTCCACGACTTCCTGCTCAAGGATCGGCTCGGGCGGCTGGGGCCCGCCATGGCGCGCGAGCTCCGGGAGGCCGGCGTGCGGGCCGAGCGCCGGGGCATGCAGGAGCAGTTGCTCTTGTCGGACCGGCTCGCCTCGCTGGGGCTGCTGTCGGCCAGCGTGGCGCATGAAATCAACAACCCGCTCGCCTCGCTCATGGCCAACCTGGACTTCCTGCTGGAGGAGCGCGGCGAGCACGACTCCGGGCCGGCCGAGGGCCCCGACTCCGAGCAGGCGCAGGCGTTGATCGACTCGCGCATGTGCGCCGACCGCATCCGGGAGATCGTGCGCGACATCAAGGTCTTCTCGCGGCCGGAGGACAAGCAGCGCGGGCCCCTGGACGTGCACCGCGTGCTCGACTCGTCGCTGCGCATGGCGTGGAACCACGTCTCCCACCGGGCGCGCGTCATCAAGGAATACAACGCCACGTCCCAGGTGATCGGCGGCGAGGGCCCTCTCGGGCAGATCTTCCTCAACCTGCTCATCAACGCCGCGGACGCCATCGCCGACGGTCCCGGCATCGCGCGGGAGATCCGCCTGGTGACGCGCGAGGAAGAAGGCACCGGTCAGGTGCGCGTGGAGGTGCACGACACCGGCCGGGGCATCCCCCCGGAGCTGCGCGAGCGCATCTTCGAGCCCTTCTTCACCACCAAGCCGGTGGGCGTGGGCACGGGCCTGGGGTTGTCCATCTGCCGCCGCCTCGCGCTGGAACTGGGCGCCCAGTTCGGCGTGGAGAGCGAGATGGGGCGCGGCAGCGTGTTCCACCTGCTGCTGTCCCGCGCCGACGCCCTGGAGCCCCAGCCCTCGCGCGAGCTGCTCGCCCCCACGCAGCCCAGGTGCGTGCTCGTCCTGGATGACGATGCCATGGTGGGACGGGCGCTCCAGCGCCTGCTCGGAGCGCCCTGCGACATCCACGTGCTCGTCCAGGGCACCACCGCCCTGGCACGGGTGGCCGCGGGCCAGCGCTTCGACGCCATCCTCTGCGACCTGCTCATGCCGGAGATGGACGGCCCCCAGTTCTACGAGATGCTGCTCCAACTGGCGCCCGACCAGGCCCAGCGCGTCATCTTCATGACAGGGGGGGCGATCACCGAGAGCACCCGCGCCTTCCTCGACAGCACGGGCCGGCCCTGCCTCGACAAGCCCATCGAGTTGCAGAAGTTGCGCGCCCACATGGCCGCCCTGCCCCCGCTGGAAGCGCGCGCCCGCGCCTGAGCCGCCCCCCTCCCTCCAGGAGGACGAGGGCTCCCATCCGCCCGCATGTTGACGGCGAAAACATGAATGTTGACGACGAAAACATAGACGCTTACAGTGTCTACATCATGAGGGCGTGAACCGCTGCCGCGTCCCTGCGAGGGTGGACCATGAGCGATGACGTGTGGTTGAGGATCCTGAATGTCCCGGTGCTGCTGGGGTGGGCGGCGATGGTGTTCGCGCCCCGGACGCGGGTCACCCGGTGGTACCTGGAGAGTGACGTGCTGCCGCTGGTGATTGGCGGGGTGTACCTGCTGAAGGTCGCGCCGCACCTGCCAGGGCTGCTGAGCCAGTTCGACACGCTGCCGCACATCGAGGCCGCGCTGCGGATGCCGGGCATGTTGCTCGCGGGGTGGATCCACTACCTCGCGTTCGACTTCCTGGTGGGACGGGTGGTGCTCGCGGATGCGCAGCGCCGCGGCATCCCGCACCTGCTCGTGGTGCCGTGCCTGCTGCTGACCTTCATGCTCGGGCCGACCGGCTATCTTGCCTACGCCGTGGTCCGGCTCGCCACCCGGCGCTTCCTGCCCGCCGTGGCGCCCCTCCCCTCCGCCGCTCAACCCGCCCCCGCGCTGTAGCCCCAGGAGACACCCCATGTCGACCACGACCTACTCGCCCCGTGACGTCTGGAATCGGGCCTGGGCGCTCTCGCCCGCCCTCACCGTGAAGACGGTGCTCATGTTCGTGGGCGCCGTGCTCACCGCCCTGCTGCTGGGGGTGGATGCGCGCCAGCTCGTGGGCGAGCCGCTCTGGCTCAAGCCCTTCAAGTTCTACGTCTCGCTCACGATCTTCGAAGCCACCCTGCTCTATTTCTTCTCCTTCCTGCCGGAGCGCCGCCGCTTCCTGCGCCGGGTGGGTGTCGTCATCGCCGCCTGCGGCTACCTGGAGATGGTGGCCATCACGCTCCAGGCGGTGCGCGGGGTGCGCAGTCACTTCAACACCGCGACGGCGTTCGACCAGGCCGTCTTCTCCTCCATGGGCATCGCCATCACCGTCATGTGGGTCACCGTGCTGGTCTTCGCCCTCGTCCTGTTGCGCTCGAAGCTGGAGGATCGGGTCCTGGCCTCGACGCTGCGGATGGGCCTGCTCGTGACGCTGGTGGGCATGGGGCTCGGGTTCTTCATGACCACGCCCCACGGCGAGCAGCTCGAGACGCTGGCCTCCGGCCAGAGGCCGCTCGAGGTGGGCGCGCACACCTTTGGTGGACGGGATGGGGGCCCGGGCCTGCCGCTCGTGGGGTGGAGCCGCACGGCGGGAGACATGCGGCCCGCGCACTTCGTCGGGATGCACGCCCTCCAGGTGTTGCCGCTGCTCGCGCTGGGGCTCGCGCGCCGCAAGCAGCGCTCCGAGTCGCGGGAGCTGGCGTGGGTGCGCGCGGTGGGAGTGGGCTACCTGGGCATCACCCTGGTGCTCGGGCTCCAGGCCCTGCGTGGCCAGTCCATCGTCTCCTGGGACTCCACGGGTCTCACGAGCCTGGGCGCGGTGGTGGGAGCGAGCCTCCTCACGCTCGCCGCCCACCCGCTGCGCCGCCGCGCGCCCGGGTCCCTCCCGCCGCCCGCGCCCGCAAGCATGGGATGAGCGAAGAAGGTGTCACCTGGTGGTGCTCATCCGCTACCTGCTGTGGATCGGGGACGCGGCCGTCCATGAAGCCACCGGGCGGGTGTTACATTCGGTGCTGGATGAGCAACGCGCGGAGGAGCTGATGCGGAGCTATGGCGAGGAACTCATCGAGCGTGGTCGCCAACAAGGTCTGACGAAGGGCCGGGAAGAGGGTCTGATCCGAGGGCGTGCCGAGTACGTCCTGCGGGTTCTCGCCACGCGGGGTCTGTACGTCGACGAAGCGGCCCGGCAGCGCATCCTCACCTGCATGGAGCTGGCGACCCTCGACCGCTGGTTCGATCGGGCCCTGAACGCCACGACCCTCTCCGACGTGCTGGACGACCTGACGCAGTAGAGTCAGAGCGTCCCCACCTTGCAGTCCGGAAGCGCCCGTCGCAGCCGCTCGATCTCCTCGGGAGGAATGGGCGTCCAGTACAGGTCCAGCGTCTTGAGGCTCTTCAGCTGGAAGAGACAGGCCGGGAGGGATTTGAGCGCCGTCGCCTGCAGGTCGAGGAACGTCAGCCGCTCGAGCCGACCCAGTTCCTCGGGGAGCGTGGTGAGCCCCGTGTTCTTCAGGTTGAGCGACTCGAGCGCTTGGAGCTGCCCCACCTCGGGAGGAAGGGAGAGCAGCTCGCGATTGAAGGACAGATCGAGCTTCTTCAGCTTCCGGAGCTGGCCCAGTTCCCCGGGCAGTTGCTTGAGCCCCGTCGAGCCCAGCCACAGCCGCTCCAGCTCCGAGAACTCACCGATCGACGCCGGCAGCGTCCCCAGCTTCCGGCCGTTCAGCGTGAGCTCCTTCTCCGTCCTGGGAAACGCGGCCAGCACCCCCTCCGCGCTCCCCTTCTTGGGAAGCTTCACCGCCACCTTCATCTCGAGGGACTCGCCCTCGAGGCCCAGCGGCTCTCCCAGCGCCTCGTCGTCCCCGCCCTCCCCGTCCAGCGCCGAGAGCGCTTCGCCCAGCGCGTCCATTTCCGCCTCGAGCCAGGTGGAGAACGGCCCCAGCTCGCTCTCGGGCAGGCTGTCCTCCACGTTCCAGACCACCAGCTCACCGCCGGCCTCGCTCTTGCCGAAGCAGTACCCGTTGACGTCGTTGATGTCGCGGGAGGCGAACATCACGAAGCGGTAGGTGTGGGTACCGGCTTCTCGTTCCGAGCGCACCGCATCCCACGGACGGCTGGGCTCCCCCATCTGCTGGGAGAGATTCAGCATCCATCGGGGAGGAAGAAAGCCCAGCGCCGTGTCACCGGTGTTGACCCACCGGTAACCCAGCTCCTTCACGAACTGGAGATAGTCCTGGGGGAGCAGCGGGGAGGGCTCGAACGCGTGCGCGAAGGACATGCCACGCGGCTCGAGTTCCGCGGGGTAGCCCCCGATGGAGGCCTTGCCGAGCGCCTTGGAGAACTGCTTCTCCAGACGCTTCCACTCCTTCGCGAGCGGGGTGTCACCAGACTTCTTCACCGCCTTCTTCGCCACCATCGCTCCCTCGAATCATGCAGCCGGGCGCCCCTCGGCCGGGGCTCATGCTCTACCCGCTGTGCATGGATTCGTGAAGCGAACTCACGAGGACGCGGCGCTCTGCTCCGCGCCAGCGGCCTGCATCCGGGAAGCGTGAACCCGCCTGGCCAGCGCGTGGTAGTAGCGGTGGAGGCCCACGTTGAGCGGATCCACGCGCAGCGCCTCCGTGTAGCGCGCCAGCGCGCCCTCGAGCACGTGCTGCGCCTCCAGGACGACGCCCCCGTCGAACAGCTCCCGCGCGCGCGCCTCCGCGTCCGGCCGGGCGGCGAGGAACGCCTGACGCAGGCGGTTGACCGACGCATGCGGCACTCCAGCCGCGAGGCAATGCGCCACGCCGTGGAAGTTGCCCCGGGACGCATCGAAGCGGGCGCGCGCCAGCGGCTCCCCCAGCGTGCGCCGGGCGGCCTCCAATCTGCCGTGCAGGGCTTCCAGCGCCTGGCGCTGCTCGGCCGGCAGCGGCCGGTGCCAGAAGGGCGCCAGCCGGCGCTCGGCCAGCGCGAGGCGCCGCGTCACCTCGGCGAAGTCCGCATACGGTGGAATGGACAGCAGCGAGTAGGGATCCTGTCCGCACGCGCTCGCCAGCGTGAGGATCCGCGCGAGCTCCGCATCCGGCGGGGTCTCCGGCGGCGGCGGCGCCAGGGCCTGGGCGATGAGCCGGCGCACGTCCTCGGAGGGCTCGGAGAACTGGAGGATGAAGCCCTGACGGCCTCCCCACGTCCGCGCCTCCTCGGCGGGCAGCAGGCGCACCACGTCCGCCATGCACGCGAGCACCCACCCATTGAGGGACAACTCCACCTCCAGGCGCGCGCCCAGGCGGGGCAGCTCCCCATCACAGGCGATGCGCAGCCCGTCATCGCTCACGTCGTTCACGAAGACCGGCACCAGTCCGCTTCCCCCGGCCCCCTCCACCCGCACCTGGAAGGCCGCGGGCGCCATGCACCCGAACGCGGGCCGCCGCATCGCCTCGTTGAGCGCCGCCCGGAAGGCGCGCGCGGTGGCGAAGCGATCATCCGGCCGCAGCGACAGGGCCTGCATCAACACCGCGGAGAGCGCGGCGGGCACCTGCTCGTCCAACTGGTGCGGCGCCAGCGGCACGCTCGGCTCGTGCACGAGCAGCATCTCCCCCATGCGGCCCCCGCCGCCGAAGGGAAGCCGTCCCGTCAGCAGCCGGTAGCCCAGCACCGCGAGCGAGTACAGGTCCGCGCGGCCATCCGGCTCGGCGCGCACCCACAGCTCGGGCGCGAGGTAGGCCGGGCTGCCCACCACCATGCCCGCGGCGAGCTCCTCCGGCGAGAAGCCCTCGGCCAGGGTGCTCGCCATGCCGAAGTCGAGGATCTTCACGCGCCGCGAGCCGTCGCGCGCGGTGGTGAGCACCAGGTTCTCCGGCTTGAGGTCGCGGTGGACGATGCCGCTGGCGTGCGCGGCCTCCAGCCCCTCGAGCACCTGGAGCAGCAGGAACACCACTTCCGCGGGCGGCAGGGGCAGCGGCAGCCGCGACAGGGCGAGGCCGTCCACGTACTCCATGAGCAGACAGTGGTGGCCAGTGGGCGCCTGGCGCACGTCGAGCACCCGCGCCACGTTCGGATGCACGAGGTTTTTCAGCGTGCGCGCCTCCGCGTAGAAGCGCTGGAGCACCGCGGGTGTGCGCGCCAGGTGGCCATGCAGCACCTTCACCGCGAAGAGCGCCCCACTCGACGGGTGCTCGGCGAGGTACACGCTCCCCAGCGTCCCCGTGCCCAGCTTGCGCACGAACACCAACGGCCCGTACCCCATGCCGGACAGCGTCTCGCTGTCGCACGGGAAGTCGTCGCCGGGGGTGCAGGGCGCCCCCGCTTCATGCTCTGTCAGACATCGTTCACAACCCATCGCCGCCCCCGGCCGCGCCCGTCTGGCGGGTCGCGTGGCACGGAAGCATTGCAACCTCCGTGCACTCCTTGCCGTGGATGGAAGCGAACACGGCAAGTCCCGGAAGCAGGCGAAATAGCGGACGGACGGTGAACCGGCTCCGTCATTCCTACAAATCCGGCCCTGAAAAAAACGCAGAGTGCCCGGGGGAACTCAGAGGAACTTGTCGCGCTTGCGGGCCTTGAGGGCCTCGACCACCTTGCGCACGTCCTGGCTCTTGTCCTTGGGGACGACGAGCACCGCGTCGCCCGAGTCCACGACGACCATGTCGGTGAGGCCCACCACCGCGAGCGGCCGCTTGTCGGCGAGCACCACGCAGCCCTTGCAGTCCACCACCACCGCCTCGGGGCCGGAGACGACGTTGCCATGCTCGTCCGCGGGGCGTACCTCGGGGATGGCCGAGAAGGAGCCCACGTCGGACCAGCCGAAGTCGCCCGGCAGCACCGCCAGGTTCTTCGCCTTCTCCATCACCCCGTAGTCGATGGAGACCGAGGGCAGCTTGGGGAAGACGCGCTTGAGCGCGGCCGGGAAGGTGCGCTTGCCCACCGTCTTGCGCAGCGCGTCCAGGCCCTTGCGCATCTCCGGCATGTGCTCGTCGAAGGCGGCGAGGATGGCGTCCGCGCGGAAGACGAAGATGCCCGCGTTCCACACGTACTCGCCCGAGTCCACGTAGCGCCGCGCCGTCTCCGGGTCCGGCTTCTCGCGGAAGGCCTTCACCTGACGGCCGCCACCCGGGAGCGCCTCGCCCACCTGGATGTAGCCATAGCCCGTCTCCGGCCGCTGGGGCGTGATGCCCAGCGTGACGAGGTGCCCGCCGGCCGCCACGCGCGCCGCCTCGGTGAGGACCTTCTGGAAGCCCTTGGGGTCCGCCACGTGGTGGTCCGAGGGCAGCACCACGAGGATGCCCTCGGGGTCCTTCGCCGCCACGGCCAGGGCCGCCAGCGCGATGGCCGGCGCGGTGTTGCGCGCCACCGGCTCCACGAGGAGGTTCTTCTTGGGCAGCCCCTTCACGAGCCTGGCCGCCTGCTTCGCGTGCGAGGGACCGCAGACGATGAGCGTGTCCTTCACCGTGGCCAGGCCCTTGAGCCGGGCGACGGTGTCGGAGATGAGCGGATTCTTCGAGGCGAGCGGGAGGAACTGCTTGGGACGGGCCTTGCGCGACAGGGGCCAGAACCGGGTGCCGGAACCACCGGCCATGATGACGGGATGGATTGCCATGGGCGGCGCAACATAGCGCCTCGCCCGACGCCTGCCAGCGGCTCGACTGTCTGGTTACCCAACGAGTTCGGGCAGGAGTTTTGACCCGGGGGCCAAAAGCCAGTCTCATGTCGCCCGCGTTGGAGTCCAAGCACACATCGGTCGGGTTGACGCTCGCCCTCACACTGGCACTCGCGGTGGGGCTGTCGCTCGCCCCGGTGCCGGAGGCATGGCGTCCCATCCCCAGCCTCGCCCAGGGTCCGGTGGTGCCACGACTGGTGGCGCTCGTCACCACGTCGAGCGCCGCCTCCAAGCGCAAGGCAGTGGGCGTGGAGCCCGACGCGGAGCGCAACACGCCCGAGGTGCCCATCCTCCCCGAGGAGGACGAGCCCGAGCTGGCCTCGGCCGGGAGCACCGACGCGGGCGTCCCGCTCGAGCCCGTGGCCCCGGTGGCCCAGGCCGAGGCGGACTCGCTGGGACTGTCGGGCCTGGGCGCCGCCACGCGCGAGGACGCCCTGCGCCTGGAGGCCCTGCGCGAGAAGATGGAGGCGCGGCACGTGGACCTGGAGCCCGGCTGCCGGCGCCAGGGGCCCTCGGGGTGCGAGGAGAGCGGACTGGCCCCCTTCTTCCAGGCACTGCGCGCGCTGGACGAGGGCCGCCGCACCGTGCCCGTGCGCGTGGAGCACCTGGGTGACTCGCTCATCGCGTCCGACCACATCACCGACGTGGCGCGCGAGCGCCTCCAGGAGCGCCATGGCTCGGGGGGCAAGGGCTTCCTCTACATCGATCGCCCTACGCGCTCGGGCCGGGGCACGCGCGCGGGGCAGGCCTCCGCGGGCTGGGAGTTCACCCGCATCATCGACCGCGCCCCGCCAAAGGATCGCCTGCCCATGACGGGCGTGGCCTTCGCCGCGAACGCGGGGGCCCAGGACGTGCGCTTCTCCGTCGAGGACGCGCGCACCGCGGAGCTCTTCTTCCTCGCTCAACCCGGCGGCGGCTCCGTGCAGGTGTTCGTGGATGGCAAGCCGCTGCAACGCGTGCAGACGCGCTGGAGCCCGGCGGAGGTGGCCTCGGCCCGGGTGAAGCTGCCCGAGGGCGCCAAGACGCTCACGCTCAAGACGCGCGGCAAGGTGGAGCTGCATGGCGTGTCGCTGGAGAACGGCACCCCGGGCGTGGTGTACGACACCCTGGGGTTGCCGGGCGCCTACGCGGGCGTCTTCCTGCGCACGCACCCGCCCTACTTCCGCTCGCAGATGCGCCAGCGCAAGCCGTCGCTGGTGGTGCTCATGTTCGGCGGCAACGAGGCCTTCCGCCTGTCGCGCGAGTGGACGAAGCTCGAGGAGATCAAGCAGGAGGCCGAGCAGTTGGTGAAGCGCGTGCGCGAGTCCGCGCCGGACGCCGCGTGCCTCGTCTGGTCTCCCATCGACGCGGCGGTGCGCACGATGGGCGGCGAGCTGGTGCCGCGCCGGGGCTCGCGCGCCGTGGCGGACGTCTTCCGCGAGGTGGCCCGGGACGGCGGCTGTGCCTACTGGGACGCGCTCAGCGCCATGGGCGACGAGGGCTCCGCCATCCGCTGGCTGTCCGCGGGCCTGCTCAACGAGGACCTCATCCATCCGCGCGCCAAGGGCTCGAACCTGCTCGGGCACCTCTTCGATCTGGCGATCCAGCGCGCCTATGCCGCGAGCGCCCCGCCCCGCGTGGCCCTGGTGGACCCGCCGGGACTCCAGCACGCGGACAAGGCCCTCGCGGCCACCTTCAAGCACCTGCTCGCGCTGGAGAAGGGCGAGGGCTCGCGCGTGGGCATCCTCCAGTTCGGCGCCTCGCCCACGGACACGCGGCCCTTCACGGAGGCCGTGCGCGGCGCGCTGACGAAGCGCTTCGGCGACGCGGGCCGAGGCTTCATCGCCGCGGGCCCGGCCTCGGAGGGGCTCGCCGCCGTGGGCGTGACGCGCGAGCTGACGGGTGACTGGACGATGGAGGACGCGCTGAAGGCCGCTGCGCCCGGACAGGCCTTTGGCCTCGGGGGCGTGCGCGCGGTGGGAGCGCCCCAGGCGGCCTCGCGCATCCGCTTCTGCGAGGGATGCCCCGCGGCCGCCACGCCGCCGGCGCGGCTGTCGCTGTACACGCTGGATGGGCCCGGTGCGGGAGGCCTGGAGGTGACGGTGGACGGCGCCGCCATACCGCCCGAGCCGCCGCCGCCCGAGCCCTTCACCACGCCCACGGTGCGCGTGCGCTCCTTCCCCGTGTCCGGCCCCGCGCACGAGGTGGTGGCGCGCAACACGGGCGGGGGAAGCCTCACGGTGCTAGGAGCGGCGCTGGACCTGGAGCAGCCGGGCATCGGCTATGACGCCGTGGAGCTGCCGGAGGCCACCGCCACCACCCTGGCGGGCCTCGAGTCCCAGGCGCTCGCCGCGCAGCTCTCCTCGCGCCAGCCGCGCCTGCTCGTCTTCGCGTATGGCCAGAACGAGAGCGCGAGGAAGGACCTGGATGCCCAGGGGCTGCGCGCGGAGTACGGCGCGCTCATCGCCCGGCTCAAGAAGGACGCGGGCGGAGCCGAGTGCCTCGTGCTCGGCGCGCCGGACCGGCAGGAGTTGAAGCCGGACGGGACGTGGGAGGACGCGCCGGGGCTGGCCACGGTGGTGACGGTGCTGCCCGAGGTGGCGCGCGAGCAGGGCTGCGCGTACTGGTCCGCGCGAGCCGCCATGGGCAAGGGTGGCATGGCGCGCTGGCAGGCCGAGGGCCTGGGCCACACCGACGGAAGCCACCTGACGCCCGAGGGCGAGGAGAAGCTCGCGGGCCTGTTCCTGAACGATCTGCTCGCGGCCTACGAGTCCTTCAAGGCCCAGCCTCCGGCGCTCGCGGTGGAGGGCCGCTGACGTGTACTTCCACAGCCTCCAGTTCCTCTTCTTCCTCACCGCCACCTTCGCCCTCTACTGGGCGGTGCACCGCCACAAGTGGGCGCGGCTCGGCGTGTTGATGGGGGCGAGCGTCCTCTTCTATTCCATGTGGACGCCGTGGCCGATCCTGCTGTTCGCGGGGGCCACGGCCATCAACCACCTGTGCATCAAGGGCATCCGGCGCTTCGATTCGCAGGGGGCGCGCCGCGCGCTGCTCACGCTCTCCATCGTCAGCACGCTCGGGGTGCTGTGCGCCTTCAAGTACGCGGACCTGTTCCGCGAGAGCGCGCGGGCGCTGCTCGAGCCCCTGGGCGTGGCGGTGCGCGCCGAGCCCTTCGGGCTGCTGTTGCCGGTGGGACTGTCCTTCTTCACCTTCCAGGCGCTCAGCTACGTCATCGACCACTATCGGGGGGAAATCCCGAAGGAGCGCACGTACTTCGAGCACCTGCTCTACCTGCTCTTCTTCCCGCACCTGGTGGCGGGGCCCATCGTGCGCGCCTCGCACCTCATCGAGCGCTTCGACGACGTGCCCTCGCTGACGGCGGAGCAAGGGGGCCAGGGGCTGTACCGGATCGCGGTGGGACTGGCCAAGAAGCTGGTGATCGCGGACGTACTGGGCAGTGGGCTGGTGGATCCGGTGTTCGCCACGCCGGAGGCGTACACCTCGGCCGAGTGCTTCGTGGCGGCGGTGGCCTACAGCTTCGAGCTGTATTTCGACTTCTCGGCGTACTCGGACATCGCGATTGGGACGGCGGCGCTCTTCGGCTTCAAGTTCGAGGAGAACTTCAACCGGCCGTACCTGGCGACGAACCTGTTCGAGTTCTGGAGCCGCTGGCACATCAGCCTGTCCACGTGGCTGCGCGACTACCTGTACCGGCCGCTGGGCGGCAACCGGGTGTCCAAGCCGCGGGCGCTCTTCAACCTCATGGTGGTGATGGGGCTCGGAGGGCTGTGGCACGGGGCGGACTGGCGCTTCGCCATCTGGGGCCTGGCGCACGGGGCGATGGAGTGCGGCATCCGGGTGTGGTGGTGGGTGACGGGCAAGCCGCCGAAGGAAGGGAAGGTGGCGATGGTGCGCGCGGGCTTCGGCATGCTGGCCACCTTCCTGGTGGTGGTGCTCACGCGCGTCGTCTTCCGCTCGCCCACGCTCGAGCACGCGGGGGAGATGTACCTGCGGCTGATGGAGGGCAGCATGGGCCTGGCCAACGTGAGCACGCTGGTGTGGGTGATATTGGCGGTGGCGGCGGTGAGCCACGTGACGCCCCTGCGGCTGTTCCACCAGGCGGGAGAGTTGTTCGTGCGGATGCCGGTGCCGGTACGCGCGGTGGTGCTGGTGGCGGTGGGCCTGGGCGTGCGCCACCTGGCCTCCGTCGAGACGCGCCCCTACGTCTACTTCCAGTTCTGAGCTCCGCTTCAGGCGCTGGAGTTCAGGTGCGCTTCTCCTGAAAGGGCTCGGCGACGACCTGAGACGCGTCCTCATGGACGATGGACCCGGGCCGCCATTCGCGTGATGTCCTGCTGCCGCGTGCGCTACACCTTTTGACGCACCGCATCCCCAGGCCTTGCAGGCCTTGCAGGGCGCGGTTGCATGAACAGGCCTTGCAGCTCGCCTTGGCAAGAAGGCGTTGCACTGCAATGCTTTCAAGGAGTTACGCGGCGGACCAGAGCGTATGACGGTTCGAGCTTCCTCGGGACGCGGGAAGCGGAGGGCGCACGATGACTCTGGGAAAGCGGTTGGGCGGGTATGTGGAGCAGCTCGGACTGAAGCAGACGGCCGTCGCGGCGAGGTGGCTCGAACGGTGGAAGGAGCAGGGGAACAACGGCCCTACATGGAGCGATACCACCATCGACTCCCACCTCAGCCGGGCCTTGAATGATTCGCAGCAGGGCATCCGGTTCTTCTTCCAGGACCGCTCCCGGGGAGCCCTGCTCCTCGAGGTGCTCCAGGCCCCGCCGGGCGACCACGAGGAGGTGTTCAAGCTGGCCGATTCCGCCCTTCGGCAGGAAGGGGCGCCCGCACGAGTCGTCATCGACGCCACGGGCTGGGCCGCGAGCGTGAGGAACGCCGACACCCTCTTCGCGGAGCTCAAGCGGCTGCTCGTGACGGAGGGCCCCCATCCCATCGACCTCATCCTCCTTGAGGAACAGTACGATCGGCTGCCGCGCAGCTTCGATTCTTTCGAGAAGGAGAAGAAGCTGCGGCTGGTGCAAGTGAAGACGCCCGAGCAGGGTTGGGAAGCCGCACAGGCAAGGGCGGAGGAGCAGGGAGTCTTGCTGTCCGCTCGGCGCTTCCCGGTCTTTGAGCGCTGGCTCGCCGCCGACTTCGATGGCCAAGCCTTGCGGATCGAGCCCAAACAGGGTCTGGAGCAGCTGCGCACCCGAGGCGCCCTGCCATCGCTCGAACCCGTGACGCATGACCTGACCGAGGTAGTGCCCACCGGGGAAGAGCACGGCTCCGGACTCAAGACGTACTCGGCCTGTGAGCAGCACCGCTGGATGCGAGTGCTGCGCTCGGAGGAGGCGTCGGCGCGCAGCGGCGCCGATGCCCGGACCCGGCAGGGACTGGCGCGCTACCTGGACATCACCGCCACGTCCACGGAGCAGGAACGCCTGGACGCGAAGGTGCGGGCCCTGCAACAGGAGCTGCCCGGGTCGGTGAAAATCCAGGCCGTATCCGCCGAGGAGCTGAAGTCCCAGCAGGACCGCGCCCACCGCCGTCAGCTGGCGCCCACCGTGCTTCAGGTGGGGAGCGTCGTGCACCTGCTCAACGTCCCCGACGGGGCCCGGCTCGCCCAGTCGCGTCCCTGGGTGAGCGTCCACGACATCGTCCCGGACCCCACCGCGCTCAGCCTCCTGCTCGCCGAGGTGGACCGGTGGTCCGAGTTCGACTTCCTGCGCGATCCCTACCTTGACCACCTCATCAGCCGACTGGACCCCGAGGAGAAGCAGCGCACCGCCTTCCTCCATGCCCGCGCCGGGCTCCTGTTGACGCCCGCCCTGAAACCCCAGACGGTGGCGCCCGAGGCGCACTGGCGGCCCCTGCTCGAGGAGCTGCTGTCAGGCGACCCGCCCGCCGCTCAACTGCGGGTCCATCTGTCCAATGCGGTGCTCGACGAGCGCGATGACGAGCACGATGACGAGCGCGATTACGAGATCAAACGGACGTACTTTCTGCTGATGCAATCCCGTATGGAGCACCTCAAGCAGATTCCAGTCACTCCCCTGCGGCACGTTCCTCCTTTTGGAGACACGCTTATTGATCGGACGGACAATCCACTCATTGGCACAGGCGGCACTTCATCGCGCGCCCTCTTCGTTAGTAGCCAATACTCCAGGCCCTCCGTCCTGGTCGCCAACACTGCCTCCCGGGCGAGAGACTCGGAATTCTGGCTGGATGCCTACGAAGCCAGTGAAAGCCACTCCACCGAAGCGTTTTCCTCTCGTTATGACGACAGGTATAACCGTCGATACCTGCCGCCGCTGCAACACTGGCAAACCACGCCCCTGCACATCGCTCCCGAGTACTGGGAAATGGCGGACCGCGAGCTGGCTCTGGCCTGGCTTGCCCTGCGCATGGCCCTCCTGAATCCACGCGCCATCCGGCTGCCCGATGGAGCCGTCCTCCTGCAATTGGGCGGCTCGTTCTTCGCGGAGTTGCGTGTCACCCGTCTGGCCCAATCCGCCATGTCGTCGCAGGTCCAGGCCTGCCTGTTCCTCGATACCAACATCCAAGCGTTCAAGCGAACCACCCAACCAGAGGGCTACCTCATGACGGACGAAGCCTTCCGCATCTCGGACCTCGTCACGACTCATACGGTCACGGGCGGCTATGACTTCGGCGCCAGGCTGCCCAAGTGGATCCACATCCTGGGCGAGCGGACTTGCGCCGACATCCGCTTCCGAGGATCGGCCCTCTTCTCCGAGGCCACGCCCTCGCCGCTCCATCCCGCGGCGGTCGCGCGCATCGATCAGGAAAAGAAGCAAGCCGCGCAAGCACTCGCGGCGGCCAAGGCCAGCGCTGATGCCGAGGACCGCGCAGCCGCCGATGACGATGACGACTACGACTCCGAAGACTGAACCGGGCCGAACCGGCTCCCGAGGAGGGAGCGGCTCTCCCAAGGAGGAGAGGGCGAGCGTGGCGACAGAGGCAGTAGCCAGCAAGGAACCGATGACGGAGAGGACGCCGCGAGTGGATTCTCGCGCAGTTGCTCAGCAGGACGTTCGACTTCGACGTGTTCGTCGGCGTGAGGTGTGGAGGCAGGCGGCGGCTCTTGGCGGACGTGAAGGGAGTGGCAGGGGTGCGTGCGGTGGTGCTGGTGACGGTGGGCCTGGGCGTGCGCCACCTCGCGTCCGTCGAGACGCGCCCCTACGTCTACTTCCATTTCTGACCGCCGCGTCGGGCGTTGGTGCTCAGGTGCGCGTTGCCCAGCGTCAACTCCCCGGACACAGGGGACCTGCTCCACTGCCTCCCCGCCTGGGTGATTCAAACCTCCTCGAACCGGGCACCCGTCACGCCCAGTCCTTGCATCGCCTCCTTGATGCTTTCCGAGACGATGAGGGCAATCTCCCATCCCCAAGGACGGAAGATCCGGGCGTCTCCGACCTGTGTGGGAGCAATTCTCAAGCCGTACACGGAAAAGTATCGCCCAGTCTTCTCTGGAACTCCGTCTTCGGGCGTCCAATAATTGACCTCTTCGCAAGCGGCATCATCGATACAATTCACAATGCTCAGCACATTCAAGAGGCAATATGGCTCGGGCTGTGTCTCAACGTTCGCCGGGATGAGCTGGACATCGACTGGCGCCAGCTCGGCCAGGACCGAGGCCACCTTCTTGTGGACGACCGGCGCTGTATCCGCCAGGGAGAAGTCGAGCGCTCTTCCGGGCTGGAGGAAGGGAACTCGAACAGGCCCGTTGACGCGAAGTGGATGACCCTTGAGAAATACGCCACTCAGAGGCTGGCCCGTTCGCTCATCGGTCGGGGTTTCCAGTATCCATCCACCAGGGACATTCACGTCGTCCATCAGCTGGAAGTAGCGCATTCGCTGGGTGTTCCTATCTTGCCGCTGGCGTCGTCATCCACTGGTTCAGCCTTGTTCCAGGAGTCGAGCACTCCAGCAGTGGCCAGTGTCCGTCCTGTCCGCGCGACGAACTGGTCGTAGTCCGCCAGGGCCTTCTCCGCGCCCGCGAGCTTGTCGCTGAGCAGGGCCCACTGCTCCGGCGTGAGTTGGCCACGGGTCGCCGTCAATGCCGCCTTCGCATGAGCCAAACGCGTGGCGATCTCCGCGCTCGTGTCGCCGTAGGCAGGGCTTGCCCCGAGGAGAAGCGCGGCCACCGCAAGCCATGTCCCGATTACCTTCGCCAACATTCCGGCCTCCTCGGCGTTCGCGAGCGTAGCCGCTCAGCGGGGCTCGGAGCCATCTTCACCGTTTGCCGTCATGGCACCGTGGTCTCCGTCCCACTTCCACCCGACGTGACGTCCGCAGTAGGCTGCGCCGCATCACCTCTTGAGAGGGCTCTCACATGGGCGACAGCCACGACCGGACGGGTGGAAGACTCGGGCCGTATCTCCTCCACACTCGCTACCAGAATCTCGATGAGCCCGGCGGCCAGGTCTACGCGGCCCACCACGTGGACACCGGCCGGCCCGCGCTCGTGCTCGTGCCGGAGCCCGAAGACACCTGGGCACCTCGCAGCGACTGGACCGCGCGAGTCACCTCCCAGGTGTCTCCTCCCTTCCTCGCCACGGAGCTGGAGCGTCCTCCTCCGGCCGACGCCGACGCCCTCTCCGATGTGGACCTGGGATTCATCCGGCTCGCAGGGGCCATGGCGGCCGTGGAGGACCGGGAGGAGGCGAACACCGCGTTCACCCAAATGCCCACGCCCCAGCCCAGCGAGAGACACACGACACGGGTACCGGGCTGTCCGCACGTGAGGACGGGTGCACTCGTCGCGGGAATGCTGGTGCTGCTGGCCATGGTGCTCTGTCCCCACGGTCTCGGTTCTCCGGGGCGGGGAGCGGACATGACCGAGCCCACGCCCGCCGAGCCCACCTTCTGGGCCGACCAGGCAGACGTCGATTCCGCCATTGCCTACCCCATGCCCAAGGACCCGTTCCCCGGGCAGCTGAAACCTCCGTGTGGAGATGGGGCCTACGTGGAGATCCGGGGTGCCTGCTGGTACCAGGGGAAGCAGGATGCACCCTGCCCCAAGGGCACTGCCGAATACGAGGGCAAGTGTTACATGCCCGTACGCGCCAAAAAGCCGGAGCCGCGCTCGCTTGAGCCCTGACACCGCGACCCACCGCCGAGCCGTTCGCGCTCTCCGAGGATGGGTGAGGCGCTCCCTACGAGTCGTTGATGAGGCAGATCGAGTGGGCGTTGTAGTTGGCCTGGCCCGCCTCGAACCTGCCGTCCGTGTACTTGAAGATGAGCACGTGCGGGACATCCGCTGCTTGCTTCTTCGGGTCGCAGGCATAGATGTAGCCGAGCCCCGGACGGCGGACGACGGCGGTGCGAATCACGAGGTCACTCAAGGGTGTCTTCGACTGGGGACCGCGAGTCTTCATGCCGTGCAGCGTGCCAGACGGCGGGCCGGACTCCCGAACTTCCGACCTCGAGCGCATGAGGCCAGGGTCAGCCACTACAAGACGCTAGGCGGTGGGTGGTGGAGCGCCTAGCGTCCGGTGCCATGTCGACCGACCCGCGCCCCAAGGACGTCCCCCCCGAAGCGACCTTCGATGCCAGCGCCAACCTCTGGCGAGACGGAGGCCCGAACGACGCGCGCGAGCGCCTGTGGATCCATCCGTCGGGCCTCTTGCTGCTCGACGCCACCCGCATGGACGGCAAGCTCGACGGGGAGATCAAGTGGTCGCTCGCCATCCACCAGATGTCCGAGCACGCGCCGCGCGTGGCCATGCAGGCGGCGCTCGGCCTGCCGAAGGGGCCGACCAACACGATGATCGCAACGTTCGCGAACGGTGCGCTGGTCGCGGTGCGCTTCCGCGCCGGTTTCGACTTCCCGGACACTCTGCGGGTCGAGCTCCGTGACGGCGTGATTGACGGCGCCGTCGAGTGGGTCATCGGGCCGGTCAGCGGTGCACTGTTCGAGCACGCCGGCACCACGCTCCTGCCCAAGGTCTTCAAGGTTCCCAAGCCGTGGCCCCATCGCCTGACGGCGGTCTTCGTCAAGGGCAAGCTGAAGAGCATGACGTACTTCGCCAAGGACGGCACCCCCATCGACACGGGCGCGACCCCGCTCACCGAATGGGGGGAGAACGTCGAGGCGAGCGCCCTCACCGGCTACATCGAGCGCGGCGACTTCGCGGCGGACGCGGCGCGCTTCTTCCCGAAGGCGCCCCGCATGTCGAAACCCAGCAGCGAGAAGGTTCGCGTCGTTCCCGCGGGCCGCGCGCTCGACGACGTGGTGACCGGCGGGGGTGTACCGTCGATGACCGTCGCGTTCGACTTCAACAGCTATGGCTTCGACTGCAAGAAGGAGGATTTGTACGGAGCCAACGACGACAAGTACGTCGGCATCGCGAGCGACGGCTCTGGCGAGATGTTTCTTCTCGACGTCACCACGGGCGAGGTCGTCCGCTACGCGCACGAGGAAGGCACTGTCGCGCCGGCCTTCACGTCGCTCGACCAGCTCGCCTTCTCGCTCCTCCGCGTCGAGGCGGCCGCCAAGAAGTTGCTCCCGAAGGCGAAGCTCTCGGCGCTGTTCAAGCGGCTCGGCCTCACGACGGCTGGAGCGCTCCTGAAGGAATACTGAGTGCGCGCCGCCAATCACTCGTTCTTCGACCGAAGAAGAAAGCCCCGAAGTTCGCGCTGGTGCTCCGAGGAGGTGTCAAAGAACTCGTTGCACTACCTCACGCCCCCCCCCGAGTCGTACCGACGAGTCGTCTGACACCCATCTCGCTGATCCGCTTCGGAGCCGTTCCCCTCTCCCCATGACGACGATCTCCTCGCCCCCTGTCTCTCGTTGGCGCCGCTTGCTGGCGGTGCTGCTCAGCATCACCCCGGGCTGTGGCCACGTGCTGTGGGGCCGCTGGCGGCGAGGGCTCGTGTGGCTGGGAGCCTTGTTGTTGGCGCAGGCCTCGCTGCCACTCACGGGCTTCGCCGGGCTGCTGCTCGGGCTCGGGGTAATCCTCGGCGCGGCGGTGGACGTGGCGAGGCTGCCTCCGCCGGAGGCGGGCGTACCGCGGCTGGGGCGGGTGCTGTTGACCCTGGTGGGCTTCTGGATGGGGTCCGGCATCGTGGCGAGCACCTCCCGGAGGTGGCTAGCCGAGCCCTTCACCATGCCCTCCGCCTCGATGCAGCCCACGCTCCTCCCGGGAGACCAGTTCTATACGGACAAGCGGGTGGCGAGTCCGTGGGGTCGGCCGTTGGAGCGAGGCGAGGTCATCGTCTTCCAGCATCCCGCGCAGCGCGAGCAGCGCTACGTCATGCGCGCGGTGGCGTTGGCGGGTGAGGCGGTGGAGGTGCGCTGCGGACGGCTCTCCATCGACGGCCAAGCGGTGGACAGCCGCCCCTCCAGCGAGGAGTCCTCCTGCCTGGACTCCATGGACTTCCCCACGGGCGACGGGTGCCCGGAGGGCATGGAGACACGCGAGACGGGGTGCGTGGTGCCCGAGGGACACGTCTTCCTGCTCGGGGACAACCGGGACAACTCCTGGGACTCCCGCTTCTGGGGGCCACTGCCGGTGGAGAACGTGGTGGGTGCGGTGCGCTTCATCCACTTCTCGTGGACACCAGGAGAAGGAGTTCGTTGGGCGCGGCTCGGCACCACGGTGCGCTGACCCGGCGCGCCTCCCCATCTGCACCGTTCGTGAAGTAGTTGCCGCTGTTCCGCACCGGGCTTCCCGGCTCAGCGGCTCTTCTTCGAGGGCAGCGGCTTGAAGGCAACGCCGTCCAAGCCCAGGTGCTGGCAGGCGTCGGCGAAACGCTCGGTGCAGACGATCACCGTGGAGAAATCCTCCAATCGAAATAAATCCAGGTCCCTCTGGAGGGTGGTGGCGTCCACCAGGAGGTCATCGGGCAGGGGAATACGGCCCCGACCACAGCGTGAGCAAGGCAGTTGATAATGAGGCAGGCAATCCCGGTGCAGTCGGCCCATTGGGAGGATTTGCAATTCGAGCAACTCAGGCGAGTTGCGCTGGCGGAAACGCACCTCGGTGTGGCACCCCTCGAATCCTCGCAAGCCCTCGGCCTGAAGCTTCACCAGCGCCTCGCGCCGCGCCAGGAGCCACCAGGGATAAGGAGACACCAGCTGCCCGAAACGACCCTGGCCCCTACCCACCAGTGGGCCAAAAGTCGTACCCGGTTCCAACAGCGCACCAGGAGGCAGCAGGGGACGAACCAACTCACACAGCCGTTCGTACTCCTCGATGGGCTCGGGCCGAGCCTTCTCGAAATCGGCCAAGGCGGCCACTGGGGTCAGGTCTACGCAGGGATAAGCGAACCCGGCACTCCAGGTGGACTTGCAGACTGGGCAATTGCGAATGCCTGGCAGCTTCCACTTGTGTGCGGCGTCAACGAAGCCCGTGTGCCCCGCGGCTCTGTCCTCGTCAATGGTGAAATATCGCATGCGCGTGCTCGCCCCCCTACCGCTCATCGCAAGAGTAGGGCTCGAATGGACCATTCACTCCAAACCGCATCATGAGTTCACCCGCGAACCGCCAGATGTCCTCCGCGTTGGCGATGGTGCGGTTCTTTCTCATGAACTGCCGCCACGCTTCATTCCATTGTCCTCCCTTGGGTTCGCCACTATGCAGCCATTGGTGGAAACTCCTCGGCAGTCGGATGGTGAAGGCGTGGATATCAATATCCCTGCTGCCAAACCATTCGGCCAGTTCCTTTTGCTGCGGGAAGATGTGGTGCTTCTCGAGGGGCTCGCGCGGAGGGGAGAGGCACTGGTGGCGGAAGAGCCTGGGCGCGCTCAGCTCCCGCGTCTTCCAGTTGTGCCAGGGGATTTCGAATACAGGCTCAACCCCGGAGGGCACGGCGAGAGGATGTCCCCACCAGCGGCTCGCACTGGGACCCGCAACCAAGGGCACGCGGAACATCGGGGCGGGCGCGGACGCCGGGACCATCGCCTGCGCCAGCCGCACCGGGAGAGCCTCCGCCTCCACCACGTCCTGGCAACGCCAGATGGCGCAGTGCTCCTCGTCACACAGCGGCACCACGCACGTGGCGTCCGCGCGGGCCTCCGCCCATGAAGAGGACACGACCTCGGGCGCCCCAGCCTCCTCACGCACCATGGGCGCGGAGGAGGCACAGGCGCTCAGCAGCACGCCGAGGAGCGCAAGCCCCACTCTGGAGCACAGAAAACTCATGTGACCATCCTACGTTCGCCGCGTGGGCATCCCACGCTCGAAAAACGCCTCCCGGCTCAGCGGATCTTCTTCGATGGCAGACCCTTCCGTGCCGCCAAACTGTGCGCCAAACCAGTGGACAGGCCGTGCAGCCCTCTTTGGGCACACGCCCTCTCAGGCCGCGCGCCCTGCTCAGGCGCGCGGCAGCATCAGCGTCAGGGACCCCCCGGAGGAAGGCTCACCTCCGGAGGGCGGGCTCTCGACGCGCCAGGAGCCACGGTGCAGTTCCAGGAGGGTGCAAGTGACGACGGCCAGTACCGGGACCGTCACGCGCAGCGCCCGCGTCCGCCACGACGAGCCGCGCGGCTCGAACCGGGCGACGAGGTAGCAGGGCTCCTGGGTGAACTGGGGCGAGGGCACCAACGACGAGATGTGCGTGGCCTTCCTGTACGTCCCCCAGGAGTGACCCGGGCTGCGGACCTGCCCACTGAATTCGCGGACCGGGGGGCCACACGGGCCGTCCCGGGGGCGTGCCATTCGTGAATCGCGTTCACAGGTGTTGCCCACCGCTGGAGATGTTCGCGCGGGCAGGTGAGCGCTATTTCCCTGGGCGAGTCAGACATCACCTCCACCACCGCCAGAGGACTCGTATGAACCGCACCTTCAACCGAATCGCCGCCTCCCTGTTGGGGCTCTCCTCCCTCCTGCTCGCTCCCGGGTGCACCCATGCACATGCGGATGGGATTGTCTTCAAGAACCAGGGCGACCTGACCTGGGAGCAGATGCTGCCCGAGTTGGGTGGGGACTCACCCCGGTTCTCCATCCTGCGCGTCGACCCGGAGACCCAGGCGACGACGCTGATGATCGAGTTCCCCAAGGCGCTCTACATCCCGAAGCACACGCACCGGGGATGACGTCGGCAAGGGCGCCCCCGGCCTGTAGGCCCGCCCCGTTCCACCCAGACACTTTCCAACCCAAACACTTCTCGACACGAATCTGGAGCGACCATGGACTTGCAACTCAACAAGAAGACGGCGCTGGTCACGGGCGGCACGGCGGGCATCGGACTGGAGATCGCGCGCACGCTCGCGGTGGAGGGAGCCGAGGTCCTCATCACCGGCCGCTCGCGCACGAAGCTCGACCAGGCGGTGGAGGACATCCGCGCTTCCGGCGGCAAGCACATCCGCGGCGTGGTGGTGGATGTGACGGCCGCCGAGGGCCTGCCCCCACTGCGCGACGCGGCGCGCGACGTCGACATCCTCGTCAACAACCTCGGCGCTTATGAGAGCAAGGCCTTCGCCGAGATCTCCGATGACGACTGGCAGTCCTTCTTCAACGTCAATGTGATGAGCGGCGTGCGGCTGGCGCGGGCCTACTTCCCGGGCATGCTCGAGCGGGGTTGGGGGCGGATCATCTTCATCTCCAGCGAGTCCGCGCTCACCATCCCCCCGGACATGATCCACTACGCGACGACCAAGACGGCGCAGCTGTCCATCGCGCGGGGTCTCGCCCAGCTGGCCAGGGGCACGCGGGTGACGGTCAACTCGGTGCTGCCGGGGCCCACGCGCTCGGAGGGCATCGTCGACTTCCTGCGCAGCGTGTCCTCCAATCCCAGCGCCCCACCGGAGACGATCGAGGCCGAGTTCTTCAAGAATCACCGGCCGGCCTCACTCCTGCAGCGGATGATCGAGCCGCAGGAGATCGCGAGCATGGTGGCCTATCTGGCGAGCCCCCTGTCCGCCGCGACGAACGGGGCCGTGCTCCGTGCCGAGGGCGGTCTCGTCAATACCATCAGCTGAGCAGGGGCCGTGGCCAGATGGCGCAGTGCTCCTCGTCGCACAGCGGCACCACGCACGTGGCGTCCGCGGCCCCATACGCCTCTGCCAGCGACTACGGCGCGATGCCAGTTCCCGAGACCGTTCCTCTGAAGAAGCTCGAGCCGCTGGGGCCGAAGGGCATGATATAGATGGGCCCGGAGAACGCGCCCGCCGACCACGGCCTGAAGACCAACTGGAGTTCCCGCGAACCGCCGGGGGCCACCACCGGGTCCTGGGCAGAGGGGGGAACGAAGGGCGGGTTCACGGCGAAGGAGATCTGCACGGACTCCGTGCCGTTGTTCTGCACCGTGAAGGACAGGGGCGCGCTGGTGGTGCCCACGGTCTGCTGGCCGAAGTCCAGGGTGCTGGGGCTGATCACGACATCGTACTGCAGCTTGCCGTGGGACTGCGCGACGGCGTCGGCGGGCCCATGGGCGTCACTCTCTGGAGCGGGACCGCAGGCAGCCGAGACAAGACAGGTCAACACGACGAAACCCAATCGACGCATGTGTACATCTCCCTCGTGAGTCTATGTATGAATGAGGAGACCGAATGGGTTCCCGAGCAGGGACGCCATGGTATCTCTCACACGGAAACGCAAAGCACACGGCGTGCCAGAGGCGGGCACGCAGGCAAGCACGTGGGATTTCAAGACACCTGGAGTCTGGGACTCCGGACGGATGACGTTTTTCGTCAGCTCACTGACGAATCGGAGCAAGGGTCCCGGGAGGGTCATAGCGCATGGGAGAAGCGCGAGGCTCGACCGGGGTGCGAAAACCCGAGTTCCACGGGGCGCCTCGTCAGTGCACGGGCTCCAGCGAGAGTTCCACGCCGTCGGACTTCTCGCGGATCACGAAGCCGTTGGCCCGGGCCCGCCGCAAGGTGAGCGCATAAAGCGCCGCGCTCTTCGGGTCCTTCCCCGCCTTGTCCTTGAGCTGGGAGAGCCGCTTCCGCCACCACTCCTGTGTATGGCCTGCTCGCAATTCGGCCACGTCGGACGGGGCCGTCACCCGTGACGGGGCCAGCGTGGCATCTCCCATGAAAATGGCGGACACGCCCGCCGTCGCTTCGTCCGTGCTCAGTCCACCCTCGCTCCACTGCTTCACCACCCTCCCCTCCGCGTTCCGCCTCACCCACCACCCCGAGGGCCTCCCCTGGTTGAACGCGCCCTCCACCTCCACCAGCCCCGACTCGAACCACCTCGCGTGCCGGCCGTGCACCACGCCCTTCTGGTACGTCCTGCGGTACCTCGGGTTTCCATTCGGGTAGTACGTGGTGTTCTCCCCCTCGAGCGTGCCCTTCGCGTACCCCATCTCCAGCGCGCGCTGCCCGTCCGGCCAGTACAGCTTCCACTTCCCGTCCGGCAGCCCCTCCGCGTAGGACAGTTCCTCCAGCAGCACGCCCTGCTCGTTCCACGCGCGGAAGATGCCGTGCCGCTTTCCCTCCCGGTACTCGCCGCGCTCCAGCAGCCATCCGTTCGCGGCTCGCACGTGCTCGGCCCCTTGCTTGCGTCCATCCGGCAACACGCACGCGCTCACCCGCCGCTCCTCGAAGCCCTCCGTGTGGCTCAGCTCCGTTCCTGGCTCGCAGGTCCTCGCCTCCCTCCGCGAGAACCACACGCCCGAGATCGCCACCACCGTGGCCCCCAACGCCCCCGCCCACGCCGCCATGACGAGCGGTCTCCTCGCCCCGCGCAGGCGCGCCGCCGAGCCCCCTCCCCGTCCCATTCCACCCGAGGCCACGAGCGCCTCACTGGCGCGCATCAGCACCAGGAGAGCCCGTCCCATCCCGAACAGCACCACGGCGAAGGCCGCCACCGACAGCGCCCGCACCGCCAGCGCCGCCAGCAGGAGGAACTCCCCGGAGTCACGCGCCGCTCGACTCCCGAGCACCACCGCGAGCACATGGAGCACCACGGCCACCACCGTCTTCACCTTCAAGTGGAGACGGAGTCCTGACGCCTGCTGGGACTCGGCGGTCAGCTCCAGTTCGCCCAGCACGAGCGGCCCGCCCACCAGGTGCACTCCCGGCAAGAGCGCGAGTGCCACCCACTGCACCGCGTCCTGCACGAACGGCACGCGGGCACGCCGTGCCAGCTGGTGCCCCATGGACAAGGCCAGCGCCAACGAGCCCCAGGGCAGCAGTGCCAACACCCACGCGGAGGCCGGAAAGAAGTCCGAGGGTGCCCCGGTGAGCGCGGGCACCCACACGGCCATCGCCAGCAACGAGGGGAAGCGCTCCGGCAGCGCGGCCTGGGCGATCAGCACGACGCCCGTCCCCACCAGCCCCAGCACGCCCAGGGCGAACAGTCCCCGGGGCGTCACCCGATGATGCACCACCGGCTCCTCGTCCTCCTCGACCGGCGTCACCGGCTTCGCGACAGGAGCCGCGGGGGTGGGCTTCCTCGCCTCGGGCCTGGGAGGAGGCGGAGGAGGAGGTGGCGAGGCGGATGGGTCCTTCCATCCCCCGTCCAGATCCAGCTCCAAGCCGGAGCCCCCTTCGTCTCCTTCCGCCAGGAGGACACCACAGCGGGCACATCGCCCCGCGTAGAGCGAAAGCGGATGATGGCAGGAGGGACAGGAAGACGAAGGCGCGGTGCTCATGGCAATCTGTGCAGGGGGGGCAGCTCGGCCCACGGGCCACACAGGACGTCATCCCCCACTCACGGCTAGCCTGCCTCGACCTTCCTTCCATTTCCAGCCCCACGGCTTCATGCGCTTCACACGTCTCGCGCTCCCCGTCTGCGCCACAGTGGCGCTCCTGCTGCTGGCACCCACGGTGCTCGCCGCGCCTTTCGAGGTGGAGCGCTTCCAGCCCTCGCCCAAACACCCCCTGCTGCTGCTCGCCCCGCGCGAGGCGAATCGCTCCACGCTCACCATCGTCTTCAACGTGGGCGCCGTGGATGACAAGCTCGTGAACGGGCTCACGCGCGTCTCCCAGCATGCGCTGCTGCACGCCAACTCGCGCGGCAGCTACGAGTCCCTGGTGACCGCCCTGTACGGCGCCGCCGCCACCCTCGAGCTGCGCACCGGGCTGCACGAGAGCCGCTTCACCCTCACGGCTCCCCCCCAGGACTTCGACGCGCTCGCCCGCACGCTGCTCACCTCCGTCCTCTCCCCCAAGCTCGACCCCCGGCGCTTCGAAGCCACGCTCGAGCGGGCCAGGCACGACTCGCAGCCGCTCGACCCGGAGGTGTGGTTGGAGTTGCTGCTCGCGCGCACCCTCATCGAGGACTCCCGCTACAAGGACCCCAACATCGGCTCCCTCTACAACGCCGAGGGCATCGCCCTGGAGGCGGTGCGCGAGCACGTCTCCGGGATGCTGGCACCGAGCAACGCCACCGTCATCGCCACCGGGCGCTTCAACGCGAAGGCACTGCGCCAGCTCGTGTCCGGCTTCCGTGGCGGTGTTGGCGTCGAGCACCCACGTCCCAAGCTCAAGCTGCCCTACCAGCGCCGCGCGCTCGCCTCGCGCGAGGTGCAGGTCCTCGCCTACCCCATCCACCTCCAGACGCCCCGCGAGGCGGCGGCGGCACGCGTCCTCGCGTCGTTGCTGGAGGAACGGCTCTTCCAGCAGCTCCGCAACTCCGCGGTGGGCTACGGCTTCACCTCCACGCCCCTGCTCACCCCCCGGCTCGATGCGCTCGCACTCGTCCTTCCGGCCGCGGAGGGTTCGGGCATCGATCTGGGCCCCTTCCTGCGTGAAGAGATACAGGCGGTGCTCCAGGGCCAGCTCGAGCCCGGTACCTTCGAACGCCACCAGCGGTCCACCCTCGTCCGGCTGCGGCTGGCCGACCGCGACCCGCGCCGGGTGGCCGAGGAGCTCCGGACCGCCCGTCAGCGTCCGGCCTGGTACGGCCCCGAGCTGCCCACGCACATCCAATCCCTCACCCCCGAGGCCCTGCGCGAGGTGGCTTCCGCCTGGCTGCGCGAGGAGTCCTCCATCCAGCTCCACTTCGTCACGGACATGGAGGGCCGGAAGTGAGCACGAATCCCCTGCGAACCCCCATGGCCTGTGTCCTGCTGGCCCTGGTGCTCGTCTCCTCCGTGGCCCTGGCGCGTGGCCGTGGCCGCGAAGCGGCGGTGGGGGCCCCGTTGCGTCCCACGGTGGAGAAGCTCGCCGATGGGAGCGAGCTGGTGCTCGCGCCGCGGCCCCGGGCGGCCTGGGCCTCGTTGCACTACGTGGTGCGCACCGGCTCGCGAAAGGATCCCGAGGGAAAGGAAGGGCTGGCGCACCTGCTCGAGCACGTCATCTTCCATGGCACCTACGACGTGCGGGGCGAGGACTTCCAGCAGGCGGTGAAGACCGCTGGCGGTGAGTTCAACGGCTTCACCACTGCCCACTCCACCACCTATGTGCTTCAGGCCCCGGCGGAGTCCTTCCTGCCGCTGGCGGACCAGCTCGTGCGCATCGTCACCAGCCCCAAGCTCGACCCGCGGCAGATGCAGCGCGAGGTGGAGATCATCCGCACCGAGAGTCAGGACCTCGGCCAGGGCCCGGGCTTCCACGAGCACCTCGAGAACTCACTCTTCTCGGGCTCGGGCGCCATCCTCGGCACCCAGCAGACGCTCGACAGCATCTCCCGGAAGGACCTGGCGGACTTCTACACGCGGTACTACACGCCAGCCAACACCAGCATCGTCATCACGGGCGGCGTGAAGCGCGAGGAGGTCCTCGGGATGCTCGAGCGGGCGGTGCGGCTGCCCCCTTCCCTGCCCGGAGAGTCCCCCCTCACGCCGGTGACACCGCCCGTGCTGCCCATCGAGCAGAGCACCCGCGCCAGCTTCAGCCTCATCGCGTATGGCTACCATGTGGCTCCGAAGGACAAGGGGGCCTGTGCTCGTGTGGCGGCCCTGCTGGAGCTGCGGCTGACGCGCGCGCTGCACGTCGAGGAGCCGCTGACGCTGGGCATGCAGGTGCGGTGCATGTCCCTGCGGGGCAACACCTTCCTGATGGCACTGGCCTTCAGCGAGTCGCTCAACGCCAACACGCTGCCGGAGCGGATGCAGCTCGCCTTCGAGCAACTGGGCAGGGAGCCTCCAACGGCCGCGGAGGAGAAGCTGATGGACCGGCACGTGCAGCGGGCATACGCCCAGCAGGTGGAGGATGATCTGCAACGGGGAAGCGAGCTGGCGCGAGAGGTGGCCCAACCCCGCGCGGGCCCCCTCGACCCGGCGCTGCTGATGTCCCTCCCCAAGCGCCTGCCGCGTGGGGCCATGCGGGACTTCGCGCGCCGCACCTTCCTCCCCGAGCGCCAGGTGGTGGTGAACTTCTCGCCCTTCTCCGGCTGAGGCCGGACCAGGACTTCCAAGGAGGACGCGCCATATCCACCCCGCGGCTGCCACCCGGACCGCGCCATCTCAAGCCGCCCGTGGAGCGGCCGTACTCCGGCATGTAGCCGCCGGTGGTGATGTTGATGTCCTGGTCGACGTTGCTGCCCATGGCCGTCGAGCCCACGTCGAGGGTCGGCGCCACGCCCTCGAGCTCGAGCGAGAGGGTCCGCGAGGCGTTCTCGGGGAGCAGTTCCACGTTGACGCGCAGGGTGCGGTCCAGCCGCAGCTGGATGTCCGAGCGGAAGTAGGGGCTGAAGGCTTCCTTGTCGAAGCGCAGGACGTACACGCCCGGCGGCAGCTGGGGAAGGCGGTACTGCCCCTGGGCGTCCGTCACCACCACCTCCCCTCGACGCTCAATAGAACGCGTTGAACCTCAACACTCGATCCACCAGGGCCGCCGACGGAAAGTCGGTCACGAACATCCCCCGCAGCGACTCCGTGAAGTTCAGGTTCGCCCCCAGCCACGGGTTGATGTCGTTCGCATAGCTCCGCGGCTGCTGCGCCTTCGCCGCGCTCGTAAAGTTGATCGACCAGCGGCCGGCGGGCGGCGTCGCCGCGGTCATGTCGGCCCACAGGCGGCGGATCGCGTCCTTTTTGCTGCTGTTCTGCACCAGCTGGTACTCGTCCTGGATGCGAACCGTCACGCCGCCCACTGTGTTGTCGAAGGTCGTGCCGGAACTGTCGGGCCAGTTCGTCAGCGCGATGCCGGGGGCAGTGGGGCGCGGGTCGGCGTAGCGGCGCACGAGCACGACGCGGCCGAAGGCCTCGCGCACGGTGGGGATGCGGTTCTCAGCGAACCAGTGCACTCGGTGCTTCACGCGGCTCGGGCGGTGCAGGACCACATCCTCGATGTCGCTCGCGAACTGCGCGACCTTCGCGGGGTCCTTGGGCGCGTTGCTGTCGCGGTTGATGGCGAGCAGGATGACCTCGCCGCTGTGCTCGCCGAGGAACTGGCCGGCGTCCTTCAGCACGTCGTCGAAGCTGAACCCGTTCTTGCCGCCGTGGTAGTTCTCGAAGTCGTCGCCCAGCCGCAGGTCGAAGTAGCGCACACCGATCTTCAGCTGTTCCAGGAACGTGAGATCCTGCGTGCGCGAATAGTTGGCCGAGTCCCACTTCCAGGTGGTGGAGTCGTGCGTGCCGACCATCGCAAGCTCGTTCAGCGGCGTGTCCTTGTTCACGAGCCGGGCCATCCAGGCCGACGCGATGAAGCCGTCCGAGCGGTCGAACTTCCAGAGCGTGCGCTGCTGATCGGCGGGCAGGGTAGTCCAGTCGCTCGGGATCGATGCGGCGAGCGCCGTCTTCCAGACCTGGATCGAGGTGCCCGCGCCGAGGTTGCCGTTCTCGCATTCCACGAGTCGCCCGCTGCCGTCGGCTACCTCGAGCGCGAAGCACGGGCCCACCGCATGCAGCCAAAACGGCGTGGCCGCGCTCTTGTTCTCATGCGGTCCGCAGACCACCAGCGCGCGGCCGTCGAGGCGCACCGGGCCCTCGGACGTGGCAAGGGTGACCGAGCCGTCGGGCCGCGCGTGCAGCTTGAACTGGAAGGCGCGTGCCTCCGAGCGCTTTGTCGGCAGCGGTTGGAGGGCGATGCCGACGCCGGAGGCCACCGCCTGCCAATAGCAGCGCGGCTCCTCCCAAAGCGCGGGCGCGACGTGGTAGGTGTGGGTGAGGTCGAGGGCGTTCGTGGTCATGGAGGCTCCCGCAAGTGTTCGAGGGAGCGCGAGTAGACGCCCGGAGAACGAGCGGGGTCAATGCATGACGGGAACCGGATCCCGAATACCATTGCTCCCACACAGGGCGGCTCCGCTGTCATGAGACGTCTGGAGGTGACATTCAAACCTCCTCGAACCTGGCATCCGTCACGCCCAGTCGTTGCATCGCCTCCATGATGCTTTCCGAGACGATGAGGGCAATGACGGCGCGCTGATCTGTCGCCCGAGCTGTCCCAGCGCATGCCCTTCCAACCCCCGCGCGGTGGCCCTGGCATCCCTCTCCCACCGGGTGCGGTCGCTCGCGGGCGCCCAGGCGGCGAGCGGGCTCACGGCACGGTGGCGCCCATGGCCTCGGCGCGCTCCCAGACCTGGAGGTAGCCCTCGGCTGAGTTCATCAGCGGCTCCAGATCCTGGCCGCGCAGGCCCTGGCGGCGGAGCTCCGCGATGAAGTCCGGCATCATGCCCGCGTGGGCCACGCCATCCTCGTTGATGTCGAACACCTTGTTGCCCACCACGCTGCGCTCCAGCTTCGTGACGCTGTTCTCCACGGCGATGCTCAGCGGGTAGCTCGTGCGAGCCACCTGCGCGGCGGAGCTGCCGCCGTGGCATGCCTCGGCACCAAAGCGGGGGCTCGGCAGGCCCGCGAAGCCGTTGAAGTCCGAGCCGAAGCCCACCGGCGCCCCGCCCAGCTCCTTCGACAGATAGAGGTACGCCTGGGCCCAGCTCTGCGAGGTGCTGCCGCACTGGTGCTCCACCACCGGCTGACCCGCGCCGCGCCAGGTGGGAACCTCGTCGCGATTGCCCTGGTCCAGGATGAGCGACACCATGCCGCCCACGTGGCGGATGCGCTGGAGCTGCTCCGACTTGAGGCTGCCCTCGTGGCGCTTGTTGCCACGGGCTGTCTCGAACAGCGTGGTGTGGCCGCTCACCACCGGGTAGCCGTAGGGCTCCACCATCCCCAGCGTGTCATCGAAGGCCAGCTTCGACATGTGGTCGATGTCGATCAGCATCTTCCGGCGCATCATCCCGCGCACCAGCGTGCGGCCCAGGGTCGTGAGCCCCTGCGCGCCACAGATGGGATCCCGGGCGACGTCTCGCTTGTAGACGTAGCCCTCCTGCTTGCAGTCGCGAGAGTCTCCCTCGGTCGTGATGCTGGTGAGCGCCGAGCCCGCGAAGGCGTTCTGCTTGAAGTGGACGGGGAAGAGGTGGCGCAGGCCCAGGGCCTGGTAATGGTCCAGCCGCTCCTCCACATACGCGCTCGAGCACGAGCTGTTGCGGCGGCAATCGAAGAGGTAGTCCACCTCGGCGCCCAGCACCACCGCCAGCTTGCCCTGGGCGATGACGGTGCGGGCCTCCGCGGGAGACTTCACGATGCGGAACCAGCCGCGTCCCGCGCCGCCCGCCTTGTTGTCGAGGTAGCTCTGCATGGCGTAGGCCTCGGCGATCTGGAGATCCACCGCCTCCATGTCCTCTCCCGTGCGGCCCGGCGCCTTGGTGGCGTAGATGGGGAAGCCGAAGAGATCCTGGTTGTTGACGGCCAACGTCACCATCAGCCGCAGGCCGCCCTGCACGGAGCGGTAGAGCCAATCCTCATACATGGACTGGTGCGTGTAGCTGTTCCAACGCGGCCAGCCGTCGTACTGCGGGTAGCCCCCCACCCGATGGCCCGAGCCGCCCGTGCCGTAGCCGAGGGTCGCCATGATGCTGCCCAAGGAGTCCCGGGTGCCCCCCGGCCCGTGGACACTGTCGCACCACGGCAAGGTGGAGCTGAGGGGACCGTAGGCCTTGCCGAAAAAAGCCTGGCCGCCGAAAGCGAGGTTGGCGAACGGGTGCGCATGGAGATCCGCGAAGCCCTTCGCAGGCGCCTTGCAGGTGCAGGTGACGCCGGTGTCGCCCTGCTCGGAGGCAACGTCGGTGCAGGCCAGGCAGGTGCCCGCATGAGGGCCACTGGTGACCAGCCCCTTCACACACGTGCCACGCTGGCCCCAGTTGGCGTCACGGTTGGCGCAGAAGGCCTCACAGCTCACCGAGCCGGTGTTCCCGGGCTTGGAGAAGGTGCCAGCCGGGAGGGAGGAGTTGCACTCCGTCACCGGGTTGCAGGTGGTGTCATTCACCTCGAACTCGCCCCACATGCCGGAGGTGCCCTTGTTCACGCAGCGGGTGGGGCGCAGGAAGGTGTAGCCGGCCACGGTGGCGCCGGTGGCCTGGCACGCGCTCTCCCAGGAGGTGTTGGGAGGGATGTTCATCAACTGCGCCGAGTGCTGGCGCCGGCCCGAGTCGGTGCACCGATCCTGTTTGAAGGTGCTCCAATAAGGAGCGGCGAGTGCGGGAGAGGCGGAACACAGCACCCACCCCATCAAGGCAAAGCGAAGCATCTTCATCATGGCGCGGTGACTCCAGAGGTACCTGGGACTACTCGAGAAACGGAAACGCCCTGGCGGGATTGGGCGAGCAGCCTCCGTGGAGGCACACCACGTCGAGCTCCGGGTTGATGCCCAGGGCCGGGTTCCGACAGTCGTCGGTCGTGCCGCACGGCACCGCGGGAGACAGGCCCAGCACCCGGTATTCGGCCGTGCAGGAGCCATCACCAAACACCAGCGAGCCCTCGAACGTGGTTCCCGGAGCCGACGGCGAGGAATACACGGACACGTTGGCGAACTGGTAATCCACCGTCCGCGCGGGCAAGGGACCGCCACTGGCGTCCGCCACGGCCCGGGCCTCGATCGTGATCCGGCTGAAGGACGGCGCCAGGCACACGTCCTGGTCGTCCGGCTCATCGGCGAACGCCGACAGGGCCGTGGCCAGCGCGGAGGCCCGGAGCGAGCCCGTGGGATCCGTCGGGCTCGAGGAGTCCGCCGGAGGATTCAGCGTTACCCGGGGCCGCCGGGTGCCAGACGTGTCGACGTAGGTCGTCAGTGCGACCGCCGCCAGGGGACGGAGGGCCACGGAGGTCGGTGCCTGGGGCTCCTCGCTCACGGGGACCATGTACTTGTACACCCCGAACTGGTCCGCGGTGAGGGTTCCGCACGACCGGGAGACAGCCTCGGGGTTCTTCGGAATGTACGTGACCTGCCAGAGCCCGTCCTGGATCTGGCAGCCGGGGGAAGGCTGTTGCACGGCGCAGCCAGACAGGGCGCCGACCGTGCTCGCCAGGACCATCAGGGTCGTCATCCGCATGTTCATCGCGCGTCGCTCCAATTCTCGGGAGGGCTAGAAGGTGTACTTGAGGCCCAGACGGATCTGCCGCGGGCTCTGGTAGGCGGTGGGCTGTTTGAAGTTCTTGTTCACGTCGTCCGCGGACAGCTTGCCGGCGGGCAGGCCCGTGGCGGGGTCGAGGACGGAGACCTGATCCGCCGTCAGGGTCCCTCCGGCCGTCTTGCCCCCCGTGATGGGGAGCACGCTCTGGAAGGTATAGGCCTCGTCCACGTTCGTGACCTGCTGGAAGTTGAAGAGGTTGAACACGTCCACGCTGAGCGACAGCACGTGCGTCTTGTTCAGGCGGTAGTTCAGCCCGACATTCGCATCGAGGGTGTTCACCCACGGCGTGCGGCCCGCGGAGCCACGGGCCAGGATGAATGCCTCGTTGGGGCCGTAGATCGGGTGCGCGCCGAGGTAGCTGATGGGAATGCCGGAGTTGCCGCGGTACGACAGCCCCAGGCTCGCGCTCAGCTCCCGGGAGAGCTCGAACTCCCTGGCGCCGAACAGCTTGATGGCATGGGGCCGGTCGAAGGGCAGGAGCCCCGCGCGGTTCTCCATCAGCGTCACCAGGTCGAAGTCCGAGTTGAAGTTCGGATCCAGTTGATTGGTCTCCGGGCGGAACAGGCCCGAGTAATTGCCATACAGCCGTGACCAGGTGTAGCTCGCCTGCGCCAGCCAGCCCTCGCTGAAGGTGTGGCCGAGGAACACCGTCACCGCGTCGTAGTCGCGCGTCCCCTTGGGGAACTCCTGGGCGAAGCCCACGCCCGGGTTGCCCAGGAAGCGCGAGTTGCCCCCATCCCGGCTCATGTCCTCGATGATCAGGTTCATCGAGCGGTGCATGTAGGACGCACCGACGCGGATGTGGGCCGGCAACTCGTACTCGGCGCCCAATAGCACTTCGTCCGAGGACTGGGGTTGGAGGGTGGGCTCCACGGGCACGAGGTCGGCCTTGCCTCCGAAGTGCAGGAAGCTCGGGTCGGAGAGCGCGAGGCCCGCGTCGCCGTTGAACAGCTCCAGGTTGGAGTCCGCCAGGCAGGTGGCCTGACCTTCCCGCGTCGGGAGGGTGGCCGGATCGCACCTGCCCACGCCCGCGGCATGCTTGGCCACATAGCGCGGCTCGAGCGGGAAGGCGCGGTCCAGCACGTTGATGGGCACCTGCTCGTAGTAGCGCGCGAAGTTGGCGTACAGCTTCATGCGGCCGTTGGCCAGCGGATCCACGACCACCCCCAGGCGCGGGGAGAGCTCGTGGGGCAGCGTGAAGGCCAGACTGCCGTCACCGGCGTAGAGCCACTGGGTGTCGTAGCGCACGCCGACGTTGAGCGTCACGCGCTGGCCGATCGTCCAGCTGTCCTGCAGGAAGCCGCCCGACGTGTTGCTGCCGGTCACCGTATGCAGGAAGGGCAGGCTGGTGGCCATGTCCGGACCGGACAGATAGCCATAGCGGCGGACGTCCACCCAGTTGGCCCCATTGGTGGCCTCGAGCAGGTACACGGACCCCGAGTAGGCCTTGAGATTGTCATAGCGCAGCAACTCCACGTCCGCGCCCAGCTTGAACACATGGGTACCCAGGGCCTTGAGCAGGTAGGTGACCTTGGCGTTGGCCTGGACGCGGTCCAGCCGGGCCGAGTTGATGTAGCCGGGCCCCCCCGCGAGGTACGAGGTCACCGGGCAGGCCAGGAGCCCCGTCGTCTCCCCGTTCTGGGTGCACGCCGCCCGGGCCTCGGTGAGCTCGGGCTCGTAGGCGTAGATGGGCCGCGGGGCCATGTAGTTGACCGCCGCCAGGCCCGCCAGGCCCGAGGTGGAGCCCACCCGCGAGCCGTCCGAGGGCAGCAGGGACGACGTCTGGTGGAACCAGCCGAGGGTGGCGTCGATGAGGAGTCTCTTGTCGGCGGAGGAGCCCGAGTATTTGAGCGCGGTGGACGTCGTGCTCGACGCCGCCTGGGTATAGAAGTTCTCGGCGTCGGGGTTGCCGGAGAGCACGGAGGGCACGAGGCCCGTCAACGGGTTGATGGCGAGGGTGTCCCGTCCCCCCGACGAGGTCGGCGTGCCCGAGACGGACAGGGAGAGGTGGTGATCCGGGTTGAACAGATACGTCAGCTTGCCGAGGTACTGCAGGCTTCGCGCCTGGGCGCCGATCCGCCGCACCGAGCCTGGAATCTCCGTGAACAGGTTGATGCCGTGGTCATCTGTCTTCACCACGACCTGGCCCGAGGCGTCGAGTTCCGTCTGGTAGGCGTTGATCGAACGCGTGTGCGTGTAGTGGCTGTAATTGGGAGACACCCCGACGAAGAACCACAGCTTGTCCTCGAGGAGGGGACCGCCGAGGGTGGCGCCCACGTCGCCCAGCACGTCCAGGGCGTTGCGGCCCGCGATCACCGAGGAGGCGCTGGCCACCTGGGTCCGGGTGGCCTCGAAGGCTCCCGGGGTGACGGTGCCAAAGACGGAGCCGTGGAACTCGTTGGAGCCGGACTTCGTCACCGCGTTGAGCACCCCGCCCGTGGAGCGGCCGTACTCCGGCATGTAGCCGCCGGTGATGATGTTGATGTCCTGCACGAACTCCACGCTCAGGGGGCTCGCGTTGACGCCGAAGGCGGGATCGTTGTTGGACAGGCCGTCCACCACGTACCCGTTCTCCGGCGAGGTGGTGCCGTTGAGGGACACGCCATACGCGTCGTTCTGGGCGCCCGGCGCCAGTTCCGCGAGGCTCTCGAAGGAGCGGGCGGCGCCCGCCTTGCCGCCCGGACGGTTCACCGCGATGCGCCGGATGAAGTCCTGGTCGACGTTGAGGCCCGTGGCCGTCGAGCCCACGTCGAGGGTCGGCGCCACGCCCTCGAGCTCGAGCGTGAGGGTCCGCGAGGCGTTCTCGGGCAGCAGCTCCACGTTGACGCGCAGGGTGCGGTCCAGCCGCAGCTGGATGTCCGGGCGGGAGTAGGGGCTGAAGGCTTCCTTGTCGAAGCGCAGGACGTACACGCCCGGCGGCAGCTGGGGAAGGCGGTACTGCCCCTGGGCGTCCGTCACCACCACCTGTTCCCCTTGGAGCCCGGGCGAGGTGGCCGTGATGACCACGTCCGCAACTGGAGTCCGGGTCTCGGCGTCGAGCACCGTCCCGAGAATCACGCTGTCCGCGCTCGCCACCGTCCCATAGGACAACCCCGCGGCCACGATCACTCCCGTGGACCGGAGACTCCGCCTTGCCTTCATGCTGGAACCCCCTCGCAACCCCAAAGGTGCGCGAAAATAGCCGAGGCGCACCCGTTGTCACGGTGGATGGCGGGCGCGATGGGCCCCGCCGCACCACCTTCTCGCTAGCATAAGACATTCGCGCGGTGAACCCCACGGCCCTGGCGACATTTCGCTGGGTCGCGCATCCTGGCTGGCCAACAAGGAGCAACCATGCCGACTCTCTTCGATCCGATCCGACTTGGCGCCATCGAGGCGCCCAACCGCATTCTGATGGCGCCCCTGACGCGGGCCCGGGGCACGCGCGAGCACGTGCCCACGCCCATCATGGCGGACTACTACGCGCAGCGCGCCAGCGCGGGGTTGATCATCTCCGAGGCCATTGGAATCTCCCAGCAGGGCCTGGGCTGGCCCTATGCCACGGGGCTGTGGTCCGCCGAGCAGGTCGCCGGCTGGCGCAAGGCCACCGACGCGGTCCACGCCGCCGGGGGCCGGATCGTGGCGCAGCTCTGGCACATGGGCCGGATCGTCCATCCGAGCTACCTCGGGGGTGCACAGCCGGTCTCGGCCTCCGCGACCACGGCGCCCGGCCGCGCGCACACCTACGAGGGCAAGCAGCCCTATGTGCAGGCGCGGCCCCTGCGCCTGGAGGAGATTCCGGGCCTGATCGAGGACTACCGGCGCGCCGCGAGCAACGCGATGAAGGCGGGCTTCGACGGGGTGCAGCTGCACGCCGCCAATGGCTACCTCATCGACCAGTTCCTGCGCGACAACTCCAACCTCCGCGACGATGCCTATGGCGGCCCCATCGAGAACCGCATCCGCCTGCTGAGCGAGGTGGCGCGGGTGCTCGTCGACACGGTGGGCGCGGACCGCACGGGCGTGCGCCTGTCTCCGAATGGTGACAGCCAGGGCGTCAACGACAGCAATCCCGAGCCCCTGTTCGTCGCCGCCGCCCAGGCGCTGTCGTCCCTGGGTGTCGCCTTCCTGGAACTGCGCGAGCCGCCGCTCGATGGCACCTTTGGCAAGGGGGAGCGGCCGCCGCTGGCGCCGGCGATCCGCCGTGGCTTCAAGGGCGTCTTGATCTTGAACTCGGATTACGACCTGACGCGGGCCCAAGGGGAACTGGACGCGGGCGTCGCCGACGCCATCACGTTTGGCCGTCCGTTCATCTCCAACCCGGACCTGCCGCAGCGTCTGGCCAAGAAGCTGCCGCTCGCCAAGGACAACATGGCGACCTGGTACTCCCAGGGGACGGAAGGCTACGTGGACTATCCCCGCGCCTCCTGACCACGGCCTCCCCACCCGCCCGAAGCTCTCGGAGTGAAACGAATGGCCCATGGGTTTTCGGCTAGTCCGCGTTCTGGATCAGCCGGACCAGCGTGCAATCCGGATCAATCAGCGCCGCCATGACGATCGGACCCATGTCCCGCGGCGGATGCAGGCGAGGCCAGCCGGTGGTCTTCTCGGGGATCTCGGCGGCCTTGCAGACGCCGTAGAAGCCGTCGAGGTCGTCCAGGCGCAGGCAGCAGCTGAACGAACTGCTGGCCGGATCCAGGTCCGGATACGGGAAGAATTCCAGCGTCAGGTCGCCGCGCTTCAGGATCATCCAGCCGGCGTCGCGCCAAGACGGCTCGAACCCCAGCGCCGCGTAGAAGCGGGCGGTCGTCTCGAAGTCGCGGGACGGCAGGTTCGGAGTGGCGTGATCGGTCATGCGTCCAACTTAATACAGCTTTCGATCTCCCTTTCCTCCCTTGATGGGGGAAGGGCGGGGATGGGGGTGACAGCGCGTCAGGACGATCCCGTCCGGCGCCGCGCCTCCGTCCGATCCACCGGGATGAACGCCAAGGCGTCCACCCCCATCCCTAGTCTGCTCTCGGAAAGGAGCCCCATGGTGCAGCCCCCTTCACTGAATCACTCGATGCCCTCGACCCCGTCCGTCTCCCGTTACCGCCGCTGGGCGGCATCCCTCGCCATTGCCTGACGACGCATGCCCCCACCACGACGCGCCACCTCGAGGTCCAGGTCACCTCGCCCCTCCGCCCCAGGGTCGAACAGCGCCTCGTCCTGGTGGCCTCGGTGAAGGAGGGCAAGAAGGTGAGGATTGGCAACGCCTCGCTATGACATCGACACGCTCCATCCCTCATGAGGATCTACCGCCTCGAGCACCCCTTGTTTCAGCAGGCCGAAGAGCGGTGCGAGGTCCCGTTCCGTATCACCCCTCGTCGCATCCGCCCTGGTGACAGCAGGCATCAAGGGTGACTCCAGTCACCAGCCACGAGCCCCACCCCTTGAGCCAAGCTCTTGATTTCATGAGAGGCGACCACTTGCCCCCCTTTGGCATGGGAGACGCCGAATGGCACATCCGAGCGCTCTACGGCGAACAGGTCTGAGGAGATCTTGGACCTCTCCGGGCTCGACCTCAACAATCCCGAGGTCATCCAGGACCTGGCCGAGACATTTGGCGTTGAAAACGTCAACCTCCAGAAGCGCTCCAATGACTCGGAGTACGACGGAGCTATCGTTGGCGTCGATAAGGCCATCAAGATGGACGACCTCCAGGGAACGAAGATCTGAGCGCCATCAAGCCGGGGGATCTCACGGCCTTCGAGCCGAAGAACTGGAGAGACAAAAAAAACGAACTCATCATCCAGGTCAATGGCATCAATACGGACCTGAGCCAGCAGAAGCAAGCCCTTCAGGCCACCGCCGATGCGACAGGCGCCAGTGTCATTGGCATCCACAACGCCACCGACGGCTTCGCCGGGGACTTGGTGCAGAGCGTGGGCGACAAGCTCAACACGGGCAAGAACCTGGCGGTGGACTCGATGAGGGATATCGTCCTCGGCGAGCTGAGGGCGGGCAAAAAGGTCCATTTGATGGCACACAGCCAGGGTGGCCTCATCACCAGCCGCGCGCTCGGCGAAGTCGCCGAGCAGCTCAAGAAGGAAAACAAGTCCGATCTACTTGTTCGGCGTGGAAGGCAGCACGAGCTTCATGAACAACCCCGGCAAGGACGTCCTCGGCCACGAGGCACGGATCATCAAATTCAAGGAGAAGAGCCTCATCGCGGCGCACAACTACAGTGATGTCTACATGCAGCATCGCCAGGACTTCAATGCTGCCTATGGCGGTGTCTCGAATCGCTTCGTCGTTCAGGACCCGAATCTCTACAAGCTCGACTGAGCGAGAGTTCTCGGCCTCGGGACAGGAGGGAACTGAAGCCACCTTCTTCGGCTCCGTCCTGTCCGCTGCCTCAGCCCGCGGCATTCCGTAAGGCCACCGTCCGACAGAAGGGCACCCGGGACACGGAAGGCCGTGCCTCGGGTGCCACTCCCCCTGGACTCAGGGGTCATCCGCCCCGCCACACCCGCTGGCGACGCGGGACCCGGTGGCTCAGGGCGTGTACAGCTCCGAGGTGCCGCTGTAGGAGCCTCCCGTGACGAGCACCCTGCCGTTGCGCAGCAGCGTCGCCGTGTGACGGTAGCGGGACGTGGCCATGGAGCCCGTCGGGCTCCAGGTACCCGTGGCCGGGTCGTACACCTCCGCCGAGGCGAGGGTGCCACTCCAACCGGAGCCTCCCGTGACGACTCCGCGCTTCACCGCCGTCTACGACCGGCACGTCCTCGCGGAGACGAATTCCACGGAGTGAAACGAATGGCCCAGGGGTTTCGGGTAGCGTGTTCCGGCGGTCCTGCTCGAACAACCTGAGGGAGTTCATCCAATGAAACGAAGTCTGGGTCTCCTGCTGTCCCTCGCCCTGGCGGGTGCGCCCGCGGCGGTTTCCGCCGCGAGCCGCGTGCCGGGCATCACGTCCTCGAGCCGGTTCCTGGTCTACTACGGCCAGGACTACGGCCCGACGGTCCTCGCGACCCTGAAGCAGGCGAACCTCGTCGTCCTGCATCCCACCAACTCGGCGCAGCTCACGCCCCGCGTCGTGGCCGAGTTGCAGGGCGCGGGCGTGAAGGTCATCGCCTACATCAGCGTGGGCGAGGACCCGGCGCCGCACGATGCCGCGGGCAACCCCATTCCCATCGTGGGCAACGGACAGGGGCCGGTCCGCTACATCGGGGGGAGCACGGGGTACGACGCGAGCAAGATCGTGCCGGCCAATGGCGGCGTCGCGTCCTTCTACGTGGACCAGCTCTGGAGCTCCAGCCAGGGCCAGTACGTCTCGGATGGGCTGCCGGACGTGAACACGAACTTCGGGGGGTTCTTCATCTGGCCCAATGATGACTGGCGCTGGGTGCTCAACGAGCAGCGCATTGGAGGCGTTCCCGCCACGTCCCTGGCCAATCGCAGTGTGGCGGGCCTCAAGCAGCTGGCGGGTGCCCGGACGAGCGCGACGGACATCGATCGCACCCACGACTTCGGCTTCGATGGGTTCTTCCTGGACACCCTCGACACGGCCGGACCGTATGTGAATGCCTGGGGGTATTACGCCTGGGTCGCTCCGGAAATGCAGAAGACGGTGAAGTTCATCCACGACAGCTACCCGGGGAAGATCGTCTTCGCCAACCGGGGGACGTTCTTCTTCAATCCGCTCATCGCCAACCCGACCCATGGCATCCGGCCGTACCAATACTCCCTGCGGCCCTACATCCATGCCGCCCTGTTCGAGAGCTACGCCCTCGACAGTGATGCCTCCCACACCGGCCTGAGTCCCTACCTGCCCGTCAACCGGGACAACTACGCGCAGAAGCTCATGGCCGAGGCCAACCGTCCCGATGGCTTCACCGTCTTCAGCCTCGACTACGACATGGGCCGTGGCGCGGCCCTGTCCGCGCAGGCGCTCCAGGAGACCGCCATCAAGAACGGCTGGGTGGAGTACATCGCGCCCACCGGGCAGTTGGACACCCTGGGCACCTATGTCTCCACCCATCCGCCCGCGGCCGATACCGCCGCGCCCGTCTGGGACAGCACCGCCGCCTATGCCGAGGTCATCAATCCCGCCTTCCCGGACGTGCCGGACCGCGTGGGCGTCCAGCGCCTGTCCCTCACGTCACGGCCCGGAGAGGTCGTCGTCCACTGGGACGTGGCGCGAGATCAAAGCCTCCCGGTCCGCTACAACCTCTACCGTTCCACCTCGTCCACCTTCGGCAATCCGGTCAAGTATGCCCAGGTGAACTTCGAGGTCGGGGAGGGCTGGTCCACGGATCCGACGACGAAGTTCGCCAACCAGTACACCGTCACCGGCCTGACGCCCGGGACGCATTACTTCCGGGTGCGCGCGGAGGACAGCGCCTCCGTGCCGCACGAGGACACCAACACGGTGACCCTGTCCATCACGGTGCCCACCTACGTGTCCAACCCCAATGCCAGCATCAACGTGAATGGAGACCTCTCCGACTGGGCCGCGTTGACGTCGTTCCCGGTGGACCCCCAGGACGCCACGGCGTCCGGTGATGTGGCGGACTGGGCCCGGGCCTGGCTCGCCCACGACGCCAACAACCTCTACCTCGCCCTGCAGAACCACGTCTCCATCACCCAGCTCAACGCCGCCTTCTCGGTGTACCTGGACACCGACAACACCCGCTCCACGGGCTTCCGGGGCGGCGGGGACCAGTTCCCCGTGGGCGCCGAGTTCGTCCTCCTGGGCACGAGCCTCTACCGCTACACGGGCACGGGTCTGGATTGGCAGTGGACCTCGGTGGGAACGGCGGGCTTCAGCTGGGGTGGCCTGAACGCCGAGCTCTTCGTCCCGCGGGCCTGGGTGAACAATCCCTCCCTCATCAACCTGTTCTTCCAGGGAGACAATCCCTCGCTGGGTGGAACCACCGTGGATTCCTACCCGGACGCGGCCTTGCAACCCCAGGGCGCGGTGCGCTCGTTCCTCTACCAGTTGCAGTAGGCCGCCCTTGAAAGACGGGTCTCCGCCATCGGGGACCCGTCTTGGCGCTGGAGCTCAGGTGCACGTCTCCTGAAAGGGCTCGGCGACGACCTGATACTCGTCCTCATGGACGATGTACCCGGGTCGCCGCTCCTCGATGACGTCCACCTGGAGCCCATGCGCCTCCAGGACCCTGGCCAGCACATGCATGCGCGCGATGTGCTCTCTCGCCGTCGACTTGAACCAGCTCAGCGCGACCTTCGCGGCATGACTCTTCCGCGAACGGGAGAACGTGTCGGGTCTGTCAAGATTGTCGAAAAGCCAGGTGAATACTTCATCGCACACCTCCTGTTCCTCGGGCAGCAGGAGGCCATCGTCCCTGAGTTCCCTCGAGGCTTGCAGTATTCCCTGACGTCGGCCTGAATCCGGATCGAGTCTGTTGATGACGAAGCGAATGAACATCCCAGGCTCCAGGAGTATCGAGGGGTGCTACTTCACGGAGTCCTCGAGGAGATAGCCGAAGCCCGCGTCGCGCAGGCGGAGAATCAGCTCCGCCCGGGTCGTCTTCAGGGCGTCCGCGGCGCGGTCCAGGTTCCAGCGAAGGCCCATCAAACGCGGTGTTCCTCCCGCCGCGCACGCAGTTGGACGAGAAGTTCCCGTGCCCTGTCCCGCGTGGAGCAGTGGGCGCGGGCAGGCGCGGCCCTCGGCTCCTCCGCCATCGTCCTCGCCTTCAACAGGCTTGCATCCTTCTTCTGCCTCGGGAAAAACCGAGGTGACCGCTCCCCCGAGGGATGCCGTCGGTCACACCCGCTCGTCTGTCCTCTCGCCTGTCACGGCGTCCTTGGTTAAAACCCCGCCCCTGGCAAGCGCGACAGTCGCGCGGCAGTGCTCACGATTGGGGGAGGTCCTATGTCATCGCTGAAGCTCTTCGAACCCATCACCTTGCGCGGCGTGCGTGCGCGCAATCGCCTCGTCGTCTCACCCATGTGCCAGTACTCTGCGGTCGACGGTATCGCGACCGACTACCATCTCGCGCACCTGGGACGGTTCGCGCTCGGAGGCTTTGGCATCGTGTTCGTGGAGGCCACCGGCGTCTCGCCCGAGGGTCGCATCACGCACGGAGACATGGGGTTGTGGAACGATGCGCAGATCGCGCCACTCGCCCGCATCTCCACCTTCCTGCGCGCCCACGGAGCGGTGCCGGCCATCCAGCTCGGACACGCGGGGCGCAAGGGCTCGCGGCAGCGGCCCTGGGAGGGAGACGTCTCGCTGACCCAGGCGGACGCGGACGCGCGAGGGGAAGGCCCCTGGCCCACGGTGGCGCCGAGCGCCCTGCCCCACGCCGAGGGCTGGCAGGTTCCCGGCGCCCTGACGGACGAGGGCCTCGAGCGTCTGCGCCAGGCCTGGCGTTCCGCCGCCCAGCGGGCACTCCAGGCGGGCTTCGACATCGTCGAGGTGCACTGCGCGCATGGCTACCTGCTCAATGAATTCCTCTCGCCCGTGGCCAACCGGCGCACGGATCGCTACGGCGGCACGCGGGACAACCGGATGCGCTTTCCGCTCGAGGTCATCGAGGGCGTCCGCGCGATCTGGCCCCAGGACAAGCCCGTGTTCGTCCGGGTCTCCTCCATCGACGGCGTCGAGGGGGGCTGGACCCTGGAGGACACCGTGGCCTTCGCCCGGGAGTTGGAGAAACGAGGCGTCGACGTGCTCGACTGCTCCTCGGGAGGCGTGGCCAAGGAGTTCAAGGGCCCCTCCGGCCCTGGCTATCAGGTGGGTTTCGCCCAGCGCGTGCGCGAGGAGACGGGCCTGCGCACCATCGCGGTGGGTCTCATCACCGAGGCCGCGCAGGCGGAAGCCATCGTGGCGGAGGGCCGGGCGGACTTGGTGGCCCTGGCGCGCGAGGCCCTCGCCGCGCCCCAATGGCCCCTGAACGCGCGGCGCGCGCTGGAGGCCAATCCGCTCGACTTCCAGGATTGGCCCATCCAGTCGGGCCACTGGCTCGCCAACCGGGAGAAGACACGGCGGATGCTCAAGAGCACCTGACGGACGGCACTGGCCATCGCTTGAAAAGGTTCACACCATGCCCACAAGAGACTCTTCGATGTCTCATGCTCGAATGCTGCTCGTGCTCGTCGCCCCGCTGTTCCTCCTGAACTGTCGGGCGCATCCGGGGACCTCCGTCCCCCGCGCCCACGTCTCCAATGCCTGGGTGGAGATCAACACGAAGGCCTTCGAGCACAACCTCCGCACCGTGAAGGCCCGGCTGTCGGACAAGACCCAACTCTGCGCGGTCATGAAGGCCGACGCCTACGGACACGGAATCGACCTCCTCATTCCATCGATCGTGTCCTTGAGTGTCCCGTGCGTCGCCATCGCCAGCAATGAGGACGCCCAGCGCGTACGGGACGGAGGATTCGGCGGAAGGCTGGTCCGGATCCGGACCGCGACGCCCCAGGAAGTCGAGGACGCATTGCCCTATGCGCTCGAGGAACTGGTCGGAAACCTCGCGCATGCGAAGCACATCTCGGACATTGGCCAGCGGCATGCCCGGACCATCCCCATCCACCTCGATCTCAACGCGCGGGGCGTGGGTCGCAATGGCCTCGAATTGAGCACGGCGCGAGGCAAGAGCGACGCGCTCGAACTCCTGAAACTCCCCCACCTCCAGCTCACCGGAATCATGACCCAGTTGCCGGTGGAGGACCGGGAGGATGTCCTGCGCGGACTCGCCCTCTTCAAGGAGGAAGCGGCGTGGATTATCGAACAGGGGCACCTGGACCGCGGCAAGCTCCTCCTCCATTGCGCCAACTCCTTCGCGACCCTGGACGTCCCGGAGAGTCATCTCGACATGGTCCGTCCCGGAGGCGCCATCTATGGGGAGACCATGGACGCGCATCCGGAGTTCAAACAGGTGATGGAGGTGAAGACCCGCGTGGCTTCCGTCAATGCCTATCCGGCTGGGAGCACGATTGGCTATGACCGCACGGCCACCTTGCAGCGAGACTCCCTGCTCGCGAACATCCCCATGGGTTACGCCGACGGCTACCGGCGCGACTTCTCGAACCAGGGGCATGTCCTCATCCGGGGACGTCGCCATCCCGTCGTCGGGAGGATTTCCATGAACACGTTCATGGTCGATGTCACGGAAGCTCCGGACGTCCAACCCGGTGACGAGGTCGTGCTGTTCGGCCATCAGGGCGTCAACGCCATCACCCAGGCGGAACTGCAGCAGGGGGCGGGCACGCTCATCGACGAGCTCCGCATGGGCTGGGGCAGGGCCAACCCCCGGGTGGCGAAGTCCGAGTAGCCGGGGCTACGGGGGAGCGAAGAAGTCCAGCTTGAGCAGCGTCTCGGAATCCACCCAGACGCCATCGATCTTCACGCCCCAGTGCAGATGCGGGCCGGTGACACGGCCCGTCCTCCCCACGACGCCCAGCTTCTGCCCCTGCTTCACCTTCGCCCCTTCCTTCACGGAGAAGCCCGAGAGGTGGAAGTAGGTCGTGTACAGGCCCCCGCCGTGGTAGACGAGCACGGAGTTGCCCTCGCTGTAGTTGTCGCGCGTCATCACCACCACGCCATCGTTGGCCGCGCGGATCGGAGCGCCCATGGCGCCCGCGATGTCCGTGCCGAAGTGCTGCCTCTGTAGCTTGCCATTGAAGGAGCGGCGGTCTCCGAAGTGCGCGGTGATTCGCTTGCGCCGCGGCCAGGCGAAGTTGCGCTGGAACAACAGGGGGGACAATTCCTGGGAAAAAGCGGCGGTGAGCGCGGCCTGATCCTCCGCCAGCCGGGCCTTCACGGACTCTGGAGGCTCGATGTACTTGCTCGCCACTTGAAGCCGCCGCTCCGGATAGCCCGGCGTCACCACCTGCAGGCGCTCGACGAGCTCCACCGGCTCACCCCCTGCCGACTCGGGGCCGACGACCTTCACGTCCACCGTGCCCACGGGCTGCTCCACCGAGAGCCCGACGAGCGCCTGGAAGGTGTCTCGCGCCTTGAAGAACCGCAAGGCACGTCCATCGAGCGTGCCCGTGGGGGGCGTCTCGAAGCCCCGGAGGGTGATGAGCACGGGATCACCAGGCTTCGCCGTCCGCGGTTGCACGGAAAGACTCGGACGAGCCTCGGCCCCCAGAGCCACGAGGCCCAGGGCGAGGGGAAGCAAGCGCCGCGCGAAGCGCAGCCAGAGGCAGACGATCACGGGAGACGACATGCCCCCCGTTATAAGACGGAAATCCGGGGACTCCCAACAAACCATTTCCAGGGGCGGAGGCGCCCTCCTCTTCGTCCTCGGCGTGGCGGAGGACTTCGCGTTCATCTACCGCGCAACCAGACCCGAGAACACCGGATCCTCGGACCGAGCAGGAACGAGAGACAGTCATATGCAAATCGCAAGACATGACTATCTTCAATTACCCAATCATGCTCTGGAGCCCTCCCACCCGGAAAGACTTGCATGAAATCAACCTGCTTGACATATGAGCTGTCAGGCGTGAATCTGTGACTCGCGTCGGGTCGCCGCCTTCGGGTCCCACGCAGACAGGGGAATCCACCATGAAATTGTCTTGGAGCGTGAAGCACGTGGACAACATGCAGGGGAAGTCTGCGTCCGAGTCTCTTCCCATGGGAGTGGAGCCGCGGGTCCTGGAGGATCGCGAACTGGACGCCGTCGTGGGCGGCCAGAGCAGCTCCGCATCACTGGCGAATGGGACCACCAATGGCGGCGTCACGCACACTGATTAGCGGTCCCTCCGCCCCCGTCTCGTGATGGCGTTCGTGGAAGTGTAGCCATCACGGCCAACCTTCAGACGCGGTGTTCCTCCTGCCGCGCTCGCAGTTGGACGAGGAGTTCCCGTGCCCTGTCCCGCGTGGAGACGAAGTAGATCTTCGTGCTCGGGGGATCACCCTCGGACCGGGTCATCTCCGCGGCGAGGAGCAGGCCCTTGGCGATGGCTCGGTGCAGCAGTCGCGTCTTGAAATAGATGATGCCCAGCATCCACTCCTGCCGGACGTGCTCGTTGATATAGCGCCGGGCCTCCGCCTCGATCCCTCCGGCCTCCTCCATGTCTCCCAGGATGAAGAAGGGGCGGACCGTGCCCAGCTCCCGGTAGAGTTTCACCAGGAGTCTGGCTTCATCCAGGGAGCACTCCCCCTTCCACTTCGCCCAGAGCAGATCGGGAGCCTCGAAGTGGAAGGTGTTCCTCCCTATCGTCCACTTTCGTTGGATGGGCGCCATATGTCTTCCATATGACACAAGGTCTTCCTATCGCCAACGGGGGGGAGGTCCTACCCCTCGGGTCGTGGCACCCGGAAACACGGAGGGAGAAGCCAGGAGCCCACCGGCGGGAGGCGCGCTCCCTCACGGGACATAAGCGCGGCCGGTCCGAGCGTCGTACGTGCAGCCCATGCGCACGTAGCCACCATATGTCCGGGCGCGCAGCTCGACCCGGGCCGTCTCGGGCCCCGTCACGTCCACGGCCCCCACGCGAACCCCCCGGTAGCCCCTGAAGTCACGCGCCACGCGGAAGCATTCCCGCTGGGCCTCGCGTGGGTCCACGTCGGTGGAATAGCCGCTCCCTCCATAGCCATAGGCCGAACGGCTCCGGGGCCGCGACTCCACGGGCACGACGATGCACGCCTGCATCACCAGACTGAGCAGGATGATGAGCAGCACCATCATTACCAAACGCCCTCGGGATGCCATGAAACACCTCCGCGCATGATGGCCCCTCATGACGGTGGGAACGGAGCCACGAGGAGGGAACCGACGCTCGGGCCGGCGCAACCCCGCTCACACGTCCACCCAGGAGGAGTTCCCGAGGAAGGTGACGAGCGCTCGCCTCCCTGGCGTGACACGAACCAGCCCACCGACGAGGTCCCGGATCGCGGCGCCTCGAGGACGCCTGCTCAGACGCGGTGTTCCTCCCGCCGCGCGCGCAACTGGTCGCTGAGCGCTCGTGCGCTGTCCCGGGTGGAGACGAAGTGAACCTCCGTCCGCGGAGGATCATCCTCCGACCGGCTCAGCTGCGCGGCGAGGAGCAGGCCCCTGGCGAGGGCTTTGTGCAGCAACCGTGCGTTGAAATAGATGACGCCCAGGAGCCACTCGGGCCGGAGGTTCTCGCTGACATAGCGCTTGGCCTCCGACTCCATTCCCTCGGCCTGCTCCATGTCCGACAGGAGGAAGAAGGGACGAATCCCGCCCAGCTCCCGGTAGAGGCTCACCATCCGCATGGCCTCATCCAGGGTGCAGTACCCCTGGTGCTTCGACCAGAGGAGATCGGGGGCCTCGAAGTGGAAGGTGTGTTGGCCTATCGTCCACTGTCGCTCGAGGGGCTCCATGCGCCCGTCCTATGACACAAGGCGCTCGCGCCGCAACGGGAACTCCCATCGCGCCCGAGCGCCTCGCTCGGGTGGCTCAGGCGGCGGCCCGCTCGGCTTCGCGCAGGAGCGCCCGGGCCTTCGGGAACGAGCGCTCGACGAGCGCGCGCATCTCCGCGTCCTTCTCCTTCAGCGCCGCGCCCTCCTGGGAGAGCTTCTGGAGGTAGTTGGCGGAGTCCTGCGCGAGGGCATCGAAGAACTTGCGCACGTTGTCCCCCCGCATGCCGCACGCCTGGGCGAACTCGACGGCATGCTGGGCGGCCCGGGCCGACGCGAACACCTCGGGGTGAGAGACGGCGAGCGACGCGATCTGCGCGGGCGTCAGGCCCACCTTCTTGCTCAGCGCCTTGGGCAGCTCCACTCCCTTGGCGAGCGTCTTCGCCAGGTTGCGCTCCACGCCCACCTTCTCGAGCAGCTCCCGGGTCTCCTCCTCGCGGGCCTCCTTCTGGCGGACCTCGTCGTCGCGGCTCTTCTCCTCGCGCTCCGTCCGCTTCTCCTCCTCGGCCGACTGACTGCTCTTGAGCTCGGTGAGCTCCTCGCCCAGGTCGGTGATGAGGTCGGTGATGCTCTCGGTGAGCGTCTCCGGCTGCGGTGCCGCGGCCGGCGCGCCGCTGTCGGCCAGGGCGCTCAAGTCCGTCAACGCCTGCTGCGCGCCATCGTCGAAGGAGGACGCGCTGAAGAGATCCAGGGTCTGCGTGCCGCTGTCGAGCGCGGTGGTCAACGCGCTCAGGGTCGGCGCGATCTGCGCGGGCACGGCCGAGCCCTCCGCCGCGGCGAGGCTCGCCCCGGCCAGGGAGTGGAGCGCATCGCCCAGCACCTTCGCTCCGGCCGGAGTGGCGGCCAGGTCCTTGAGGAACTTCCCATACGCGGCCTGCTGGGTGGCGTTGCGGGCGTTGAGTCCGGCGAACACCGCCGCGGCCGTGCCCAGACCCTGGGTGAACGGATCCGCCGAGTTGAGCAGCTGCGAGAGGCCCGAGTAGTCGCCCGCCGAGGCCTTGTTGAGCGCGGAGAGCAGCTCGTTGGTCTTCGCGGGATCTCCGCCCACGGCCGACGCGAGCGCCGAGAAGTTCGCCAGGGCCGCCTGGGGATCGCCGTTGGCCTGGGCCAGCAGCTCCCCGGCCGCACCGCCCAGCGCCAGGCGCTGGAGTTCCGCGAAGTCGACCGGCGCGTGCAGCTCGCTCGTCCCCTTCCAGCCGGGAATGGACACCCCCGTCTGGGTCTGCTCGAACATGTCCTGGGCGACGTTGGCCTCGTTCAGCACACGCGCCGCCCACTGGAGCACGTCCACCGAGTGCGCGCCGCCGGCCAGGGCCTGGGCCGCCTCCGCCGACGCATAGGCGAGGTGGAGATCCCGGCCGAGCATCTTGTCCAGCTCGGGATTGAGCAGCGAGGCGGCGAGCGTGGCCTCCGTCTGGAGCGCGCGGTCGTAGTCCGCCTGGTGCGCGGCGCGGAAGGCCTCGATGTAGGCCTGCTTCTGCGCGCCCGTGAGCGCGGGGCCGAGCGCATCCAGGCCGGCGGCCAGCTGTTGATCCAACACGGACACCACGTCGCGCGCGTGTGTGTAGGCATTGCGTGCCGTGGTGAGGGCGTTGGCGGCCTGCGTCGCCGCGACGTCCGGGGTGGAGACCACCGGCAGCGGGGCGCTGGAGCCGAGCTGCTGCGCGAGGGTGACGAGCTGGGTGAAGAGCTCCGGCTGGGTCTGCTGCAGCTTCTCGAGGGCGGCCTGCTTGTCCGGCCACAGCGAGAACTTGCCGCTCGTCAGCAGGCTGCCCAGGGCGGCCAGGGCCGCGCCGTCCCGGACCCGCAGGGCGTTGAGCGCCCGCGCCGTCACCGCGTCCTCCATGAGCCGGGTGTAGGTCGAGCTCACCGCGAGCTGGCGCTGCACGCTGTCCTGGGTCCACGCGCTCGAGGTCCCCTGGAGATTCACGGCCTCGGTCTTCGTCTGGAAGCCCGAGCTCCGCACCCCGTTGGCTGGAACGGAGGCCGACGGTCCTTGCACCCCGGCGGGAGGCGTGGAGACGCCCGAGGGCTTCTGCTCCAAGAGCGTTCGAGGGGTAGAGACGGTGTTCGGGTTGATCCGAATGGACATGGGGCAGCTCCTCCGTCGTCCATGATACGGCGCGATCGTCTGGATTTCAGCAGGAGTCTGTCTTTTCCTGCTCCTAAGAAATCAGAGGGAATGAAGCGCTCTTTTTCTCATCCGTGGAGAGAAGGGCGGTGTCTGGTTTGAGCGCCATCCATGCCCGGCTCAGCGCTCGGCGTGTGCGTTCAGCCAGGCCGTCACCTGGGAGGCCTCGGAGTCCTTGTGCTCCTGGAGGAGCGCCTTCTGGGCTTGCAGGGCCCATTGGCGGGCCTGGGCCGCGTCACCGCCCTCCCAGAGGGCCCGGGCCAGCAGGAAACGGGCATGGGCCAGGGAGCTGGCGGAGACGCGGGAGAGCGGCTCGAGCGTCAGGGCCCGCTCCAGCGCGGCGCGGGCCGCGGCGGGCGCGTGGAGCGCGAGCTGACACTCCGCCACGCCCATCAGCGGTCCGAAGAGTGCTGGGTGGCGCGCGGACAGCCGCTTCTCATCCAGGGCCAGCGCCCGCTGGTAGTACTGCAACGCCTGGCGGTGCTGGCCCCCCTTCAGGTACCAGTCGCCCAGATCCTCCACCACGGTGGAGAGCGCCCAGATCTCATCGGCCTCGTTCTTCTCCGCCAGCGCCAGCGCCCGCTGGAGGTAGGACAGCGACTCCGCGCGCTTGCCCTGCGTGAGCAACACCTCGCCGATGCCGCTCAGGGGATTGATGAGCTGGTAGGGCACCGGCTCCTCGGCCGCCTCCGCGATCCGCAGTGCCCGCTGGTAGTACTCCAATGCCTCGTCCAGGCGGCCCAGGGCATGGAGGGCTCCCGCGACATCCACCAGGCTGGTGGCCACATCCGTGTGCTCGGGACCGAGGATCTTGCGGCGGATGTCCAGGGCGCGCTCGTTGGCGGACAGGCACCGCGCGTGGTCGCGCAGGTGGCAGTAGCTCGCGCCCAGGGTGGCATGGGTCATGGCCACGTCGAGCGTCTCGCGCTGAGAGCCCACCTCGCGTGCCTCCAGGGCTCCTTGGAAATAGCCCACGGCCGCCTCTTCATCGGCGGTCTTCTGCGCGAGGATGCCCAGGTTGTGCAACGCATTGCCCGTCTCCAGGTGATGCGGCCCCAGCGTCTTCGAGTAGAGCTGCTGCGCGTGCGACAGCGCCTCGCGCGCCTCGGGAAACCGTCCGGCCTTGGTGAACGCCGCCCCGAGGTTGTTGTAGGCCGCCGCCACCTCCGGATGCTCGGTGGAGTAGACCTTCTGGCGCAGCGCCACCACCTGGCGGAAGTTCTCCAGCGCGTCGGCCGTCTTGTCCTCGCGCATGAGGATGGCGCCCAGCGCGTTGGTGACGAAGGCCTCGATGCGCGCGTCCCCGCCCATGCGCTCCAGCACGGCGCGAGAGTGCTCGGCCCACTCGCGGCCCTGATCGAAGTGCGCCTGGAGCATCGCCGAGCGCACCAACCGGGCCGAAGCCGAGGCGATCACCTCATCGTGGCGGCCCGCCTCCGCGGCCCACACCGCCTGCCGGAGCGAGGACTCCGAGGCCACCACGTCCCCGGCCTTCTCCTCCAGGGCGCCGCGCAGCTCGAGCACCTCGGCCTGCAGGGGGCGGTAGCGCAGGGCCAGGGCGTCATCGGCGAGCGTCCGGGTGCGCTCCAGGGCCGGCTTGAACTGGCCACTGTCGAAGAGGGCCCGGGCCTCGGCCAGACGCACCTCGAGCCGCTCGACCGTCTGGCGTGTGGCCGCGTCCTCCGGCGGGAGCACGGGCGCCTGGAGCGCCTCCACGTTCGCGCACCCCGCGATGAGGGGCAGGGCGCTGGCCGCCTTGGCCGCCTGGTCCACCAGCGCGGCGTCCGGATGGGCATAGACGTCGGTGAGGGCGCGCAGCGACTGCAACCGCCGCTCCAGACAGGCCATGCGCAGCGAGAGCACCGCGTCGGACTGCGCCCCCCGCACGCGCGTGGCCTCGCACGCCTCGACATGCATGGCCGCCCAATCGCCCGCGTAGGTGTCCAACACCTGCGCGGTGCGGGTCCAGGACTCCTCCGCGTTGGGTTTGCCGGTCGCCTGGAAGGCCTGGCCGAGCGCCGCCTTGCGCGCCCCGTCCCACAACCCCTCCAGGCGCCGGGCACCGCCCTGGCACGGCGGCTCGGCCGTGCTCCGCAATTGCAGCGGCAGCCCGACGCCGAGCGAGAGCGCCAGCAGTCCTCCCACCGCGAGCCACTGGCGCTGTCTGCGCGGCAGGGTGTCGCCGAGCGCCCCGAGCAGAGCGTCCATGGACGGCCAGCGCTGCTCGGGCTCGAGCGCGAGCCCCCGCAGGACGATGCGCCGCACGTTGGCGGGGACCCGCGCGTCGCGGGGAGGCTCCGGCGTGCGCCAGGTCGAGGGAGGGCCCGGCGACTTGCCCTGGGGCCGCTCGCCATAGAGCAACTCGTAGAGCGTCACGCAGTAGCTGAACTGGTCCGCGCGCGCGTCGAAGATGCCCTCGTACGACTCCGGCGCCATGTAGGCCAGGGTGCCGATGACGAGCCCCGCGCGCGTCAGGGGCGTGTTCAAGGGCGACTGGCCGAGCTCGGACCAGGGGACGTCCACGGGCGGCGGCGAGACTGCCTCCGCCGGAGTGGAGGCGGAGACCTGCCGGGCCAGCCCGAAGTCCAGCACGCGCACCCGCCCCTCCTTGCCCAGCAGCACGTTGTCTGGCTTGAAGTCGCGGTGCACGAGGCCCGCGGCGTGCGCGGCCGCCAGTCCCCGGCCCGCGGCGATGAAGACCTCCACCACCTCGCGCCAGGGCCTCGGCCCCTGCTTGAGCCAGTCGCGCAGCGACGGCCCCTCCACCAGCTCCATGGCGATGAAGACGCGCTCCTCCCACGTCCCCACGTCATAGATGGAGGTGACGTTGGGATGGGACAGCCGCGCCAGGGCCTGCGCCTCGCGCAGCAGCCGGGCCTGTCCGCCGCTGCGCTCCACCTGATCCGACCCGGCATGCAGCAGCTTGAGGGCCAGCCGGCGGTTGAGCTCCGGGTCATACGCCGCGTACACCACGCCCATGCCGCCAGCGCCCAGCTTCTCCAACACCATGTAACGGCCCACCGTCGCGCCGCGCGGGAGCACCTCCTCGGGCGCGGGGATCGACGGGGTCGCGGGAGGCGGCACCACGTGCGTGGGCACCTCCCCCGTCGCCTCGAAACCGCCGGAGCGCATCAGCAGCCGGCCACAGGCGGGACAGTTCTCCGCGTGCGCGAACAACCGCGCGACCTCCGCCTCCGGGAAACGTCCCGAGGCGACTTCTCGCACGAGGGGCTCCTCGGGGCAGATGCTGTCGATGACGCCGTGAGCCATTCCGCCTCCTCCGTGCACCCCCCATCATCCCCTGACCTCCGGAGTCTTGGCTACCCAGTAACCCCCGGAAGACGGGCGTCTCTCGCGGAGGTTCCCACTCCACCCGCACGGTGGGTGCTAGCGCGTCCGGATGCTCACCTCGTGCGCGAGGAAGCGGGCCGTGCGCTCCAGGAGCCCGTCGATCTCGGTGCGTGCCGCCTCGAGCCGGGGGAGGTCCTCCGTGAGCACGTCCTCGAGCCGCCGGCCCGAGCGCGAGAGGGATTCGGGCAAGGCGCGCACCCAGGACTCCAGCATGGGAGGCACGACCTCCGGGTGGAACAGGAAGCCCACCGAGTTGGACAGGAGGAAGGCTTCCTGGGGCTGGCGCTCCGAGGCGGCGAGAGCCTCCGCGCCGCGCACGGTGTCGAACGTATCGCCGTGCCACTGGACGACGGGAAAGGACGCCGGAGCCCCGGAGAAGACGGGGTGCGCGTGGCCCGCGGGCGTGACGTGGATGGGCTCCACGCCCAGGACCATGCCCTTGGGGTCCGGGTAGACGCGAGCGCCGGAGACGGCCGCGAGCATCTGGGCCCCCAGGCAGATGCCCAGACAGGGACGGCGCCGCGCCAGTCGCCCCTCCATCAGGGCGAGCTCCTCGTGAAGGTACGGGTGTTGGTCGGCCTCGTAGACGCCCATGTAGCCGCCCAGGACGACCACGAGGTCCGCGTCGGCGTCTCCCGGCCGGACCTCGCGAAAGCGCGTCTCGAGGGTGAAACCGGCCCGCACGAGCGCCCCCTCGAGCGCCCCCGCGCTCACCGGGAGGTCGTGCTGGAAGAGGATCGCGCGGGGCCTGGGAGTGGAGAGGGAATCGGACATGAGAGGAAGGATAACCGCTCTGGGCGGCCGCGAGGCGGGGCACGACACCCAGCAACATGACGAGCAGTGAGAGCAGGCAGCGCATGGGCCGGCACGAGATGCCCGTCGGCCAGGACGCACACGGGCCCAAATCCAACAGAGAGCGTGGGCGTGGATTTCGGGTCAATCCACTACTTCCCACGGATTTTCAACGTTTTCAGCTCAGCGCTAATCTGGCGGGTTATTCCATCTCATGCTTTAGTTTGTCATCACGACGCAGGCACGCGGATCCAGACACGTCGGGTGTCCGCGAGGTGCGTCCCGCCCAGACAAGGAGCAGGAAATGGATCGGAAGCTCACGTATCGCGGCATGGCGCTGTTGGGAGTTCTCGGTGGATTGAGCGGCTGCACGGCGGACGAGGTCGCGCCCGCCGAAAACCTCTCACAACTCGAGAGCGCCGCCATCGTCTCCAACATCACCGAGGGGGATTACTTCATCCGGTCCGCCATGACCAACAAGTGCATCGACGTGGCGGATGCCAGCACCGCGGATGGCGCCGCGGTGCAACAGTATGACTGCAATTTCACAAACGCGCAGAAGTTCCACATCTCCCCGACGTCGGATGGCTATTTCAAGATCATCAACGTCAACAGCAACAAGGGGCTCGACATCAAGGAGGTGAGCTACGCGCAGAACGCCCCGATCCACCAGTGGAGCTACGTGGGCGGCGGCAACCAGCAGTTCAAGTTCGTGGGCCGGGGCAACAACCAGTTCAGCATCCACGTGCGTCACACGGACATGGCGCTCGATCTGTATTGGGGCTCGGCGAACAACGGCACGCAGTACGTCCAGTACCCGTACACCGGCGCCGCCAACCAGCTCTACACCTTCGACAAGGTCGACGGGGGCACCAACCCGCCTCCCACGGGCACGGGCATCGCCGCCATCCTGAGCGAGGCCACGTTCAACTCGATGTTCCCCGGCCGCGGCCCCTTCTACACCTACTCGGCCCTGGTGGCCGCGGCGAACACCTTCCCCGGCTTCGCCACCACGGGTGACACCACCGCACGCAAGCGCGAGGTGGCCGCCTTCCTCGCCAACGTCGCCCACGAGACCGGTGGCCTCGTGTACGTCGAGGAGATCAACAAGAGCGTCATGTGCGACACCAGCTGGGGCCCGCCGGGCTGCGGCTGCGCCCCGGGCAAGTGGTACTACGGCCGTGGCCCCATCCAGTTGTCGTGGAACGGCAACTACTGCGCCGCGGGCAACGCGCTCGGCGTGGACCTCATGAACGACCCCGACCGGGTCGCGCGCGATGCCACCATCGCCTGGCGCACCGGCTTCTGGTTCTGGATGACCCAGGCGGGCGCGGGCTCCAGGCCGGCGCATGACTCCATCGTCAACGGCTACGGCTTCGGCCAGACCATCATGAGCATCAACGGCTCCGTCGAGTGCTACGGCCGCAACCCCGGCCAGGTGCAGAGCCGCGTGAACAACTACCTGAACTTCGCGAGCAAGCTCGGCGTGGACCCCGGCGGCAACACCGGCTGCTGAGCCCCCTCGCCTCGCCAGGACACTTCCTGACGAGGTGCGTCAAGGGCCCTGGAGACGACTGGGGGGCGGTGCTATGAAACACCCGCTGTCCGCCCCCCTCCCAGGCATCCCATGAACAACCTCGCTTCTGTGTCCCGCGTCCTCGCCGTCCTGAGCCTGGGCGCCACCTTGTTGGAAGTGCTGGCCTACAAGTTTGTCTTCAAACGTGATTATGGCTGGCGCTCCGCCCTGGCGACGCTCGCGGTCATCGTGGGGCGGAGCTTCACCCGGCTCATTCCCATCGCCATCACCCTGCCCGGTGCGACCTGGCTCTACGAGCACCGGATCTTCAACGCCTCGGAGCATGGCGTGGCGTCCTGGGTGGCCCTCTTCTTCGGCATCGAGTTCCTCTACTACTGGTACCACCGGCTGGGGCATCGCGTGCGGTGGTTCTGGCTGTCGCACGCGGTGCACCACTCGACCAACGAGATCAACCTCGTGGCCGCGGGCCGGCTCGCGTGGACGTCGCAGATCACCGGCGCCTACGCCATCTTCTCGCCGCTGGCCCTCCTCGGCTTCACCCCCGAGACCATCCTCGCCGGCTACGCGCTGAACCTGAGCTACCAGTTCTGGATCCACGCGGACTGGGCGCCCAAGCTGGGCTTCCTCGAGGGCATCTTCAACACCCCGTCGGCTCATCGCGTCCACCACGCGGCCAACCTCGACTACCTGGATGCCAACTACGGGGGCGTGCTCATGCTCTTCGATCGCCTCTTCGGCACGTACATCCCCGAGCGCGACGACCTGCCCTGCCGCTACGGCCTGGTGCACCCGCTGACGACGAACAACCCCTTGAAGATCGTCTTCCACCAGTTCGGCCCGTTCTTCCGCGATGTGATGAGCGCCCGGAGCCCGCGTGAGGTGTGGGGCTACATCATCTCTCCGCCGGGCTGGCGGCCGGATGGCAACAGCGAGACCACCGAGGACATGCGCCGCAAGGCCGCGGGCGAGAAGCCGGCCGAAGCAGCACCGGCTCCGGTCTACGAAGCCGCCCTGCCCTGAACCCCGGCGGGGGCGTCAGTGCATCGTCCGGGCGGGCGGCTCTTCCTCGTCGTCGTCCCGGTCACGAGGAGCGTCGCTCCCCTCCAGCAGCGCGAGGAGATCCTTCGTGGTCAACCGGGCCGCGACGTTCGTGCCCTCGAGCACCCCCGCCACGAGCGCCCGCTTGTCCGAGTGGAGCGAGAGGATCTGCTCCTCGATGGTGCCGCGGGCGACCAGCCGGTACACCGTCACCGGCCGCGTCTGCCCGATGCGGTGGGCGCGATCCGTCGCCTGATCCTCGACCGCCGGGTTCCACCAGGGCTCCAGGTGGATGACGTAGTCGGCGGCGGTGAGGTTGATGCCCGTGCCGCCCGCCTTGAGGGAGATCAGGAACAGCTCGCCCTCCCCGTCCTGGAACGCCTGGATCCGCTTCGCCCGCGCCGCCGCGGGGGTCGACCCATCCAGGTACTGGTAGGTGAACCCCGCGCGCTCCAATTCCTCGCGGACGAGCTCCAGGTGCGAGGTGAACTGGCTGAACACCAGCGCCCGGTGGCCCTCGCTGCGCAGCTCCTCCAGCAGCTCGAGCAGCCGCCGCATCTTGGAGGAGGAGACACTCGACTGCCCGTCGTAGAGCCGCGGATGCGAGGCGAGCAGCCGCAGCCGCGTGAGCGCCGCGAGCACCTGGAAGCGCTGCTGCTCGTCGCGAATGCCCTTGCCCTGCGTGCTCACCTCCGCCACCGCCGCGAGCCGGGCGTCCTCGTACAGCGTCCATTCCTCCTCGGAGAGCGCCACGGGCAGCTGGATCTCCGTGCGCGACGGCAGCTCCCGCGCCACCTCGCTCTTGGTGCGCCGCAGCAGGAAGGGACGGATCACCCGCGAGAGGGCCGCGTTCGCCTCGGGATCCTTGCCCCGCTCGATGGGCCCGGCGAAGCGCTCGCGGAACTGCTCCCAACTGCCGAGCAGGCCCGGGAAGACGATGGCGAAGAGGCTCCACAGCTCACCCAGGTGGTTCTCCAGGGGCGTGCCCGACAAGGCAATGCGGAAGCCCGCGTTCAACTGCCGCGCGGCGCGGGCCCGCCGGGTGCTCGGGTTCTTCAACGCCTGCGCCTCGTCGACCACGAGCGTGGCGAACTGCACCGCGCCGAGACTCGCCGCGTCGCGCACCAGCAGGCCATAGCTCACGATGAGCACGTCGTTCTTCTTGAGCTTCGCCAGGCACTTCACGCGATCCGCCTGCTCGGCGTAGAGCACGGGGCGCAGACCCGGCGCGAAGCGCTGGAGCTCCTGCACCCAGTTGAAGGCCACCGAGGTGGGCGCGAGGACGAGGGCGGGACCGAGCCGCGAGCGATCCAACAGCATCGCGAGCGCCTGCACCGTCTTGCCCAGGCCCATGTCATCCGCGAGGCACGCGCCCGCGCCCCAGGCCGCCACCCGGCTGAGCCACGCATGCCCCTCCACCTGGTAGTCGCGCAGCGTGGTTCCCAGCGAGGCGGGAGGCTTCGGCTTGAGCGACAGCGACGCGGCGAGGCGCTCCGTCAACAGCCGCCACGCGGGCGCGGCCTCGACCTCGGCGCCCGCGTCGAACAGCGCGCTGATGGCGGGAACCGCACCGGGAGACAACTCCACCCGGTTCTTCCCGAGGAAGGCGTGATCCGCCACCGCCTGCAATCGGTGCCGCAGGGTGTCGCTGAGTTCCACCCACCGGTTGGCATCCACCCGCACGAAGCGCTTCTGCCGCCGGGCCGCGTCCAGGAGCACCGCGAGTTCGATCCTCCCCGCCTCCACCTTCAGGTTGCCCGAGAGCCCAAACCAATCCTTCTTGCGCTCGACCTGCACCTTCAGGGCTTCCGGGCCCGTGGAGGAGGTGATGACGGGCCGCTCGTCGAGCCACTCGACCTCGAGCCCCTCCGGGGGCCGCTGCAACGCGGCGACGAGCCGCAACGCCGACTCCGTGTCCCCGAGCCGGAAGCGGAACGGCGGCCCCTCCTCCGCGTCCTCGAGGGGAAGGGAGACGAGCGCCGCGCGGGCACGCTCCTCCTCGGACATCAGGTGGCGGCGCACATAGCCGCGCTCCCCATGACGCGAGAGCAGCACATCGCGCGGGCCCACGCCGGGAGGGTACAGCGGCGCGCCCGGACCGGGCCGCACGAGCAGCTCCATCTCGAGGGACACGTCGGGCAGCAGGCGCAGGCGGACGACGGGGACCATGTCCGTCGGGTACTCGCGCCCCTTGAGCGAGGGCGGGACGACGAGGGGGAGCCGTGTCTCCAGACGAGACAGCCGCTCGAGCAGTTGCTCATGGCTCTCGGGGGGAAACTGGTCCCCGTGCTTCTCGAGCACGTTCCAGAGCTGCCGCGCCTCCTCGTTCACGTCGATGAGCAGGAACCGGCCCCGCTCCGCCTCGGCGAGGAACAGCGGCTCGCCCGGAGTGAACGCACGCAGGAGCGTCCCCAGCATCTTGGGGTTGAGACGCTCGCCTTCGAGGGAGGGCTCCAGGCGGATGTGGTCCGCGGCGGAGAGCGCGGTGAAGCCGAGCCGCACCCGCTTCAGCTCGAGCGGCTCGTCGGGACGAAGCTCGAGCGCGACCCGCGGATGACCGACGAGCGCGAGGAAGGCCCGCGAGGGGTAGGTCCCAGCCGCGCGCGACGCCGGAGCCCAGGAGGCCAGGTGCTCGGCGACCCGGAGATCCACCTCGGAGAGCAGCTCGCGATGCTCCTCGATCAGCCGGGCCGCGGTCATCCGCGCGCCGGTGCTCCAGGTGCCCTTGCGCGTCTGCTTCTTCACCAGGGGCGACACCGTCAGCGCGCCCAGCTCATGCTCGATGCACCACCACACCTCGACTCCCGCGCGGGGCCTGGCCGCCTCCGTCTCGAGCAGCTCGAGGTCCTTCAACGCGCGGGCCCAGCCCGGCCGGAGGAGCTCCTCGGCGATCCTCCGCGCCTCGGGGGCGCGGGCGGGCTCGGCCAGGACGTCGAGCACGGTATCGACGAGCGCGAGCGCGTGGGCACAGCCCCGTTGCCGGGCCGCGCAGGTGCACTCCACGCGGCCCTCGCCGCCTCCGGGAAACGACAACCGGGTGGAGACGCCGATGGTGCCGTAATCCGGCCCGGAGCGGACGACGCGGTCCCGCTCCTTCCAGGTGAGCGCGCACGTCGCCGCGTCGAAGCCCCAGGTCGCCGAGGCCCGGCGCTCGCGGGAGCGGGGAAAGGCCAGGGCCCGAAGCGAGCGGCGCACCTCGAGCAGGCGCGTCCACAACGGCGCGAGCACGGCATCCGCGTGCGAGCCGCCCCGGGCCGACTCCTCGGAGAGCGCCTGCCGCACCGAGTCCGCTTCCTGGCGCAGGTAGGCCCACGCCGCCTCGGTGATGGCCGTCTCCAGGCCAGCGCCGCGCGCGCCCACGTAGCGCTGGGCCCCTTCGCGCGAGCCCACGTCGCGCAGGGCGAGCCCATTGAGAGCGTGCTGGAGTCCATTGCGCCGCGCCTCGTTGAGGGGCAGCTCCGCCACGAGCACGGACACGGAGACCGCGAGCGCGTGCCGGACGTGGTGTGCGTCCGCCCAGCGCTCCAGGTCCGCGCGCGTCGCGAAGGGCCCCTCGGGCGGCTCGGCCGGGACAGGGCCCTGGGAGAGAAAGGACAGCCCGAGGGCGATGGCATGTTCGCAGACCGCGTCACGTACCGGGCACGCGCAGCGGGACACGAGCGCGCCCCCCGAGGCCGTGAGCCGGACGCGGTACGTCTCCCGTCCCCGGACGAGCCCCTCGAGGGCATCGTTCTCGAGGGCACAGGAGAGGACCCGCCCCTCGCGCCAGGACGCCTCACCGGAGAGGAAGGCACTTCCCGAGGCCGCGCGGAGGGAGTCGGCGGTCAGCAACGTGGACAACGACATGGGCGGCGGACTCTAACCGCGTGGCCGGAGCCCGGCTGCCCATTCCGACAGGAGGGGCCGCGCCCCGGCCACCCCGGCGAGCGGGCGAGACCCCTCCTCTTACACCCGGGAGCGCTTGACTACCGCCAGGCCGGGAGTTCCTCGCGCGTCAGGACGTTGCCCGCCCAGTAGACGTTCTGGATCGCCGTGGTCGAGTTCTTCTCATAGACGAGCTCCGACCAGCCCATGAAGAAGACCCAGCGCGGCTGGCTGCTCAGCTCGGCCGAGGTCGGCAGGCGGTCGCACTCGCCAATGGCGATGGGCTTGTTGCCCGCCACGGCCAGCATGGCGTCGTACTTGGCCTTCGTGAAGCCGTCGCCGTTGTAGAAGTCGAGGGCCGCGATGTCCCAGTAGGCGTCACCCGGGTTGTAGTCGTTGAAGTTCCAGCTCAGGTCCTGCACGTCCCAGACCCAGATGAGGTTGTCGATGCCCTTCGTCTTGGTCAGGTAGTCGTGCAGCATCTGGTACAGGCGGCGCGTGCCCTGCGGACCCGTGCGGCCTCCCCACCAGAACACGCCCTGGTTCATCTCGTGATACGGGCGGAAGAGCACGGGCACGCCATTGTTCTTCAGGTCCTGCAGGAAGGGCACGAGCCTGTCCACCCGCGTCTTCCAGATCTTGTTGAGGTTGGAGCCGTCGGTGAGGAGCTCGTTCCACTGGCTGTCGCTCAGCCTGCTCTTGACGCCACCATCCCAGCCGCAGGCCTCGCCCTGCGTCGGCGGGCAGGAGTGCCACATGAGCTGCACGATCGCGCCCGCGTTGAACTGGTTCTTCGCCTCGTTGATCATCGTCCAGCGCGAGTCGATGTTCTCCTGCTGGTAGAGGAAGTCCCCGCTCCACAGACCCGGCCAGCGGCCCGTGGTGCCGTGGATGGTGTTGGTCCACTTCGCCGGATCCCAGTTCGGCTCGCGGTTGTGCTGGCCGGCGATCGTCTTCGAGCCGGAGATGCTCTGGATGTAGTTGAGCACCCGCTGCTTGGGAGTGGTGGGCGTGCCCGTCCCGGCGATGAAGAACGTCAGGGTCTCCCATTCCTTGGCCGCGGGGGCGTTGGCGAGCACATCACCCCCTCCGGCATTGATGGCGGAGACGTACTGGCCGCCGATGCTCGTCTGGAGGGCGATCTTGTCTCCCGAGGCGACGGTGCCCGTCCCGTTGAGCTTGACGACGCGGAACTGCTCCCAGCCCAGCTCATGCGGGGCATTGACGTAGACGGCGCCGCCACCGCCCTTGTCCGCCGAGACCCACTGTCCATTCACCCCCCGGAGGGTCACCAGGTCCCCGCTCTGGAGCGTGCCCCCATTGAGGTCCGAGAGCGTGAAGGTCTCCCATTCCTTCGCCCAGGTGCTGTAGGCCTGGAGCGCCGCGCCTCCCCCCTTGTCGGCGACGAGGTAGTGGCCCGACCACGTCTGGAGGTTCACCGTGAGCAGCGACGCGGCGAGCGCCGTCTCCTCGTGACCCACCTGGGGGGCTCCCGAGGAAGGCTCTTCAGCACCACAGCCCGCGAGGAACGAGACAAGCAGCGTGGCCAGTACAGGCCGGTTGCGACGAAAAGTCATATCGAATCCCATGTTCACTGGATCAAACCCTTGAAATGCACGAGGCCCCCGGGTGGCGGAAGGACGCACCGCCACCGGGGGCCTCTCGTGGCCTACTGCTTGACGAGCTCGAACTGGTCGAAGGCCGCCCAGTTCTGCGCGTTGGCGTCGCTGTAGACGCCCACCTCGATGTTGCCGTTGGTGACCGGGATGCCGTTGATGATGTACTGCGTATAGCCCGCGACGGCGCCGGAGCCGATCTCCGCCGTCAGCTCGGCCCCACCGTAGCCCTTGGCGTACAGGCGCAGCGCGCGCTGGCCGCCGCTGGAGCGGGCCCACACGCTGGCCCGGTAGGTGCCGTTGGCCACGGCCTTCGTCTGGCCGGAGATCTGCTGGTAGGCGGCCGCCGAGTAGTGCGTGAGCTTGTAGTTGCCCGTGTACGGGTAGTCCGTGTCCACCTTGTGCGCCAGCTCGGCGCTGTGCCACTCGGAGTTCCAGCTCGACAGGGTGCCATCCGCCTCGAAGCCGGGGTTGGCGAGCAGGTTCGTCGCCGTGGGGGCGTTCTCACGCGCCCACACGTAGGTGCCCACGGTCTTCGCCGGCAACGTGGCGAGCAGCTCCCAGCCCTCGGACGCGAGCTTGAAGCGCTGGCTGGAGGCCGTCTGGTTGATGACCACGGAGACGATGGTGTTGTCCGGGTTGAGGAAGGACACGTTCGTCACCGTGCTGGCCGAGCCGTAGCTGCTGGAGATGCGTTTGGCGCCCGCCTTCACGTACTTGGAGTACTGGCCGATCAGGTAGACCTCGGGAAGGGCCCAGTAGTTGTCGTAGGAGGACGCGCTCTGGATGAGCATGGTGGGGCCGGGCGTCCCGGTCCACTTCTCCGGCTGGATGTTGCTGTCCAGCATCGTCACCCAGCCGTTGTAGCCCGCGGCCCAGTTGCGGAAGTACTGCGCCATCCGGTCCGCGCCGCTCGTGCCCCAGACCGAGCGCTCGGTCATCATGATGTTCTTGTTGGGCCAGGCGTTGCGCACCTGGGTCATGCTGCTCGGGTCGCCCGCGTAGTCGTGGAACGCCACGCCGTCCGTCGCCGCGTTGCCGGCGGCATCGTTCAGGGTGGGCGTCACATAGGCCAGCGCCGAATCGAAGTTGTGGTCGAACGCCCAGATGCGGGTGCTCAAGCCGTTCGCGTTCAGCTCGTTCTTCAGGGCGACGATGAGCTGGCGCGCCTGGGTCGAATCCACCGAGGCGCTGGGATAGTCCGGCGCCTGGTACAGGGGCTCGTTCTGCACGGTCAGCGCGTAGATGGGGATGCCCTGCGCCTGGTAGGCCTGGATGGCCCTGCGGTAGTACGTCGCCAGGGTCGGGATGTACTGGGACAGCAGCTTGCCGCCGATGAGGCTGCCGTTGTCCTTCATCCAGGCGGGCGGGCTCCACGGGCTCGCGAAGATCTTCAGGTTCGGGTTGACCGCCAGCGCCTGCTTGATGGTGGAGACGATGTTGTAGTCGATGTCCTTCTGGATGGAGAAGTACGTCAGGCTCGGGTCGGTCTGCCCGGCGGGCCGGTCGTCGTAGGTGTAGAACTGGCGGCCGGTGAAGTCAGACGTGCCGAAGGTGATGCGCAGCAGGTTCATGCCCGCGCCGGTGGCCGGATCGAGCAGCTTCTTCAGGACCTCCGTGCGCTTCGCCAGCGACATGCGCGAGAGGTTGAAGACCGTCGACTCCTCCAGCGACGTGCCGATGCCCAGCATCGTCTGGTACTGCACCGAGGGATCCACCGCCAGCGTGGTGGCCGAGGTGGTGGTCGGGCTCGTCAGGGCGATGTTCGCCTGCGGGCTCAGCGCGTAGGGAATGGACAGGGGACCGTTGAACCAGGCGCCATCGCCCGGGTTCTTCTCCGAACTCCAGATGACCTGCGCGGAGGGCGCGGCCGAGGCGGCCGTTCCCATCGCGAGCGCCCCGAAGGCCAGGGCGGACGTCGTCAAGCACTTCCATGAGGTGAGCAATGCCATGTCTTGGTTCTTTCTCGAGCGACGGGACGGCACCCGGTGCCTCGGCGAGGCACCGGGAACCGCGGAGGCTCACTGCTTGACGAGCTCGAACTGGTCGAAGGCCGACCAGTTCCCCGCATTCGCGTCGCTGTAGACACCCACCTCGATGCTGCCGTTGGTGACGGGAATGTTGCTGATGGTGTACTGCGTATAGCCCGAGACGGCGCCGGAGCCGATCTCCGCCGTCAGCTCGGCCCCGCCGTAGTTCTTCGCATACAGGCGCAGCGCCTTCTGGCCACCGCTGGAGCGGGCCCACACGCTGGCGCGGTAGGTGCCATTGGCCACGGCCTTCGACTGGCCCGACACCTGCTGATAGGCCGTCGACGCGTAGTGCGTGAGCTTGGAGGCGCCCGCGTAGGGGAAGTCGGTGTCCACCTTGTGCGCCAGCGCCGAGCTGTGCCACTCGGAGTTCCAGCCCGTCAGGCCCGACTCGAAGCTGGGGTTGTCCAGCAGGTTGCCCGTGGTCGGCGGGGGCGTGGTGCCCCCCACCGCCTGGGCAATGGCGGTCAGCAGCGAGGCGCTGCCCTTGGCGTCATCGGAGATGTCCCAGATCATCACGCCGCCGCCCCGCTGGAGCGCCAGCTTGGACTTCGACTGGATGGTGGCGATGCCGTTGTAATAGACGGCGCCCACGTTGTCCTTGTAGGGCGCCTGGGAGTCCTGGGCCACCAGCGCGGCATAGCCCACGTACGCGGTCTGCGAGCGGCCGTAGAACGGCACGCCGAGCACCGCCTTGTCCTTGGGCAGGCCGCGGTTGAGCCAGTAATCCAGGGACTGGACGGCATAGTTATACGTGGAGTGCGGGTAGCCGCCGTCGTAGGCCATGATGTTGAGGAAGTCCACGTCGGCGAAGGTCGCCGTGGGGATGCCCCCACCCGTGTACCCGTTGGCCACGACCGCCGCGGTGAGCAGCTTGCCGCGGCTGTGCATCGCGCTGGACAACTCCCGCATCAGCAGGCCGTAGTTCGTGGCCGAGTTGCCCGGATCCGGGTACTCCCAATCGATATCAACGCCATCCAGCCCGGCCTGGTTCACGAAGTTGACCAGGTTGTTGACGAAGGCCGTCCGGGTCGAGGCATTGGCGGCCAGCTGCTCGAAGCCAGAATCGTTTCCGTCATTCCAGCCGCCCACCGCGATGAGCACCTTGACGCCCCGCGAGTGCGCCGTCTGGACCAGGGACTTGAGCCGGGTGTCCCCGCTGCTCAACCCCGTGAGCCCGCCCTGCGCGGTGGGAAGCAGGAAGGAGTAGTTGATGTGCGTGAGATTGCCGTACTGGATGTCATTGACGTTGCCATTCCAGGTGGGGAAGTAGCCGACGACCCGGGTGGTGAGCGCGGCCTGCTCCTGGGTGTCCAGGGGCTGCTCGGAGAGTGCGTCCGGCGCCCCGGAGCACGCAACCACGGTGGAGAGGACGGCACCCACGGTCAATCTACGCAAGGGGTAAGGGATGTAGGACAAGGAGGACTCCTCTGCTTTCTTCGGGATTTCCTGCCTCCCTGTTTTCGGGGGAATGGAGAGAAAGTTGCTTTTTTTCGGGTCAATCAATCGAAACGTTTCGACTGACGGCATCCGGCAAGCACCTCTCGAAATCTGGGTATTAGGAACTTTTCCGTCCTGGTTAGTTTTCCTTGCTAACCCCGAGACTCTTGTTCCATAGTCAATCGCAGTCCCTGCCCCTCGCCCTTCGCCGCTGAAACCACGCGGCCGGAGGCGTCTTCACCTGTAAAGAAAGACAGACATGAAGAATACGAAGCTCAATGCGCTCTCCACCGCGACGGCGTTGTTCGCCACCATCGCCACCGTGAATGCCTTGCCAGCGACTGCCGAGGCCGCGTCCCCCGGCAAGAGCGTGACCTCGCCGGAGGTGTCGCAGGACATGCTCAACGCGATGCGCCGGGACCTGCCGGGCACCGAGGAGCAGTTGCTGCGCCGGCTGGACTTCGAGGCGAAGGCCCCCTCCCTGGAGCGGGGCCTGCGCGAGCAGCTCGGAGAGCGCTTCGGCGGCGCCTGGTTGAACGAGGAGGGCACCGGGCTCATCGTCGGCGTCACCGATGAGGCCAGCGCCGCGCGCGTTCGCCGCGCCGGAGCCGAGCCCCGGCTCGTCAAGCACAGCAAGGCGCGGCTGGACGAGATCATGGAGGAGCTGAACCGCAACGCCCACAACGCGCCCGACTCCGTCTACTCCTGGTACGTGGACGTCGCCACCAACAGCGTCGTCGTGCAGGCGGAGAACGCCACGAGCCTGATGGCGTCGCGCGCCCAGTCGTTCGTCTCCCTGAGCAGCGGCGCGAAGGACGGGGCGATCCGCGTGGAGCACTCCGCCCAGGCCCCGCGCCCGGCGTACGACGTGCGCGGCGGCGAGGTCTACTTCTTCGGCACCGGGGCCGGTGGCTCCTACGGCGCCTGCTCGGTGGGCTTCTCCGTGGTGGGCGGCTTCGTCACCGCGGGACACTGCGGCGGGGCGGGCACCCCCGCGCTCGGCTTCAACTGGCAGTCCATGGGCAGCGTCCGGGGCTCCGTCTGGCCCGGCAGTGACATGGGGTGGGTGGGCACCAACGGATCGTGGACGCCGCAGCCCTGGGTGTACAACCACAACAACGGCAACGTCCTGGTCCAGGGCTCCAACCAGGCCGGCATCGGCGCGTCCATCTGTCGCTCCGGCAACACCACGGGCTGGCGGTGTGGAACGCTCCAGGCCACGAACATCACCGTCAACTACTCCGATGGCCCCGTCTATGGCCTGTCCAAGACCAGTGCATGCGCCAATCCCGGTGACTCGGGTGGCTCGGTGCTCTCCGGCAACCAGGCGCAGGGCGTGACCTCGGGCATCGCGGGCGGCTGCGACAGCAGCGCTCCCCAGACGTTCTTCCAGCCCATCAACCCCATCCTCAGCAAGTTCGGCCTCACGCTCCTCACGAGCGGCGGCGGCACCGGCGGCGCCAAGTCGTTCGTCTCGCGGATGAACGGCAAGTGCATCGACGTGCCCAACAGCAACTTCTCCGACGGCGTCCAGCTGCAGATGTGGACCTGCAATGGCACCAACGCCCAGAAGTTCACCTGGGACGGCGCCCGGCTGACGATTGGTGGCAAGTGCATGGACGTGGCCGGGGCCTCCACGGCCGACGGCACCCGCATCCAGCTGGCCAACTGCAACGGCAACCGCGCCCAGGACTTCACGCTGAGCCCCGCGGGTGACCTGGTCAGCTACCTCGCCAACAAGTGCGTGGACATCGAGGGCTTCAACGCCAACGACGGCGCCAAGCTGAGCATCTACAACTGCACCGGCACGTCGAACCAGAAGTGGGACTTCCGCTAGTCCCGGTCGTCCCGGTCCGAGGTCACGCCGCCCACTGACGCACGATGCGGTGCGTGGCCTCGGCCTGGACGGAGTCCGGCCGCAACTGCATCCCCACGCCGCGGGCGCCCACCAGACACACGTGGCCGGCGCTCGCGGCCTCTCCGGGCCGCACCTCGTCGGCGAACCACAGCTCGCCGCCCTGGGCGAACACCGCCTGGCGCAGGTACGCGTCGAAGTCCGCCTCGGGCAACAGCCGCAACTGCTCCACCAGCAGCTCCACCGTGACGTCCACCTCGGCGGCGTCCGCCTCCGGCTTCGCGCCGAGCGGAGCCGTCAGGCCCCGGAACATGTCGGCGGCGCGGTGCGCCGGGAGGAACGCGGCATAACCGGGCCGCAGCACCGCCACGCCCGGCTCCGTGCGCGAGCCCGGCGCGGCGCCCTCGGGCACACGCCAGGCGGGCACCACGGACACGTCCCGCACCCGCGGCGTGCCGTCCACCCGCCCGAGGAAGGGCGCGCGGCGGTGCAGCTCGAGCAGCGCGGCCAGGCGTCCCGCGGCCCCCGCGTGGCGCACGGTGACCCGGCGCTCGCCCTCGACGCGCACCTCGCCCCAGGCCGCCAGGGCGGTGATGCCCTCCGGGGCGATGGACGCGAGCGACACCTGCACCGGCTCGCCCAGGCGCGGCTGCCACACGAGCCGCTTCGCGGTGAGCCAGAAGCGCCCCGTGTAGCGCAGGAAGTAGACGGCCAGGAGCGCCCCGCCCAGGACGAGCACCGGCACCACGCTGGCCCGCCGCCCGAGGAGATGCTGGTGGGTGAGCACGAGCAGCGCGAACCCCCACGCGCCCGGCCACGCGAGGAAGTGCCGCAACCCCTGCGCGCCCTCGAACAACACCGGCTCGTCGTCCCCCGGAGGCCGGGGCAGCGGCTCGGACATCAGCCGCTCCAGGTGCCCCCACACCTCGGCGAGCGACGCGCCCTCCTGGTGCGAGAGGCGGGCGAGCCGCGCACGGGCCACGCGCTCCAGCCGCTCGCGCCGCGCGAGCAGGCGCCGGTGGGCCCCCGGAGCGCCCCGGGCGAGCCACTCGCTCACGGCGGGCTCCAGCGCCAGTGCCCCGCGCAGCAGGTCCACCCGCACGCGCAGCCGCCACTTCCAGCGCGGAGAACGCAACACCCGCAGCAGCTCTCCGTAGCAGGCCAGGGCCTGGGGACCGAGCACCTCGTCCGCGACGTCCAGGGCACCGCTCTCGCGGGCAGTCACATCGCGGGGAAAGGCCAGATGCATGCCGGAAATCCTCTCGACAATTCCCCGTCCCAACAGTCCGGGTCCGCCAGTTCCATCCACCCGCGTCCGCCCGGCACCGCCCCGTGGCGACGCCTGGAGGGCAACCAGGAGGGCATGCGCCCTCCCATCCGTCAGGAGGCCGGGCTCTGCGCGCCCAGCAGGGCCCGGACATCGGCGATGAGGCGGTCATCATCCCACGGCTTGCTGATGAAGTGGGAGATGACCCCGGCCTCGGGTCCACCGGAAGACAGGTCCGCGTGGCCGGAGATGAGCACCCGCACGGTCGAGGGCGCCATGCGCAACACCTGACCGAGCAGCTCCAGGCCGTTCATCCCCCGCATGCGGAAGTCGGAGATGACGACGTCCGCGGGAAACGTGGCCAGCTTCTCGATGGCCTCCTCGCCCCCGAGCGCGACCTCGATGGAGAAGCCCTCGCGCCGCAGCAGTCTGCGGAGGGCGCCCACCACATGAACTTCGTCATCGACGATGAGAATCCTGGCCATACGGGCTCCGAACCACACCGGCGCGCTCCCCTCCGCCCCACCCCCATGCGGGTTCCTCGTTCCGGGGCACACCGTGCCACGGATGAACGAGCGCTCGGGAGACAAGTCGGAGACGACGCGCGGCGAGCCCGAACCATCCACGAAGAAGCCGGGTGCGAGCAATAGCGACAACGGACGTGCGACCTGGAACGTCTCGGGCCATGCACCCGCACCGGCGCATGCGGTGCCGGCCTGTAATTTCTAAAGCCCTGGAAGCACCTCACGGCGGGGACAACGCACGGGTGAGGCTCAGCAGGTGACGCAGGATGCGGCCGGTGGCGCCCCAGATGACGTGGCTCTCGTAGGTGTAGAAATCCACCTCGTACGCCACGCCCCGGGAGAAGTGGGGCTCGGTGCGGTGGGTGGTGGGCTCCATCAGGTGCGCCAGGGGCACCTCGACGATGAACTCCACTTCCGCGGGGTTGGGCTTGTACTCCAGGCCCTGGGGAAGCACGCCCACGAAGGGCTGGATGCGAAAGCCCGAGCCGCCCAGGGTGGGCACTTCGTCCAGGGCGCCGAGCACGCGCACCCCCGTCACGTCGATGCCGAGCTCCTCGCGCGTCTCGCGCAGCGCCGTCTGCAGGGGCGTGGGGTCCACGGCGTCGCGCGAGCCACCGGGAAAGGAGTACTGGCCGGCGTGGTGGCGCAGCGTGGTGGGACGCTTGGTGAAAAGCACCTGGGGCACCCCGTCGCGCAGCAGCAGGGGCACCAGCACCGCCGCCTCGCGCAGCACGAGCCCCGGCACGCGCAACGCCTGGGGCGGCCGGGTGGAGAGCTGGTTCTCGAGCGCGTCGAAGAGAGGGTGCACGACTACTCCGTCAGTTGTTTCTCCACGGGGACCTTGAGGGGCCTGGAGGGGGTGTCCGTGTTCTCCAACCCGGACTGGGGGTGCAGCACGCCCCGCTGCAACAGCACGAGCAGCAGGCAGCCGAGCGCCACGCGGTAGACGATGAAGACGAGCGTGGAGCGCCGACGCAGGTAGCTCAACAGCCACGCGATGGCGGCCCATCCCGAGCCGAAGGCCACCAGCGTGCCCACCACCAGCGCCAGCGTCGAGGGACGTTCGGTGGCCTCCAGGAGGTGCTTGAGCTCGAAGAGGCCCGCGAGCGAGGTGGCGGGAATGGACAGGAGGAAGGAGTAGCGCGCCGCGTCCTCGCGTCGCAGCCCCAGGGACAGGGCTCCGGTGATGGTGGTGCCCGAGCGCGAGGAGCCCGGAATGAGGGCGAGCGCCTGCCACAGCCCCACGATGATGCCGTCGCGCCAGGTCATCTGCTCCAAGGTGCGCTGGTGCGAGGCCAGGCGCTCCACGATGAAGAGGATGAGGGCGAGCAGGATGAGGCTCGCGGAGATGATGTAGAGCGAGCGCAGCGATGTCTCGATGCTCTTCTTGAAGAGCAGGCCGCACACGCCGATGGGCAGCGTGCCCACGAGCACGAACCAGGCGAGGCGCGAGTTGGCGGTGGCCATGGGCTGGCGCCGCACGAGCCCCTGGAAGAAGGCCTGGGTGAGCGTGACCAGGTCCCGGCGGAAGTAGATGAGCACGGCCGCCACGGTGCCCAGTTGGATGACGGCCGAGTACGCCGCGCCCGGATCCGGCCAGCCGAACAGCTCCGGGACGATGCGCAGGTGCGCGGTGGAGCTGATGGGCAGGAACTCGGTCAACCCCTGGACCAGTCCGAGAACGATGGCTTGGAAGAGACTCATAGAGGAGGGAAGTGCATGTATGCGCTAGCCTCCAGGGCAGCAAGGTCCTTCACGTCGGACCTGTCTTCCGGAAACACCCCATGCCCCCCACTCCTCCCTGCCCCTGCACCTCGGGCCTGCGCTACACCGCGTGCTGCGCCCGCTACCACCGTGGCGCCGCGGAAGCCCCCGACGCCGAGGCCCTCATGCGCTCGCGCTACAGCGCCTTCGCCCTGCGCGAGCTGGACTACCTCTGGCGGACCCTGCACCCCGACCACCCGGACCGCTCCCGGCCCCGGGAAGACTTCGTGCGCGAGCTGCGCGCCCAGGCCAGCACCCTCAAGTACCCTCGGCTGCACGTGTTGGATCGCCAGCTCACCGACCCGTCCGGCACGTCGGTGGTGCTCTTCTACGCGCGCGTCTTCGAGAGCGGCAAGGATCGCTCCTTCGTGGAGCGCTCGGAGTTCCGCCACGATGGCACCGGCTGGCGCTACCGGAGCGGAGAGGCCCGCGCCCCCCAGTCCCTGCCCACGCCCCCCGAGTCCCTCACCCTGGCCACCTTCGCCGCGTCCACGGGTCCGGCCGGGGAGTAGGGAGCCGCCCGGTGGACGGAGACCACCCCCCCTTTCAGACCCGAGCCCCCTTCGGGTAAAAGGGTACCCACCACGCGCATGCGGGCCGAAGCGGGGGACGGGTCGTTCACGTGAATCGGACGCGGTCGAGGTCATCACGCACTCAGGGCAGAGGCAGTCTCGGCGGGTTGGCGCTGCTGGGCGCCCTGCTGGCCGGCTGTGAGACGTACTTCGTGGACCCCTACCCGCCCGAGATCAGCACCCTGAGCCGTGAACGGGTGGTGAAGGCGCAAGATACCCCCGTGGTCTACGGCCTCGTCTTCGACCTCCACATTCCCAATGCCGCCGAGTGCACCCGCGTCAAGGAGCAGCTGAGGGCGGCCCTGCGGGCCGCGCTGCTGCCCACGGGCCGGGAGGGGATGGAGTTCTCCCCCCGGGATCTCTCTCCGGGGTGTGTTCAGCCCAACTCGCGGTCGTACCCCTATTGGGAATACGCGGCTCAGGTCAGACAGGCGGAGGAGCTCTTCGGCCGGGGGCGGGTCAAGCCGGTGTTGCTCTACTTCAACAACGTGGAGCTGCCGCTCCCGTCGTCCCTGAGGGAAGACTTCATCAATTTGCAGAACGGGGGCGGCAACGCCCCTCAGCTCTGGGCCCTGACGACCCAGGAGGTCCTGAGCAACACCCGGTTCGCCCAGAGCGCGCCCTGGACCTACAGCTCGGATCCCCGCCTGACGGCGAGACTCGCGGAGCTGGCCCGGGCGCAGTTGCCCTTCATCCAGCTCGAGCAGCCTTCCGCGGAGGGCTTTGCCCTCTTCACCCCGCAGGAACTCTCCTGGGTGCGCGAATTCAAGGGGTGCACCCGCCCGAGCGGCCTGGACGGGGCGAACTTCGTCTACGGACCCCAGAGCATCCCGGTGAACGCGGCCCAGCCGCCCCGCTTCCGGGTGACCGTCCCCCAGCAGGAGCCGGTCCCTCGCAACCAGAGGCTCGAACCGGTGACCGTCCGCTTCACGCTCGAGGTGTGCCGCGAGCACTGCGAGCGCTTCTTCTCCACTCCCGAGGGCGAACTCCTGGCCTGGAACGCCACGCCCCGCTGTTTCCTGACGGGCCCTCGCTGATGCTCTCCGGACTCCTCCTCGCCCTGCTCGCCGCGGACCCCGCCTCGCCCATTCCCGGCGCCGAGGGCACGCCCGTGCGCGTCGAGCGGCGGCTGCTGCTCAAGCAGGACCACGTGTTCGCCACCGGAGGTGTGGGCTACCTGGCGCGCGGCGACTACTACAACAACCCGGGCCTGCTGCTGTCCGGGAGCTGGTACCCGATGGAGACGGGCGGCGTGGAACTCAAGCTCGCCCTGTTCCTCTCCTCGCTCAGCGCCGCGGGCTCCGAGATCTTCGATCGCACCGGCCTAGTCCCCGACGCCCAGCGCCCCGTCGCGCTGCTCGCGGCCGGCTGGCGGCAGGCGCTCGGCTACGGCAAGGTGCTCGTCGGCACCGGGACGCTGCTGCACTTCGACGTGCAGGCCGCCGGCCACCTGGGCTTCACCTTCACCGATCGCGGGGTGAGCCCCTCGCCAATGGTTGGCCCCGGCCTGCTCGTGCGCGTGAGTCCGCGCATCCACGCCCAGCTCGATGTGCCCCTGGTGGTGACCTTCGAGCAGCGCCAGCGGGGACTGGTGTCGCTCGGGGTACTGCCCACGCTGACGTTCGGGGTGGTGCTGTGAGGGTGCCACTGCTCGCGGTGGCGCTCACCGCGCACCCCTACGCCGAGCCCTTCTGGGCCCGCGACCTGACCGCGCTGGTGGAGCGGCTGGCCGAGCCCCCCGTGGACCCGGCCGATGCCGAGCGGCAGCGGCTCTTCGGCGACGTGGTGCGCTTCCTCAACTGCGAGCCCCTCGCGCCCCTGCGGCCCGAGGACAGCCCGCTGGCCCCTCGCGCCCTGTTGCGCCTGGAGGTGGCCCGCCGGGGCCGGCTCGGCGCGTCCGCCGCCGCCTCCGCCACGTTGTGGCGCGACGTGCTCACCCCCGACTTCTTCCGGCGCTCCGCGCTGCTCCCCAAGGATCAGGCGCTGCGCTGGCCCATCGAAGAGGAGAACTGGCCCTCCGAGACGCTCGAGCTGCGGCTGCGGCCCTCGTCCTGTGCACAGCCCGTCCCCGCCACGGATGAGCTGCCCCTGCTCACCTCCGAGCTGGAGCGGGAGGTGGACAAGGCCCTGGGCGCGGAGGTGGCGCACCGGCTGCTCTATCACCGCGCGTCCCGGCTGCTCACGCTCGGGCGGGCCGACGAGGCGCGGGAGGTGGCGCGCCGGTTGAGCCCCTCCGCGATGGGCACCGCGCCGCGGCCCCTGGGCCAACTGCTGCGGCTCGGCCTCGGAATCGATCCCCCCGAGGGCTACCTGGCCCTCGTGGACGAGCCCGTGCTCGCCCCGTCGCGGCTGCCCATCGTCGCGCAGGCCGCGGCGCACCTGTCCACCCAGGCCCGCTGGCGGGAAGTGCTCGCGCTCACCGAGCCCTACGCCCCAGGGCCCGAGGCCCGGGCCTCGCTCTCCGAGTCGCCCCAGCGCTGGGATGTCTTCTACCGGCGGGCACTGGCGTACCAGGCGCTCGGAGAACGCGAGCCGCTCGCGCGCATGTGGCCCTCCGTCTTCCCCGCCCTCGCCAGCGCCCAGGAGCCCCGGGTGGAGGCGCTTCGGGGCATCGCCCTCGTCGAACTGGCGCGCGGCACGCTGGACGCCCAGGCCCTGACGCTGCTGCGCGACCTGGGTCCCAGCTCGGCCTTCCCCCAGCGGCTGGCCACCCTGGGGGGCCTCGCGCTGGACCGGGGCAACGTGCGGCTGGCGCTCGACGCCTCCGAGCGGCTGCTGCTCGAGAAGAGCGCCCTCTTCCGGGCCCGGGGGCACACGCTGCGCGCCGAGGTGGCGCTCGCCTCGGGTGACGCGGCGGGGCTCACCCGCGCCGTCGAGCGGCTGCTCTTGCTGCGCCGTCAGGAGCACGTGCCCGCGAAGGACCTGGAGGAGCTGGACCGCGTCGTGCTCGCGCTCGCGCAGGCGTTGGTGACGGCGAGCGCGGACCTGACGGAGGCGCGGTGGCGCCCGCTGCTCGCCACCCACCTGGACGGGATGCGCCAGGCCGTGCACTCGCGCCACGAGAAGACCTTTCCCGCGCTCCTCGCGGCACTCGAGGATCGGGGCCCCCAGGCGGCGGCGAAGGGCAAGCGCCTGGAGGCCTTCGTCGCGGTGGGCCAGGTGGCGGTGGGCGCGCCTCCGGGACTCGAGCCTCCCCCGCCCCTCTCCGTGAGCTGGCCGGAGCCCTGGTCCCTGCTCGCCCTTCCCCTTCCCGAGGGCTCCTGGCGCGACTGGTTCCCGCGCGAGCCCCCTTCCCCCGTCTCCGCCCCCGCGAAGACCGAGGTTCCGCATGCGCCGTGAAGCCATCGTCCTCCTCACCGGGTTCCTGTGGGCGCTCGGCGCGGGGGCCCAGACGCCCACAGAGGCGCCACCGACGTCACCCCCCGACAACGAGATGTCCGGCGAAGCCAGCATCTACGCCCGGCCGCGGACGCCCCCGCGGCTGGAGGCGCGCGAGGGACGGCTCGTGCGGCCGGGCGAGCGCGTGGACGCCAACGACGTGCTGGATGAGATTGTCGACGAGTTCGCCGCGGACGTGGCGCGCCTGGGCGCCAACCGCATCTCCCCCATCCTCCTGGAGCGGGTGCGCGTCTCGGAGAACATGAACCCCGAGTTCGCGAGCGTCTTCGAGGCGCGGCTCATCGCCGCCATCTACCGCGCGGCGAACGTGCGGGTGGTGCGCTGCTACGAGTGCTACGCCACGCACGCCGAGGTGGAGAATGGCACGTGGGTGGTGCGCCGGGGCCTGTCGCGCCGCGAGGACCTCCAGCAGGTGATGAAGAAGTACAACGCCCAGGTGGTGCTCAACGCGAGCCTCACCCTGTACACCGCGCCCAACTCCTTCGCGTTCGACGTGGAGATGGTGCGCGGCGAGGACGCCTCCGTCTTCTTCGCCGAGGGCTACCGGGTGCACCCGCACACGGCGCTGCTCTACCGCTCCGCGGACAAGGTGCAGCACCGGGAGGCGCGGCTCAAGGACCTGGAGGACCGCATCAACGCGAAGCCGCGCTTCAACCACTCGGTGCACCTGGGCGCCATCATCATTCCCACCCAGGGCCATGAGGACGGAGCCATCTGGGCGCCCTTCACCGCCTACCGGTTCACCGAGGCCTTCGGCGAGGAGCGCACCTGGCGCGCGGGCGGGACGGTGGCGGCCATCATCAACCCTACGCGCATTGGCGGAGCGCTGCTGGAGGCCACGCTGCTCTCGCGCATCAACCGGGAGAACGTCTACAGCATCAACTGCTTCGCGGGCGGCTCGGCGGGCTTCTTCCTCACGGGGGCGACGGGCAACTCGCCCATGTTCAACGCCCAGGCGGAGTGCGTGCTGGCGCACCGCATCACCCTGCAGGCGAGCCTCGGGTTCCTGGTGCCCTTCGAGAGCAGCGAGGACAGTACGTACATCGTGGGCGGGCTGACCCCACAGGTAGGGATGGGTTTCACATGGTGAGGTCCAGGTTCTGGGGATGGGTGCTCGTGGCGGTGCTGCCCGCGTGCACGACTACGCCGACAACCAAGGTGCTGGTGGTGCCGGATGAGATGCGGCGCTCGGCGGCCCCGAGCCGGCGGCCAGGAGCCGACAGGGACAAGGGCCCGCCCCTCCCGCCGCCGCAGAAGTACATCCTTCGCATGGCCGAGAACGGCCGCGTGTGGGAGATGGAATTGCCCGAGGGCTCGGGCGGCTACGAGGTGCGCCTGCCGCTCGCCGGCGGCGGCCCCGTGGAGATGCTCACCTCCGCGGACGAGGAGATGCTCGCCGAGTCCGTGCTGAGCCTGAAGCAGGACAAGGCGGCCTCCGCGCCCAAGGGCGAGCCGAAGTCGGCGGGCAACACGCCGGTGGTGGACGCGAACCGGGCGGCGCGCACGCGCAGCTACCTCGGGGGCGTGGCGCGGGTGAAGGAGATGTACGCCTCGCGCAAATACGAACTGGCCCTCATCGAGCTCGTGGCGCTGGAGAAGGAGTACCCCCAGGACGCGCGGCTGCTGGCCATGAAGGGCTCGCTCTACGTCAAGCTGAACCAGCCCAAGCTGGCCCGGCAGGCGTGGGAGAAGGCCCTGTCCATCAATCCGGACGACGCGGGCGTGGCCGAGGCCCTGCGCGCCACCACCTCGGGAGAGGAATAGGACCATGCACTTCATCATCGGAATGCTGGGGCTCGGCCTGACCCTGGCCTACACCCTGACCCAGGGCCACGCGAGCGGCTTCGGGGGCATCATCCACGTGCCCTCGCTCGTGTTGCTGGGGTTCGCGCCGCTGTGCATGACGGTGGCCTCGTACAAGTTCAGCGAGCTCGGGGGCGCGGCGCGGGCGGTGGGGCGCGCGCTGCGCTTCTCCGCGTCGCGCTCGCGCGCCCAGCTCTATGAGGCCCTCACCCAGTTCGCCGCCGAGGTGCGCCAGCGCCGTCCGGCCCGTGCGCTGGAGATCGCCAGCCAGGCGCAACACGACGTGCTGCGGCAGCTCGGGCCCCTGGTCATCCGCCAGTACTCCGCCGCGGACATCGAGAGCACCGCCAGCACGTCGCTCTTCTGCATGGTGAGCGGCATGAAGCGCGCCGAGGACGTCCTGGGCACGCTGTCGCGCGTGGCGCCGGCCACGGGCCTCGTGGGCACGGTGCTCGGGCTCATCTCGCTGCTCAAGGACTTGTCGCGCTTCGAGCAGCTCGGCCCCTCCATGGCGCTCGCGCTCCTGTGCACCCTGTACGGGCTGCTGCTCGCCAACGCCGTGTACCAGCCGCTCGCGCGCATCATCCACTCGCACATGACGGTGGCGGTGGAGGAGGCACGGCTCATCACCCGCGCGCTCGTGCTCATCCGCGAGGACAAGCCGCTCGCGGACGTGCGCAAGCTCTTCGAGCTGTCCGGCACCTCGCCCCATGGCGCGGGCGCTCCGGCCGCCGAGATCGCCACCGGAACGGCGGGTGAGCCGTGAAGGAGGATCCGGAGCTGCAAGCGCTGCTGCACGGAAGCCAGGACGACGAGTTGTGGCTCATCAGCTACGCGGACCTGCTGACGCTGCTCATCGGCTTCTTCGTGCTGCTGCTCGCCGTGTCGCCGCCGAAGATGGCGCAGTTCGAGCGCATGGCGGCCTCGCTCTCGGGCGAGGCGACCCCCCTGGAGGAGCTCAAGGACAAGGTGGACACCTTCATCACCGAGGAGGGGTTGCAGCAGAAGGTGCTCACCCGCCAGGAGGCGGACGGGCTGGCCATCGAGTTCAAGGACGCGCTCCTGTTCGACTCGGGCTCTGCGGACATCCGCGCCGAGGGCAGCGCGGCGATCGCCTCGGTCGCCCGGATGCTGCAGACGCTGCCCTCCCGCGGGCTCGTCATCGAGGGGTACACCGATGACGTGCCCATCCGCACCGCCCGCTTCGCCTCCAACTGGGAGCTGTCCTCGCAGCGCGCCATCAACGTGCGCACTGCCCTCGAGCAGAGCGGTGTGGGCCGTGAGCGGATGTCGGTGCGGGGCTTCGCCGATACCCGCCGCGTCGACGTCCCGGGCTCGCCCGAGGAACAACGCGCCGCCAACCGCCGGGTCGTCATCCGGGTGGAATAGCCAATGACTCGCCTGTCACGACACCTTCTGACGCTGCTCGCCGTCCTGGCCTGGACGGGCATCGCCCCGGCCGCGCCCTCCACGCCCCAGGCCCGCTTGCGCGCGGAGTCCGAGGAGCGGGCGCGCGCGGAGATCACCGATTTGTTGCGCACCCTCTGCCCCGAGCAATGCGTGCTCGTGTCGGTGGAGGCCCGCGTCGAGGAGGAGTCCGTGGGCGGCGCGGCTCCGGGCTTCGAGAGCCTGTCGACGAGCACGAACCTGCCCACCCTGCGCTCGGTGAGCGCGCGCGTGCTGACGGACAGCCAGCTCCCGGGCACCTTCCGCACCCGGCTCAAGGACCTGGTGGCCCAGCGGCTCAAGGCGGTGAGCGCCCAGCCCACGGTCGAGATGGAGTCCGTGGCCTTCCCGCCGCGCAACGCCCCCCACCTGGAGGCGCCCCCGCGCGAGGCCAAGCCGCCCCCGCCCTCGGCCACGCCCCCCCCCACGCCCGACAGCGAGCCGGAGCCCAAGCCGGAGGTGCCCCTGAGCCAGCGCGCCGAGGAGCGGCTGCTGGAGGCGGCCCCCCTCCTCGCGGTAGCGGCGCTGCTCGCGCTGACGGTGCTGGTGCTGGGCGTGCTGCTCGTGGTGGCCACCCGCCGCGCGTCACCGCCCCCAGGCCTGGAGTATGGGCCGGAGCTGCCCCTGCCTCCCCTCGAGCCCGCGCCCGCGGCGCCTCCCGCCCCCACCGAGTACCCGTCCAACCGGGCCGGGCGCCTGGAGCGGACGCTGCGCGAGGAGCGCTCGGTGCGCAACGCCGTGGTGCGCGAGGCGCTCGCGCGGGGCGAGTTGCGGCAGGTGGCGCTGTGGACCCGGGAGATGGGGGAGTTCCTCCTGGAGGACCTGAGAGGAGACCCCGCCCTGTCCGCGTCGCTGGTGGGGCTCGCCGCCGAGCTGGGACGCGTGCCCTCCGGGGACGAGGGAGCGCGAGCCTCCGCGCTGTACGACCTGGAGGGGCGAACCATCGCCTCGCGGCTGACCCAGGCGGACGGCTCGGTGGAGCTGGCCTTCGCCTTCCTGGAGGGGGTGCGGCCCGAGCGCTTCGCCAGCGCGTGCCTGGGCCTGGCGCCGGGAGCCCGGGAGGTGGCGCTGCGCTTCGCGCCCTCCGCGCTGCGCTCGGCGGCCCTGCAGTCCCTCAACTCCGCCCAGCGACGGGAGCTCGCGCTGGGCCTCGCCCGCCAGCCCGAGCTGAGCACGCGCTACGCCCTGGCGGTGGCGGACGAGCTGCGCGCCCAGCTCGCCGAGAGCACGGGAGGCCTCGCCCAGCTCGAGCGCGTCCTGGGCGAGGTGCTCGACACGCTGTCCATGGCCGACCAGGACCGGCTCGTCGAGCGGCTGCGGCAGGAGGGCTCGGAGAAGCTGGCCTCGTCCCTGGTCACCGAGTCCACCCTGGTGAACGCACCGGTGGAGGTGCTCGGCGCGGCCCTGCTGCGCCTGCCCGCCGCCCAGGTCGTCACCTACCTGAGTGGGGCCGAGGGGTCGTTGCGTGAACAACTGCTGAATGCCTGCCCCGCCTCGCTCCAGCGCGAATTGCGCGAGGAGCTGGGAATGCGTGGCACGGGACGTCCGGAGGAGTTCACTGGTGCCAGAAGAGAGCTGCTTGCCTGCGTGAAGGATGAGATGGTTCGCAGGGGATTGAGTACATCGCAGAATGGTGCGCGCGCCGGGCGCGCCAATTGAGGGGGTAGTTCATGCGCGCGTTGGGGCTGATTCTTGTCGCCACCCTGGGCAGCGGCTGCATCATCGAGCCGCCGGATCTGATCCGCTTGGACGGAGGGGATGAGTGGCCCGATGGGGGCAAACATCCGACCTCGGACGGTGGCATCGGCATCGACTGGGACGGCGGCCTTGGTGGGGGTGGAGGAGGCGGGGGAGGAGGAGGTGGCGGCTGGGACGGAGGAGCCTGGGACGCGGGCTCCGGGCCACGGGCAACCTTCCCGGGCAGCGGCACGAACGGAGACCGTGGGACGGGCGTGCTGTGGCTGGTGCGCATCGACCGGAGCACGGCGAATCTGGCCGCCTCGTATGGCTCGCTCATCGAGACGATGACCCGGCAGCTCATCTCCCAGGGCTTCGACATCCGGAGGACGGCCGTGGGCTCGCTCTACGAGCCGAGGCTGTTGTCGGGCAACGAGAGCGCGACCCCGTCCGCCGCGAGCGTGCAGTCCCTGCTGGAGAACGCGGCCACCTACAGCACCACGACGCCCACCGGCTGCAGCAGCCAGCACCTGCTGTCGCTCACGGTCCGGCTCAGCGAGGCCACGGTGCAATCATCTGGCGACCGTCCCTTCGCGGACCCGCTCGGCGCCCTGCTCGTGGTGATGATCGACCATGGGAGCCATCCGCAAGACTACGGCCCCGGTTGTGACCCGGCCGACAAGACCCCGGCGGAGCGGTTCGGCGTCGAGCACATGCCCTGGCTCAACATTGGCAGTCCCACGGCCTCCGCCTGGCGCATCCCCCGCTCCCAGACGCGCTTCCTCTTCGTCTCCACGTCGGAGAACGAGAGCTACGCGCAGTTGCGTGAGCGCTGCGCGAGCATGAGCACCTTCCCCCGGACCGCGCTCGATGCCATCAGCCCCTCGGAGCACCCCTTCTACGAGCCCTTCAGCACCGGGTTGAATGGCTTCCAGCCCGGACTGGGGACGCGGATCGACCTGTGCCAGGCCGTGGCGCAAGACTGGACGGGCTTCTCGCGCGGCTTCGCGAGGAACTGGGCCCAACTGCTGAGCCTGCCCGCCGACCAGAGATGAGAGCACGGGGCGCACCGCGAAGGGCCGGGCCGGTGGCGGGGGGAGTCCGCACCGCCTGGCGTCCGCGTGGAGCGCCCCGAGCGGTGGCCGCACGTGGGACCAGGAGGCGCCCGCCCGCCGCGCCCCGGCCCGCGCGGCGCTGGCGGTGGGGCCTCGCGGCGCTGCTCCTGCTGTTCATGCTCTTCTGGCTGTGGCCCTCCACTCCCGAGCCCGTGCCCCCACCGGTGGCCGTGCCCGAGGCGCCGCCGCCGCCCCCCGTCGTCACGAAGCCGGTGGTGAAGAAGAAGCCGGTGCCCAAGCCCGCCCCTCCGCCCCCCGCGGCGCCCATGTCCTCGCAGCGGGCCCTGTTGCGCCGCGCCATGGAGGCGCGAGCCCCGGATCTGCGCGCCTGCCCCCTGCCCCCCGGAGCGCCCACGACGCTGGGAGCGAGGATCCGCGTGGCGCGCGGGGGAGCCACGAAGTCGGTCGCCTTCGCGTCCGGACAGCGCCTGCCCCGGGAGCTGGCCGAGTGCCTTCGCCAGCGACTGCTCCAGTGGGAGTTCTCGGACGTGGGGCTGGGCTCGGACGTGGAGATCTTCGTCGACTTCGCGCTCGGCGGGTGACGGCCCGTCCCCACGATGACCAATGAAAAACGCGCGTGGACCCAGGGGGCCCACGCGCGTTCATGCTCCGGATGCGCTCAGGCGCGCGACGTCAGACGGCCGCCTTGAGGCGGGTGCTCGCGGCCACCGGCGCCGGCGCCGAGACGCCCACGAAATCGCGCAGGGCGTCCTTCTTGTCGATGCGCTCCCAGGTGAACTCCTTCTCCGCGCGGCCGAAGTGACCGTACGCGGCGGTCTTCTGGTAGATGGGGCGCAGCAGATCCAGGTGCTCGGTGATCTCACGCGGCTTGAGGCCGAACGTCTGCTTGATGGCGGCGACGATCTTCTCCTCGGGCACGGTGGACGTGCCGAAGGTCTCCACCAGCACGCTCACGGGGTCGGCCACGCCGATGGCGTAGGAGACCTGCACCTCGCAGCGGCGCGCGAGGCCCGCGGCCACCACGTTCTTGGCGATGTAGCGGCCCATGTACGCGGCCGAGCGGTCCACCTTGGACGGATCCTTGCCCGAGAAGGCGCCACCACCGTGACGGCCCATGCCGCCGTAGGTGTCCACGATGATCTTCCGGCCCGTCACGCCCGAGTCGCCCATGGGGCCGCCGATGACGAAGCGCCCGGTGGGGTTGATGTAGATCTTCGTCTTGGCGTCGATGAGCTTCTTGGGCAGGGCCTTGGCGATGACGTCCTCGCGGATGGCCTCGTGGATCTTCTTGTTGGAGATGTCATCCGAGTGCTGCGTGGACACCACCACCGCGTCGATGCGGACGGGACGGCCACCGCGGTACTCGACGGTGACCTGGCTCTTGCCGTCCGGACGCAGCCAGTCGTGCGTCTTGCGGCGCACGTCCGCCAGGCGCTTGGTGAGCGCGTGGGCGTAGTGGATGGGGGCCGGCATGAACTCCGGCGTCTCGTCACAGGCGAAGCCGAACATCATGCCCTGGTCGCCCGCGCCCTGCTCCTTCTTGTTGTCCACGCCGCGCGCGATGTCCTGGCTCTGGCCCTCGATGGCCACCATGACGCCGCAGGTGTTGCCGTCATAGCCCATGGAGCTGTCCGTGTAACCGATGCGGCAGATGGTGCTGCGCACGATCTTCGGGATGTCGACGTAACAGTTGGTGGTCACCTCACCAGCGACGATGGCCAGACCCGTCTTCACCAGGGTCTCCACGGCCACGCGGCCCTGGGGATCCTTGGAGAGGATGGCGTCCAACACCCCGTCGGAGATCTGATCGGCGATCTTGTCCGGGTGCCCTTCGGTGACGGATTCGGAGGTGAACAGGTAGTCAGTCGGCATGAGTTCTTCTTGGGGGTTGACGGGCAGGCGAATCGTGAAAGTGGGTCACAGTAGACTTGGGGATTCAGGAGAGTCAAACCCGGAACCACTCCTGGAAAATTCGTCCACCGCTGCCACCAGCCAGGCGGGCCCCCGGCTGTGTCCACCGGAGGAAAGCCCTCTGAATTTCACCCCCGGCCTTCCGTTCCTCTCTGGGCTAGTAGAGACCGCTCCTCAACCGGAAGGAACCTCATGAACACTCGACTTCGCTCCCTGACCCTCCTGGCCTCTCTCCTGCTCTGCATGCCCGCGCTCGCCGCGGCGCCCAACGAGGCCGTGGCCAAGCCCGTGAAGACGGTCGTCCAGTCCGTGCGCCTGAGCAAGGACGACCTGGCGCTCAAGCAGTTGGCCGACGAGGAGATGGGCCGCTTCCTGCTTGGCGAGGACTGGGCCAAGGGCACCGACACCCAGCGCAAGGAGTTCACCAAGCTCTTCCACAGCCTCTTCGCCAAGATCGCCTTCCCCAAGGTGCGTGAGAACTTCAAGAACCTGCAGTCCATCACCTACGACGCGCCCACGGTGGAGGGGGACAAGGGCAACGTGAGCTCGCTCGTCATCATCAACCACCCGATGAAGAAGCAGGAGATGAAGCTGAAGTACGCGGTGGTGAAGGACGCGAACGCCTGGAAGGTGCTCGACGTGTTCGTGCTCGGCGACTCCATGCTCACCGGCATCCGCGATGACCAGGTGCGCCCCATCTTCCAGCAGGGCGGGTGGGACCACCTGCTCGACATGATGCGCAAGAAGGAGGCGGAACTGTCCAAGAAGTAGCACTCAGCCACGAGGCCCGGAGTTTATTCCCACTCCGGGTCCTCGCCCTGGCCCCAGGGCACCCCGGAGAGCGACGGGACGGGCGACGAAGGCCCTCGCCGCGCTTCTGGTGGGGGCGGTTCTCCGATAGGGTCCGCGGCCGCATGAGTGACTCGATCCACAAGCCGCCGCGCCTCGCCCTCGCCTATGCCAGTTTGCTGGTCCGCAGGCCCGGGCTCGTCCTCCTGGTCATCCTGGCGTTGTTCGCCGTGTGCCTGTGGGGGACCACGAAGCTGACCATCAACTCCAACCAGCTCGACCTCATCGACCAGGACCTGCCCGAGGTCAAGGAGGTCAAGCGCATCATCGACATGATCGGTGGCAGCGGCCACCTGATGCTCGCGCTGCGCGGAGACGACGAGGCCACGCTCAAGAAGGTCGCGGACAACCTCGGCGCCCAGTTGCTGGCGGACAAGCAGAACGTGCGCTCCGTCACCTGGAAGCTGCCCGTCGAGTTCATCCAGCAGAACATGGCCCTGTTCATCAAGACGGAGGACCTGGTCGAGGGCAAGCGCCGCATCATGGCCTTCCTCAAGGATCAGCTCCGCCGCGCCAACCCCTTCTTCATCGAGATCCAGAAGACCGAGCCGGTGAAGCTCGAGATGACGGACCTGGTGAACAAGTATGGCAGCGTCGGCAAGAAGAGCATCCGGGATGACTACAACATCTCGAACGACAAGAAGATGATCATGATGCTCATCAAGCCGATGTGGGACTCCAACGAGCTGGGCAAGTCCCGGGCGTACATCGAGGAGCTGCGCCAGAAGCTCGCGGCCTACTCGACCCAGCCCGGCTCCGATGGGGTGAAGCTCGTGGAGGACTACGAGCTGATGGGCAACAAGCAGACGGTGGCCTATGGCTTCACGGGCTCCTACAAGACGGCGGTGGACGATTCCTACGCCATCGAGGAGTCGCTCCAGCCGGTGACGCTGGTCGCGTTCGCGGCCATCTTCATCATCACCATCCTCGCCTTCCGCAAGCTGGTGCCCACCATCATCGTGGCGAGCGGCACGGTGGTCGGCACCATCATCACCATGGGCTTCACCTACGTGACCGTGGGCGAGCTGAACATGATCACCAGCATCCTCGGTGGCTTGCTCATGGGCTTCGGCATCGACTACGGCATCCACTTCATCTTCCGCACCCGGCTGGAGCTGGGCCAGGGCAAGCGGTACGACCAGGCCATCCGCGACGCGGTGGTGAACGCGGGCCGGCCCGCCCTGGTGGCCGCGGTGGTGACGTCCGGCTCGTTCTTCGTACTCGTGGTCAGCGAGTTCCGCGGCTTCAGCCAGTTCGGCTTCCTGGCCGGCTTCGGCACCTTCATCATCGGCGTGCTGCTCTTCGCGTGGAGCCCCGCGCTGCTGTCCATCGCGGGCCGCATCAACCCCGAGCTGCCGCGCAAGCTCATCGGCGAGATGAAGCCCCCGGCGCTCAACAGCAAGACGGGCAAGGAGCTGCGCGTGCCCAGGCCGGGGCTCGTGCTCGGCATCAGCACCGTCGTCGTGCTCGCCCTGTGCGCCTGCGCCATCAACTGGACGAGCGAGGAGATCCCCCTGGACCGCCCCACCACCCTGTGGGAGCGCATCAAGGGGGGCGTGCGCTTCAACTACAACAGCCGAGCGCTCATCCCCGAGGGCCAGCCGTCCGTGCGGCTGCAGGATGAAATCACCAAGCGCTTCAACATCTCCGCGGACCCCATCGCCGTCTATTCCAAGACGCTGGAGGAGGCGAAGGCCATCTACGAGGAGCTCACCCAGCACCCGGACAAGTACAACACCGTGGATCAGGTGGTGAGCATCTACACCTTCGTTCCGCCGCCCGAGACGGCGGCCGCCAACGCGAAGATCCTCCAGGAGTGGAAGGAGGAGCTCAAGGACATCGACGTGAACGCGCTGCCGCCCGAGACCCAGGACAAGGCGGCGCTGTTCATGAAGATGCTCGAGGCCCGGCCCTTCGACGTGCACGGCGTGCCGGCCAACTACCGCGAGCAGTTCGTCCACCTGCCGGAGACGAAGCCGGAGAACCACGGCTACCTCACGTTCATCTACCCGGCCGTGGACCTGTGGGACGGCAAGAAGATGCTCGACTTCGCCGACCAGACGAGCTCCATCCCCACGCCCGAAATCAAGGACGCGTCGGGCAAGGTGATCGCCCCGGCGCAGATCCACCGGGCCGCGGGCGCGGCGCCGCTGTTCGCGCGGCTGGCGCGCATCGTGCTCGCCGACGGCAAGCTGGCGGTGTTCCTGGTGACGTTGTGGATTCTGTTCATGCACTTCCTGGACTTCCGCAGCGTGTCGCTGGCGCTCGCCTCGGTCATCCCGCTCACGGTGGGCCTGGCGATGATGCTCGGCATCATGTCGCTGGCGGACATCCACCTGAACTTCATGAACATCATCATCCTGCCCATCCTCCTGGGCTTCGGGGTGAGCCACGGCCTGTACCTGTTGCACCGCTTCCTCGAGGGCACCTCTCCCATGGTGGCGCTGCGCAGCGTGGGCGCCGCGGTGGCCTCGTCCACGCTGACGACGGCCGCGGGCTTCGCCGCCCTGCTCGTCGCCAGCCACAACGGCCTGAAGTCCATGGGGCTCGTGGCGTGCATCGGCCTGCTCACCACGCTCATCGTGTCCTTCACGGTGCTCGCCGCGGTGATGCAGGTGATGTGGGATCGCCGCGCGAGGCAGCGGGCCGCGAGTGCCTCGGACTCCTCCAGCGCTCCGTCCACCGGCAAGTCGGACACGCCGGAGCACGCCGCCTGAGAAGCCTGAAGGTGAGCAGCTGAAGGTGGAGCCGGAAGCACCTGTCCGGCTCCACCCGTTCCGCCCCGGGGCTCAGCTCCGGGGCGCCGGCCCGGTGGCCTTGCGCCACGCGCCGATGATGTGATCGATGACCGACTGGAGCCCCACCCCCTTGGTCACCTGGGTGAAGACGAAGGGCCCGTCGCCGCGCATCTTCCGGGCATCTCGCTCCATGACGGCCAGGTCCGCGCCCACGTGCGGCGCGAGGTCCGTCTTGTTGATGATGAGCAGATCCGACTGGGTGATGCCCGGCCCGCCCTTGCGCGGCACCTTGTCCCCGCCCGCCACGTCGATGACGTAGAGGGTGTAGTCGGCCAGCTCGCGGCTGTACTGCGCCGCCAGGTTGTCGCCGCCGCTCTCCACGATGAGCAGCTCCGGCTTGAGCTGCTCCATCAGCTCCTCCAGGGCGAGCAGGTTGTGGCTGATGTCCTCGCGGATGGCCGCGTGGGGGCAGCCGCCCGTCTCCACCGCCTTGATGCGCTCGGGCGACAGGGCCTGGTTGCGCACGAGGAACTCGGCATCCTCCTTGGTGAAGATGTCGTTGGTCACCACGCCCAGGCGGTAGTTGTCGCGCAGCGCCCGGCACAGGGCCAGCACCAGCGCCGTCTTGCCGCTGCCCACCGGCCCGCCAATGCCGATGGTGAAGGAGCGCTCGGAGAAGTCGGCGCGGTGGGGCTTGTCGCGCTCGTGGAAGTGCCCGGGATGGTCCCACTCCTCGTGCGTGTGGTCAGCGTCGTCCTGGCCGTGGCCACGGTGTTCGTCGTCGTGCATGGTTCACCTCAAGAGAGAAAGAGCCGCGAGTACAACCGGTCATGCGTGGAGCCGAGCAGATCCACCAACGGTGACGTCTGGGCGAGCGCCTCCAGGCCCAGCCCGCCACAGGTGGCGAGCACCTCGTCGAGCAGCGGGGTGAGCTGGTGCTGGAGCTGGTGGGACTCGTGCGTGCCGACGATTCCCATGCGCACCGCCGCCGACAGCGCGCCGCGCAGCGACAGGGACAAGAGGAGCTGCTGGACCTCGAGCAGTTCCACCTCCAGCACGCGCAGCACCGCGCCGAAGAGGGGCGCGTGGTGGAAGCGCACCCCGGCCTCGCGCGCGGCGTGGCGCAGGGGGCCCACCTGCTCGGGGAAGATGCGCGCGCAGGTGTCCAGGAAGGCCCGGCCCTGGGTGCGGCTCGCGCGGTTGGCCACGTGGTTGGTGAGGAACGCCTCCACCCGCGCGTCCACTCCCGCCACCAGGGAGGGCTCACGCCAGGCGGCACCCAGCGCGGGCAGGGCGCCGTGCCCCACCTGCCAGAGCAGCTCCCGCGCGAAGCGCTCCAGCCCCTCGCGGCCGCGCACCTCGCCGTGCTGCACCGCCGCCTCCAATCCCCCCGAGTGCGCGAAGCCCCCGGTGGGAAAGCCCGAGTCCGCCAGCTGCAACACCCTCCAGGAAGAGCCCATGGCGCGCCTCTCAGAACAGCGAGTAGAGCTGTCCCAGGGGAAGCCACGCGGCGGGCTCGCACAGGAGCGGCTGCTTGTTGATGTACACCCAGAACTTATCCGCGGCCACGGCGAGGTCGGGCGGCAGGAAGTCGTTGAGCTTCATGTCCTTCTTGCCGATTCCCCGGCACTGGCGCACCGCGGACAGTTGCTTGGTCAGTCCCAACCCCCGGACCAACCCCTCGTCCAGGGAGCGCGCCGACACGAAGGCGATGCTCGTGGCCCCCAGGGCCCGTCCCCGCGCGCCGAACATGGGCCGCATGTAGTTGGGCTGAGGCGTGGGGATGGCCGCGCCCGGATCTCCCATCTGCGACCAGGCGACGAGCCCTCCCTTGAGCACCAGCTCCGGGCGGATCCCGAAGAAGGCGGGCTTCCACAGCACCAGGTCCGCCAGCTTTCCCGGCTCCACCGAGCCCACCTCATGGGACATGCCGTGAGCGATGGCGGGGTTGATGGTGTACTTGGCCACGTAGCGGCGGATGCGGAAGTTGTCGTTGTCGCCCTGCTCCTCGGGCAGGCGGCCCCGCTGCTCGCGCATCTTGTGGGCCGTCTGCCACGTGCGGCTGATGACCTCGCCCACCCGGCCCATCGCCTGGCTGTCCGAGGAGATCATGCTGATGGCGCCCATGTCGTTGAGGATGTCCTCCGCGGCGATCGTCCCCTCGCGGATACGGCTGTTGGCGAACGCCATGTCCTCCTTGATTTCCTTCTTCAGGTGGTGACACACCATGAGCATGTCCAGGTGCTCATCCAGCGTGTTCACCGTGTACGGACGCGTGGGGTTGGTCGAGCTGGGCAGGACATTGGGGTAGCCGCACACCCGGATGATGTCGGGCGCATGCCCGCCGCCCGCGCCTTCCGAGTGGTAGGTGTGGATCGTGCGGCCCTTGAAGGCGGCCAGGGAGTCCTCCACCGAGCCGGACTCGTTCAACGTGTCCGTGTGGATGGTGACCTGCACGTCCTCCTGCTCGGCCACCGACAAGCACGTGTCGATGGCGGCCGGAGAAGAACCCCAGTCCTCGTGCAGCTTCAGCCCCACGGCGCCCGCGGCAATCTGCTCCCACAGGCCCTCGGGACTGGACGTGTTGCCCTTGCCGGTGATGCCGATGTTGAGCGGCAGCGTGTCCGTGGCCTCCAACATCCGCAGGATGTTCCACATCCCGGGCGTGCAGGTGGTGGCCTTGCTGCCCGTGGCGGGCCCCGTTCCTCCACCCACCCAGGTGGTGACGCCGCTGGCGAGCGCTTCATCCGCCTGCTGCGGGCAGATGAAGTGGATGTGCGTGTCGATGCCGCCCGCCGTGACGATGTGCCCCTCGCCGGCGATGACCTCGGTGGTCACGCCCACCACCATACCCGGGGTCACCCCAGCCATCACGTCCGGGTTGCCCGCCTTGCCAATGCCGCGGATGCGTCCCGCCTTGATGCCGATGTCCGCCTTGTAGATGCCCTTCCAGTCGATGATGAGGGCATTGGTGATGACGCAGTCCAGCGCCTCGGCGTTGCTCGCGCCCACCTGCTGCCCCATGCCCTCGCGCAGCACCTTGCCGCCGCCGAACACACACTCGTCTCCGTAGACGGTGTGGTCGTGCTCCACCTGCGCCAGCAACCCCGTGTTCGCCAACCGGACCTTGTCACCCGTGGTGGGACCGTACAGGGCGGCATAATCGGCGCGACTGATCTTCTTCGTGCTCATGTCTCCTCCTGGTCCTTGTGACCGAAGTTCCGCGCGAGCACCTGCTCCATGGCCCGCTCCGCGTTCTGCGCGGACAGGGGACCGGAGGCCAGTGCATTGCCACCTCGAATCACCTGCGCTCCGGCGATCTTCACCAACTGTACCGTCTCGACCTCATCCCTCTCGAAGCGCACCGCCGTGCCCGCCGCGATGTTCAACCGCCGGCCGTATGCCTTTCGTCGATCGAAGACGAGCTCCCGGTTCGTCTCGATGAAGTGGAAGTGGCTGCCCACCTGGATGGGACGATCACCCGTATTGGTGATCTCCAGTTCGATGACGTCGCGGCCCTCGTTGAGCACCAGCTCACCGGGTTGCACGATCACCTCGCCCGGCGTCTCCATCACCGTGCTCAGCGCATCAGGGAAGAGCGAGAGCGGTGGCACGGGAAGGAAGCTGCCGTGGAGTGCCAGCTCGAGGTCGCCGTGATGCTTCGCGATGGGTTGCGACACCGTCACCAGCTTGCAACCATCCGGGAAGGTGCCTTCCACCTGCACGTCCGCGATCATCTCCGGCACGCCGGCCATCACTTGCGCGCGGCCCAGCAGGTTCCTTCCCAGGTCCATCAGCTCTTCCACGCTGTGCTTGCCGTCGCGGATGAACTCCAGGAGCTGGGTGGAGATGAGTGCCACCGCTTCGGGGTAGTTGAGCCGTAAGCCCCGAGCCAGACGCTTCTGGGCCAGGAAGCCCGCTCCATGCAACAGCAGCTTGTCGATGTCACGCGGTGACAGGTGCATGTGTCTCCTTCTGCGATGCTTCGTGGGCACGGGCCCATCCGACGAATCAGACTTCTACCATGACACACCGCGTGAGTGGCCCATCATCCGTGATGGGCCCAGGGGTTGTCTCCCAGCATGGAGGGAAGGAAGGACAACCAGTCCTGGGCTGTGTGCTGCAAGAGCTCGGGAGAGACGGCGGCGGCCCGGAGCACCAACCCATCGGGACTGATCGGACTGGCGGAGCAGATGAGCCCGGCGCGCGGGGTGATGGGCAGCGCCCCCAGTCCGCTGGCGAGCGACTCGCGGGCGGACGCACACGCGGGGCCCACCAGCAGCACGGTCCCGATCGCATCGAAACGGCCGAGCCGTTCGGAGATCGCTCCCTGGGCGGGATCGAGCAGCCAACACTCGTCGAACAACGCGCGCCCTTCCCGGTGGACGCGCAGCGCGGAGGAGAAGCGCGAGAAGGTCCAACGCTCGCCGTTGGCCTTGCGCCCGGTGGTGACGAGTTCCATCAGGACGAGCGAGGCCCCTGGGGCGAGCTGGATGTCCAGCCGCTGCTCGTACCGGGCGCCCGTGTAACACGTCGTGGGGTCCGGCACCCAGACAAGGAGCGCCCCCTCGCCCACCTTGGCGACGACCTCACTCCTGCAACCATGCGGCGAGCGGTAGACACGGGTGTGGCCCCGGCTCGACAGGAGCGCGGAGGCCCCCTCGGCCACGTCCAGTTCCAAGGAGAGGCGGTCCCCATCCACCAGCCCATCCCCCAGCAGGCTGGTGTAGACCCAGGCGGCATGGCCATGGTTGCGCGGCGTCAACAAGCGGACCGGGCTTTTCGCCCGAGCACGGCTCACGATGGTGCGCTTGCCCACCCGCTCGAAAGCGAGCCATGCTTGGCTCGCCCGTCCGGGCTGGACCGCCACATCGGGAGGGGACTGCTCGCTCGACATCTGAGAGGCACACATGAGGGAGACTTACCCGAAAATCCCTGGCGCGAGCCATGCGTGCCTGCTCGGTTGATTCAGATCTTCAAACTCGCGGGTGTCAAACTCGCGGGTGTCAAAGCACTCGTTCCGGCACCTCGCGCCCTGTCGGGTAGACCGGGGCAGTTGCCCACCCCGGCCCCCCACAGATCCGGACGTGCAGAATTCCCGCATCCGGCTCCTCGGCTCATGGTTTCGCTGCGAGTCGGTGACACCCCTTCTCGCACCCTGCGCTGGATGAGCTGCTCGCCAGCGTCGCTATCCGTTGGAGTTTCGTTGAGACGGTTGTAGGGCTCGGTGTCCCCGCCATCTTTCCCTCCCTCGGTTCCATGTTCCGGTGCCCCCTTCCCTCCACAGGGTCCGCCCGGGTGCGTTCCCCTGCTTCAGCGGTACTACGAGGCACTCCGACTTCCTGACGACCTTCACGCCCGGCTTCGTTTCCTTCGCCAGCGCGCTACCACCGCCACCCGTCCTTCGCTCCCGCGGGAGTCGGGCGCCCATCTCCCTCGGGCCTGGGCTTTCTTCCGGTTGCCCTCCGGCCACTTCGACGTGGAGTCGTCAGCACCTCCCAGGTTCCTGGAGGACCCTCTTGTCTGCGTGCCCCGCTCTCAG